>NZ_JAURXB010000263.1 GCF_030654605.1 Bradyrhizobium sp.
GGATATCCCGACCCCGACATTGCGCGAGGGCAGTCCCTGCGTCCTCGAGACCGAACGGCTGATGCTGCGCAGGCCGACGCTCGCGGACGTAAAAGCGATCGCGGCTCTGGCCAACGACCGCCGCATTGCAGAAATGACCCGCCGTCTGCCGCATCCCTACACCCAGGATCACGCTATCGAATCCGTGCGCGCGATCGCGGACGATGCTCGCGGGACCGTGTTCCTGATCGAAAACAATTTCGTGCCGGTCGGCATGGTCGGCGTCGACTGGCGCGAGCAGGAGGCGCCGGAGCTCGGCTACTGGCTCGGCGTCGAACATTGGGGCCAGGGTTTTGCCACCGAGGCGGCGCGCGCCGTGATCGATTTCACCTTCGAAGAGTTCGAGGTCGAGCACCTGATCTCCGGCGCCCGGGTCGCCAACCCGTCGTCGCGCAACATTCTGGAGAAATGCGGCTTCCAGTGGAGCGGCGTCGAGTTGCACCGCTTCGAGGCGCTGGGATCATCAACCCCGGTCGATCGCTTCCGGCTGAGCCGAAGCGTGTGGTCGTCGCTGAAGAACTGGAACAGTTCGACACGGCATGGGGTGTAACAGATAGTGGTCGTCCCCGCGAACGCGGGGACCCATAATCCCGGTCGCTTGTCGCGGGCGGGATGTTGCTCCAGCCTTCGCAAAATTGACTGCGGTGGTTATGGGTCCCGGCTCAAGGCCGGGACGACGGGTTGATGGAGTTCAGCTCTCACGCCGGCGGGTTGACCACCGGCTCCTCGCGCCCGAGCCTTTGTTCACGCCAGAAAATATAGCTCCCCGCGCCGATGATGATGGCCGCGCCGATGATGGTCGGCGGCTGCGGTACGTCGCCCCACACGAAATAGCCGAACATCACCGCCCAAACGATCATCGAATATTGATACGGCACCACCACGCTGGCCGGTGCGAGTTTCAGCGAGCGGTTGACGCAGAGCAACGCGCCGACCGAGATGAAGCCGGCCGCAGCGAACAGACCGAGGCTGCCGAGGCTGGGCGTCACCCAGCCGAACGGCGCCATCAGCGCGCCGAGCGCGAAGGTACCGACAAATTGCGAGGTCGCCAGCACGATATCCGGCGTCGCCCGCAGCGAGCGGGTAATCAGCATCAACAACGCGAACGACAGGCTGCCGCCGAGCGCGATCATGGCGGGCCAGCTCACCGTCTGTGCCGACGGCCGCAGCGCGATCAGCACGCCGCAAAAACCGATCAGGACCGCGGTCCAGCGCCGCCAGCCGACATGCTCGCGCAGCACCAGCGCCGACAGCGCGGTGACGAAAATGGGAGCCGCCAGATAGTATGTGATGACGTCGGCGAGCGGCAGATAGACCGTCGCGATGAAGAACGCCGCGACTTCGAGAGTGGAGAGCGTCACCCGCAACAACTGCAGCCACGGCCGCTCCAGCCTGCCGAACGCAGCGCGCTGCCGCCAGACGATCGGCAGCAGCACCAGCAGCGCCGCGCAGGCGCGCAGCCACAGCAATTGCCCGACCGAATAGGTCGCGACCAAGAACTTGCCCAGCGCGTCGCCGAACGAGAACATGAAGATCGCCAGCAGCATCAACCCGATGCCGGCCAACCGCGCGGAACGCTCGTCCAGCCCGGTCGAGATTTTTGCAAGCAGAGTCATGGTACCCGGGCGTTTCCCATTTCTTCTTTGCGATGGCTCGCTCCGGCCATCGGCGTCTTTTGCGCATGACTGTTTTAAAGACGTGGATGCCCGGGACAAGCCCGGGCATTACGAATTAGGTCGAACGGATTGCCGCAGCAACACCTCTGCGATACGGATGAGCCGCAAATTCAGAGGAAATCAGGCATGACCGAGTTCGATCCCGCCGCGCACCGCATGGTCCGGGAACAACGCTGGTTCGAGGATTTCGTGCTTGGCGAACGCTTTGTCATCCCGAGCCGCACCCAGACCTCGGCGGTGTTCGCCGCATTCCAGACCGCCAGCGGCGACACCCATCCGATCCATTACGACGTCGAATATTGCCGCGCCCGTGGCATGCCGGACCTGTTGGCGCATGGCTTCCAGACCCTGGTCCACACCGCGCCGGGAGCCGGCCTGTTTCCCTATATCGTCGAGGAATCGCTGGTCGGCTTTCTCGAGCAATCGAGCAAATTCCTGAAGCCCGTCTATGCCGGCGACACCATCTATCCGGCGCTGGAAGTGACCGAGCTGGTGCCGGGCCGCAGCACCGGCGTGGTGACCCTGCGCAGCACCGTGTTCAACCAGCGCCGCGAACTGGTGCTGGAGGGATTACAGAAATTCCTGATCCGCCGGCGGCCCGCCTAGGGGCCGCCGGCAGGTCGATGCGTGACGGCTTGCTCAGACGCCGGTCTGCGAGATGAACTTGGTGTTGAAATAGGCGTCCATCGCTTCGGTGCCGCCCTCCGAACCATATCCGGAGTCCTTCACACCTCCGAACGGCACTTCCGGCAGCGCCAGACCGAAGCTGTTGATCGAAACCATGCCGGCTTCGATGTTGGCGCCGATCGCGGTGGCGGTCCTGGTCGAGCTGGTGAAGGCGTAGGAAGCGAGACCGAACGGCAGGCGATTGGCCTCTTCGGTCACCTCGTCGAGCGTCGAAAAGCGCGAGATCAGCGCCAGCGGTCCGAACGGCTCCTCGTTCATGGCGCGGGCATCCTTCGGTACGTCGCTGACGACGGTCGGCTCGTAGAAGTAGCCCTTGTTGCCGACACGATGGCCGCCGGTCTCGAGCTTCGCGCCCTTGCTGATGGCGTCCTGCACCATGCCCTCGATCGCCGTGACGCGGCGCGGATTGGCGAGCGAACCCATTTTGGAATTGGGGTCCATGCCGTTGCCGACGTTCATGGACCGGGCGCCCTCGACGAACTTGTCGACGAATTCGCGGAACACGTCGTCCTGCACCAGCATGCGGGTCGGCGAAATGCAGACCTGGCCGGCGTTGCGGTATTTCGCCGCCGACAGGATTTTCGCCGCGGACGTCACGTCCGCGTCGTTGAAAACGATCGCCGGCGCATGCCCGCCCAGTTCCATGGTGGCGCGCTTCATGTGCAATCCGGCCAGCGCCGACAATTGCTTGCCGACCACGGTCGAGCCGGTGAAGGAGATCTTGCGGATCACCGGATGCGGGATCAGGTATTCCGAGATCTCCGACGGCACGCCATAGACGAGATTGATCACGCCATCCGGCACGCCGGCGTCCGCAAATGCGCGGATCAGCTGCGCGGGCGACGCCGGGGTTTCCTCCGGCGCCTTGACGATGATCGAGCACCCCGACGCCAGCGCGGCGGAGAGCTTGCGCACCACCTGGTTGATCGGGAAATTCCACGGCGTGAACGCCGCGACAGGACCGACCGGCTCCTTGATCGCCATCTGATAGATGCCTGGCCCGCGCGCCGGAATCAGCCGCCCGTAGGCGCGCTTGGCTTCCTCGGCAAACCACTCGATGACGTCGGCCGCCGCCATCGCTTCCATTTTGGCTTCGGCCAGCGTCTTGCCCTGCTCCATGGTCAGCAGCGGCGCGATTTCGTCATTGCGCTCGCGCATGATGGCGGCGGCCTTGCGCATGATCCTGCAGCGGTCGAACGCCGATACCGCGCGCCAGACCTTGAAGCCGGCGGCTGCAGCGGCCAGCGCTTCGTCGAGGTCGGATTTTTCCGCGTGCGCGACCGTCCCGATCGTCTCTTCCGTCGCGGGATTGAGCACTTCAATGGTCTTGCCGCTGTGGGCCGGACGCCATTTGCCGTTGATGAATAATTGGGTGTTCGGATAGGCCACGAAAACTTCTCCCTGATCGGAATTTATGGGCGCAACATGCGAATAGTCCTGCAAAAGATCAAGCCGGCGCCGGAGGATTACGCCGGGCCGGCGAGAGATTCGGCATGGCGGGTCATTTCCGGACCCAGATAATTGCGAAACCTCGGCTCCTTCACCAGCGTGCGGAAATCCGGTTGCCGGGTGACGCCGCCGTCTGCGACCAGCAGAAATTGCTCTGATATCTCGGCGAGGATCTCCAGATGCCAGCTCGCGGTCGGGTGCAGGCACAGCACCACCAGCCGACCCTCGGCGCGCAGCTTGCGGAAGAAGTCGAGCATGAAGCCGATATAACCGTCCTGCAGGTTGAACTGCGGCTCGTCGAACAGATGCACCATCGGTGCTGCAGTCGGCGACGCCTGCAGGAACGCGGACGGCACCAGCTTGCGAAAGCGGCGGACCTGATAGGACTGGTGATAATGGATCGCCAGCCGGTCGCGCTCGCGATATTTCACCCGATGAATATCGGTGCCGGCGACATAGACATGGCCCGCCGAGGGTACGTTGGAGCCAGTCATCATCTCGAACAGCGTGGTCTTGCCGGCGCCGTTCGGCCCGACCACCCCGATGATCGCGGGCGCATCGATCACGAGGTCGGCCTCCAAGGTGAACGTCGGACGGCGCACGATGCGCCCGCGTGTGTAAACCTTGCGGACGCGATCGAGGGCGAGTAGCGGCGCGGCCATCAGTGAACTCCAAGCAGGCGTGCGCGCAACGCGCCGTCTTCGCGCAAGGTTTGGGCATCGCCGGTCCAGGCAATCCGGCCACGGTCGATCACGGCGGCATGGTCGGCGACCGAGAGCGCGATCTCGGCATTCTGCTCGACGACCAGCGAGGCGACGCCCGCCTCCCGCAGCTTGCGGATCGTGGCCAGCACGTCGCCGACGATCTTCGGCGCCAAGCCCTGGCTCGGCTCGTCGAACAGGATCAGGCCGGGGGCGCCGACCAGGGCGCGGGCGATCGCCACCATCTGCATCTCGCCGCCGGACAGGTTTTCGCAGTCGCGCTCCATCAGATATTCCAGCGGCGAGAAAATCTCGCAGGTCTCCTTGATGCTCCAGGCCCGAAACGGCGTGCGCTTTTGCGCGATGCGCAGATTGCGCGCCACCGTCAGGGTCGGGCACAGCCGGCGATCGTCGGGCACCCAGCCGATGCCGGCACGGGCGATCTCGTGGGTCGGGCTGCGGGTCACGTCGCGGCCGCCGAAGCGGACCGCGCCTCGCCGCGGGCGGGTCAGGCCGAGGATCGAGCGCAGCATCGTGGTCTTGCCGGCGCCGTTGGGCCCAAGCAGCGCAAACACTTTCGCGCGCGGCACCGCAAGTGAGGCGCCGAACAGCGCCTGGGTCTCGCCATAAAACGTATCGACCGCGTCGACTTCGAGGATCATGCGAACCGCCCGAGGTTGGAGCGTTTGACCCATTCGTTCTGCTGTAATTCATGCGGCGTGCCGCGCGCGACCACCTGGCCCCAGTGAATCACCGAGATGCGGTCCGCCAGCGCGAACAGGAATTCCATGTCGTGCTCGATCGCCACGATGGTGAGCTTGCCTTTCAGCCGTCCGACCAGCGCCGCCAGCCGCTGCACACCGTCGGAGCCGAGGCCCGAGGTCGGCTCATCCAGGCACAGCACGCGCGGCCCCTGTGCGAGCGCCACCGCGATTTCCAGCGCCCGGCGGTCACCATAGGAGAGGTCCCTGGCGCGAATATCGGCCTTGTCGGCGAGGCCAACGGTGGCGAGGATTTCCATCGCGCTCCTGGCAAAGCCGCTGTCATTGGCGGCGGCGTGGCGCATGTCGAAGCCGCGAGCCCGAAACGCCGGGAGACCCACGGTGACGTTCTCGCGCGCGGAAAACTCGTCGAACAGCGTCATGATCTGGAACGAGCGGGCGACGCCGTGGGCGGCGATGCGGTGCGAGCTGAGGCCAGTGACGTCCCTGCCGTCGAGCCGGATCGAACCGCGGCTCGGCTTCACGCGGCCGGTGAGCACATTGAAAAACGTGGTCTTGCCGGCGCCGTTCGGCCCCATCAGGCCGTGGAATTCGCCCTCGGGCACCGCAAGATCGATGCTTTCCAGCACCACGCGGTCGCCGAACCGGACATGTATGCCTGCCGCTTCTATCAGCGCCATCGTTCGCCTCCGAACAACAGGCGCATGGCCGAGTTACCTTGCCGCCGGATCAGCGAATGCTTCTGGAACGCAGCCGAGACAGCCCCGGCGATACCCTCGGGCCGGAACAGCACGATCGCGATGAACAACAGTCCAAAGTACAGCATCCACGCATTGGTCAGCGCCCCGATCACGTCGCGCGCGATCAGGAACACGAAGACGCCGACCACCGGTCCCCAGAAGCTGACGAGACCGCCGCCGACCAGGGTCATCATCACGACGTAGCCGGATTGATGCAGGCTCATCACGTCGGGGAAAGCCGCGAGTTGCGCCATCGCGAACAGGCCGCCGGCCAGGCCAGAGATCGCCGCCGAAAGCGTGAAGATCGAGGCCTTGTAGAGCCAGACGTTGTAGCCGAGATGCGCGGCGCGGGTTTCGCTCTGCTTGATCGCGGCGACGATCCGGCCATAGGGCGAATGCGTCAGCCGCCACATCGCCACCACGGCCAGCGCAAACAGCACCAGAACGAAATAGTAGAACGCGACATTGTCCGACAGGTCGAACCTGGCTACGCCGAAATCCGCCGGCAGCCGGGCGATCTTCAGAAGACCGTCCTCGCCGCCGGTAATACCGTGCGACTTGATCGCCAGCGTCCAGAAAATCTGCCCGAAGGCGATGGTCATGAAGGCGTAATAGATGCCGCGCCGGTGCGAGATGAACAGCGCCACCAGCGCGCCGGCGAGCCCCGCGACCGCAAATGCCGCCACCAGACAGACCCAGAGATTGGCGACGACGTTGAACTGGCAGAGGCCGAATGCATAGGCGCCGATGCCAAAATAGGCGCCGTGGCCGAACGACGGCAGCCCGGCGGTTCCCAGCACCAGATTGAATGCCAGCGCGTACAGCGACCAGATCAGGATCTCGATTCCGAGATAGGGATAGAGCCCGACGCGGGCGATCCACAGCGGCACCGTGGCCAGCACCAGCCACAGCACCAGCATGGCCGGCGTAACCAGACGCGTGGCGTCGGACGAAGGTTGCGGGGATGTCGTCATGCTTCGAGCACGCTCTTCTTGCCCCACAGGCCGCGGGCGCGGACGGTGACGACCGCGACCAGCAGGATGTACATCGACAGCAGCGACCATTCCGACGCATAGGCTCCGGACAGGCCGACGCAGAGCCCCACCAGCAGGCCGGCCACGATCGCGCCCCAGAAGCTGCCGACGCCACCGAGCACGATGACGAGAAACGCAGGGATCACGGCATCGACGCCCATATGCGGACGAATGCCCCAGATCGGCGCCACGATGATGCCGGCGATGGCGGCCAGCATGGTTCCGAGCACGAATACCAGCAGCCGCAATCGCGTGAGATTGATGCCGAGTGCGCGCACGATCTCGCTGTCATGGGCGCCGGCCTTGACGGTGGCGCCGAACGAGGTCTTTTCGATCACCAGCCAGACCATGCCGATGATCGCGACCGAGATGCCCGCGGCGTAGAAGCGATAGGTCGACCAGATCAGATCGCCGAACAGGAAGCCGCCGGAGACCGCCTGCGGCACCTGCAAGACGTAGTCGCGGGTGCCCCACACCAGCCGAATGGTTTCCTCGATCACCATCGCGGCGCCGAAGGTGAGCAGCAGGCCATAGAGCGGATCCTTGCCATAGGTGCGGCGCATACAGAATTCGATGGCGGTGCCGACGATGCCGACCGCGACCGGCGCGATCACCAGCGTTGCCGCATAGCGCCAGCCGAGCGGCAGCGCGAGCCAGGCCTTTGCCAGCTCGGCCGGAAACGGCGGGCGCGATCCCATCAGCTGCATCGCGAAATAGGCGCCAAGTGCGAACAACGAGCCGTGCGCCAGGTTGATCTGCTCCATCAATCCGACGATCAGCATGAAGCCGAGCGCAATCAGCGCGAACAGCAGTCCAAGCGTCAGGCCATTGAGGAGATGCGGAAGAAGGTCGAACAAGCTCTGTCTCGTTTTTGTTATTCGCAAGGCGGCTGCCCGGACTCTGAGTGAGAGCCCGGGTAACCGCGGACCAGGTGTACAGCGCGGATCGACCGGCCGGGGATCAGGAGTCGACGGTCGGCACCTGCTCGTAGGGAACGAGCTTGCACTTGGCGGCGGCAGCCGCATCCGCGGCAGCCTTGGGCTCGGTCCAGCTGATGAGTTCGAACAGGTCGGTCTTGTCGACCGGCTTGGTATTGCGGCGCGCCAGATAGATGGTCTGCTGCATCTGGTGGGTGACCGGGTCCATGTAGGCATCGAAGTGCTGCATGCGGTCGGTGGCGGAGACCTTCAGGTTTTCCAGTTCCTTGATGATCTTGACGTTGTTGGTCGAACCGGCACGCTCGATCGCCTTCAGCAATTCGCGGGTCGCCATGTAACCGTTGTAGGAGACGTTGCCCGGAACGGGGATGCCGCCTTCCTTGTTGGTCGCCTGCCATTTTTTCACGAATTCCGCGACGCCGGGCAGCGGCAGCTTGTGATACCAGGTGGTGCCGAACACGCCGAACAGGCTGTCGGGGGAACCCCACACGTCGGGCCAGTCCTGCTGGTTGTTGATCCAGGCCGGCTTGCCGTCGAGCTTGAGCTGCGCGACCTGCTCGCGCAGCGCCTTGATGTCGTCGCCGCCGATCGCGGTCGCCACCACGTCCGGCTTTGCCTGTTGAATCTTCAACAGGTACGCCGTGAAGTCGCGGGTGTTCTGCGGCACCAGCAGATTGTCGACGATCTTGCCGCCGGAGCTCTCGACCAGTCCCTTGGTCGAAGCCGAGGTGGTGTGGCCCCAGACATAGTCGTTGGTCAGCAGCATCCAGTTCTTGCCGATCGAATCGACCGCGTTCTTGACCGACGCCTTGGAGAAGTTGGTGCCGTTGCCGTCCCAGACGAATTTGACCCGCGAACAGTTTTCGCCGGCCTCGCTCGGGGCGGACGAATTGGTGTTCATGTAGATCACGCCGTATTTGCTGGCGACTTGCGTGATCGCGTTGGCTACGCCGGAGTGGATCGCGCCGAGCAGGATGGTGCAGTCTTCCCGTGTGATGAAACGCTCGGCGACCCGGCTGCCGGTAGCCGGCGTGGTTTCGGTGTCGGCGGTGATCCAGATGACCTTGCGGCCCATTACGCCGCCTTTGGCGTTGAACTCGTCGATCGCCATCAGGATGCCGCGCATGTCATCCTGACCGCTGTTGCCGTACTGGCCGCTGGCATCGCAGGTCAGCCCGAGCTTGATCGGCTTGGCGGCGCCCTGCGCCCAGACCCGGTTTTCCTTCCAGGGGCCGAAGAAACTGCCGGTGCCACCGATGACGCTGGCCATCAGGCTGCCCTTCAGAACGCTTCGCCGCGAGATCCCACGCTTCTTCATCGTTCCCTCCCAGGGGCTGTTTGAACGTCTGCCTAGTTTTCTAGTTGCGGCTATTAGAATGAACGTTCTATTGTTGCCTGTAAAGTGGAATGTTTGAACCAAGTGGCGAAACGCCGCGATCGGGTAGAGTGCGCCGATGAACAAGCCTGCCGACAAATTCATGAGTTATGACGAGCTGCGCGGCGCGATCGCCCAGCGGCACCGGGCGCTGTCGGGCCGATTGCAGCAGATCGCCGAATTCGTGCTCGATCATCCGACCGAGGTGGCGCTCGGAACCGTGGCGGAGGTCGCGGCGCGCTCCGGCGTTCCGCCCTCGGCGATCGTCCGCTTCGCGCACGCGCTGGGCTTCGGCGGTTTTACCGAGATGCAGCAGGTGTTCCGTTCGCGGCTCGTGGCCGGCGTGGCGCCGAGCTACAAGGCGCGGCTCGCGCGGATGAAGCACGAGGAGAAATCGATCCTGGGCCGCAAGCCCGCGGCCGTACTCGGGCGCTTCGTCGCGGAGGCGCAGTCGGCGTTGGTGACGTTGAGCCAGTCGGCGCATGCGCGCGAACTGGACGCCGCCACCGCCATCCTGGCGAAGGCACGCGACATCTACCTGCTCGGCCTCGGCGGCTCGTTTCCGGTCGCCACGCATCTGGCCTATGTGCTGCGAAAGCTTGGGCGGCGCGTGATGCTGCTGGACGGGATCGGCGGCAGCATCCACGAGCAATCCCATCCGGCCGGTCCGGAGGATGCGCTGGTCGCCATCAGCTTCCGAAACTATTACCCGGATACGGCGCGGCTGTTTCCCGAACTTGTGGCGCGCGGCGTTCCCGCGATCTCGATCACCGACAGCCTGCTGAGCCCGATCGTCGAGGGCGCCAGGGTGGTGTTCGAAATCCAGGACATGCCGGAGCCGGCGCTGCGCACCCTGGTGGCGCCGATGTGCCTGGTTCAGGCTCTCGCCATCGGCCTCGATCTGGCGGCAGACTGACGCTTCCGCATTCCATTTGAAGGAGAACGACATGGCTTCACACGATGCCGCACGACCGCTAACGGGCAAGGTGGCGCTGGTGACCGGCGCCGGACGCGGGCTCGGCCGCGCCTTTGCCGAGCGGCTCGCCAACCTGGGGGCCGATGTAGCGATTCACGGCATGCGCGAGGACGGACCGGCCGAATATGGCGAAGGCACCACGCTTACCGCCGTCGCAGAAGCGGTGGCGGCCGATCACGGCGTGCGCACGGTCCGCGTGCTCGGCGATTTGACCAAAGGCGACGACATCGAGCACATTATCGAGACGACCTCCCGCTCACTTGGGGCGATCGATATCCTGGTCCACAATGCCGGCGGCGATATCGCCGCGGCCGGCGGCAAGCCCGATCCCAACGATGCCGTCGGCATTCGCGAGCAGGACGTGCGCGCGGTGCTGGACCGCAACCTGCTCTCGACCATCCTGACCTGTCAGGCGGTGGCGCGCGGCATGATGGAACGCCGTACCGGTCGCATCGTCACCATCGGCTCGGTCGCCGCCTTCAAGGGCCGTACCCAGGGCTCGATCTATGCCGTCGCCAAGGCCGGGGTGACGCACTACACGCGCTGCCTCGCCGATCAGTTGCGGCCCTACGACATCACCGTGAACTGCATCGCGCCCGGCGACACCCGCACCGGCCGCTTCATGGGCACGCGCGCCGTGGATCAGGCGCGCATGGTCGAAACCGGCACGCTGGACCGAATCGCCACCATCGACGAGGTGGCGCGGGTGGTCGAGGTGTTTGCCGGCCCGCTCGGTGCGTTCGTCTCCGGCCAGGTGCTGCGGGTCGATGGCGGCGGGCAGTGCTGGCCGGGGTGAGGCCTTTCGGATCAGGCCAATTCGCGCCCGTTCACCCTATCGCGGGGAACATTGTCAAAAGCCTCAAAAAGGCCTGAAAATGCGAGCTTTTGGCTCATATTCCGGCATCTAAAGGTTGCCCCATGGGCGCCCCTGCACTACCTGTAGCCCATGAAATTCCTTGACGAAGCAAAGGTCTATATCCGCTCCGGCGACGGTGGAAACGGCTGCGTGGCGTTCCGCCGCGAAAAGTATATCGAGTTCGGCGGCCCCTCCGGCGGCAATGGCGGCCGCGGCGGCGATGTCATCATCGAAGTGGTGGACGGGCTGAACACGCTGATCGACTACCGCTATCAGCAGCATTTCAAGGCGCAGAAGGGCACCAATGGCATGGGCAAGGACCGCCATGGCGCCAACGGCAAGCCGATCGTGCTCAAGGTGCCCGTGGGCACCCAGATCTTCGACGAGGATCGCGAGACCCTGATCCACGACTTCACCGCGCTCGGCGAAAAATTCGTGCTGGCCGAAGGCGGCAATGGCGGCTTCGGCAACGCGCATTTCAAATCGTCCACCAACCGCGCCCCGCGCAACGCCAATCCGGGCCAGGAAGGCGAAGAGCGCTGGATCTGGATGCGGCTGAAACTGATCGCCGACGCCGGCCTGGTCGGCCTGCCCAATGCCGGCAAGTCGACCTTCCTCTCCGTGGTCAGCGCCGCCAAGCCGAAGATCGCCGACTATCCGTTCACGACGCTGCATCCGCAGCTCGGCGTGGTCGATGTCGACGGCCGCGAATTCGTGCTGGCGGATATTCCGGGCCTGATCGAGGGCGCGCATGAAGGCGCCGGCCTCGGCGATCGCTTTCTCGGCCATGTCGAGCGCTGCCGAGTGCTGCTGCACCTGGTGGATGCGACCTGCGAGCATGCCGGCAAGGCCTACAAGACGGTGCGGACCGAGCTCGACGCCTATGAAGGCGATCTCGCCGACAAGATCGAGATCGTGGCGCTGAACAAGATCGACGCGGTGACGCCGGACGAATTGAAGAAGCAGAAGGACCGGCTGAAGCGCGCGGCGAAGAAGACCCCGCTGCTGATCTCGGGCGTCACGGGCGAAGGCGTCAAGGACGCGCTGCGGGCGCTGGTCGAGGTGATCGGCGAAGCCCCGGTGTCACTCAAGGCCAAGGGCACCCCGGCCGAGCCGTGGTCGCCGGCGCCGCAGGGCTGATATCAGCCCTGACATCAGCCCTGACTTGCGCCGGTTCCGGCCCGCTGCGAAACTCGCAACAACCGCTTCACTCGACTGCATCCATGACCCGCCCCAGCCTGAAAAATTTCCGCCGCATCGTCGTCAAGGTCGGCTCCTCGCTGCTGATCGACTCCGACGCGGGCGAAGTCAGATCGGCGTGGCTCGCAGCGCTGGCCGCCGACATCGCAAAACTGCACGGCGAGGGCCGCGAACTGCTGATCGTCTCCTCGGGCTCGATCGCGTTGGGCCGCAGCCGCTTGAAGCTGCCGCGCGGCGCTTTGAAGCTCGAGGAAAGCCAGGGCGCCGCGGCGGTCGGACAGATCGCGCTGGCGCGGATCTGGTCGGAGGTGCTGGGACATCACGGCATCGGCGCCGGGCAGATCCTGGTGACGCTGCAGGACACCGAGGAACGCCGCCGTTACCTCAACGCGCGCTCGACCATCGCCAAGCTGCTGGAATGGCGCGCGGTGCCTGTCATCAACGAGAACGATACCGTTGCCACCAATGAAATCCGCTACGGCGACAAT
This sequence comes from Bradyrhizobium sp., assembly GCF_030654605.1. GTDB lineage: Bacteria > Pseudomonadota > Alphaproteobacteria > Rhizobiales > Xanthobacteraceae > Bradyrhizobium. The sequence goes on from NZ_JAURXB010000263.1 coordinate 12,882, forward strand.
GACCGCCTCGCCGCTCGCGTCGCCACCATGGCGAGCGCCGACTTGCTGATCCTGCTGTCGGATATCGACGGCCTCTATGATGCGCCGCCCGGCGCCAATCCCAACGCCAAGCTGATTCCGATTGTCGAGAGCGTCACCTCGGAAATCGAGGCGATGGCGGGTGCTGCGGAATCCGAACTGTCGCGCGGCGGCATGCAGACCAAGATCGAGGCGGCCAAGATCGCCACCACTGCCGGCACCCACATGCTGATCGCCTCCGGCAAGATCGAGCACCCGTTGCAGGCCATTGCCGATGGCGGGCCCTGTACCTGGTTCCTGACCCCTGCCAACCCCGTCACCGCGCGAAAGCGCTGGATCGCGGGCTCGCTGGAGCCGAAGGGCACGCTGACCATCGACGCCGGTGCCGTGAGCGCGCTGCGCGCCGGCAAGAGCCTGCTGCCGGCCGGCGTGATCCGGATCGATGGGCAATTCGCCCGTGGCGACGCCGTGGTGGTGCGTGGCCCCGACACCCACGAGATCGGCCGCGGCCTCGTCGCCTACGACGCCGACGATGCCGAGAAGATAAAGGGCCGCTCGTCGCCGGATGTGATGATCATCCTCGGCATCAGCGGCCGGGCGGAAATGATCCACCGGGATGATCTGGTGATGGGTACGTCGCGGGGGTGAGGTTACCGCAGGTCGTCGGCATCGATGTCCCGTCGGCCATTCATAACACGCACGACTCCGATACCGTGGGACTCCGGAACATAGAAGACAATGTAATTTCCGACGGGAAAGCTACGGAGCTTCGATGCCAGCTCGCTTCGTGCTCGGCCGGCGAACGGATTCTGCGCTAACATGTCCAGCGCCTGTTCGATGCGATCGATCAGTGCATCCGCAGCCCTCAAATTGTCTTCGGCAATGAATTCCCAGATCGACGCGATGTCGATCTCAGCTTGTGGGCTCTTGCGCGCTCTATTTGCCATTCTTGGCAGCCAGCCGCTTTCGTCCCTCCGCCTTTATTCTCGCGAACATATCGCCGACCTCTTCCATCGGCCCGCTGTCAAAGCCCTTTTGAATTTCGACACGCAGCGCTTCGAGCTTGGCCTTGCGGCTTTCTTCGCGCTCCTCGATCAGGCGCAGCCCATCACGCATGACCTCGCTTGCCGTGCTGTAGCGGCCGCTCTCGATCAGGCTTTCGATGAAACCTTCGAAATGCTTGCCGATGCTGTAACTCGTCGCCATGGTCCCGTCTCCGTGATCCTCACAAAGTAATATTTAATGCTATACCCAGCAAGTGCTGCGTTGGCTGGCCGCTGGCCCAGCAACGTTGTTTCTCTCAGTCGGCCAATGGCCGAGCTGTCCATCAGTCGGCTCCTGCCGCCAGCCATGCCCTCTCCGCCCTTCGCAAAACCGGGATTTCCGTGCTAGGACATGGCCTTAATTGACCAGGGAACCGCCATGAGCGCGCCGCTGAAGGCGATCGACGGCAACGTCGATTTGCCTGCCTTGATGACCGGGCTTGCCTCCCGCGCGCGCGCCGCCGCCCGGGTGCTCGCGCTTGCCTCGCCGGAGCAGAAAAACCGGGCGCTGGAGGCGATCGAGCGCGCCATCCGCGCCAATGCCGCTGATATCCTCGCCGCCAATGCCGAAGACGTCGCGGAAGTCCGCCATGGCGGCGCGACCTCAGCCTTCATCGATCGCCTGACACTGACCCCGGCGCGGATCGAGGCGATGGCTGACGGCGTCGCGACCGTGCGCGGGATCGCCGATCCCGTAGGCCTCGTCACCGAGAGCTGGCAGCGTCCGAACGGCATGACCATCGAACGCGTGCGGGTGCCGCTCGGCGTCGTCGCGGTGATTTTCGAAAGCCGCCCCAACGTCGCCGCCGATGCCGGCGTGCTGTGCCTGAAATCCGGCAATGCGGTGATCCTGCGCGGCGGCTCCGACAGTTTCCGCTCCTGCCGGGCGATCCACGATTGCCTGGTGCAGGGTCTTCGCGAGGCCGGCCTGCCGGAAGCCGCGATCACGCTGGTGCCGACGCGGGACCGCGCCGCGGTCGGCCTGCTGCTGACCGGATTGAGCGGCGGCGTCGATGTGATCGTGCCGCGCGGCGGCAAGAGCCTGGTCGCCCGCGTCGAGGCTGAGGCCCGGGTGCCGGTGTTCGCGCATCTGGAAGGCGTCAACCACGTCTATGTCGATGCCGCCGCTGATCCCGAGATGGCCAAGTCGATCGTGCTGAACGCCAAGATGCGGCGCCCCGGCGTCTGCGGCGCGGCCGAAACCCTGCTGGTCGATCGTGCCGGCGCGCCCACGATGCTGAAGCCGCTGGTGACGATGCTGATCGACGCCGGCTGCGAAGTGCGCGGCGACGACGCGGTGCAGCGCGTCGATCCCAGGGTGAAGCCGGCTTCCGAGGAGGACTGGGACACCGAATACGAGGACGCAATCATGTCCGCGAAGGTCGTCGACGGCGTTGGCGAGGCGATCGCGCATATTCACGACCACGGTTCGCACCACACCGACGCGATCGTGACGGAGAACGCGGATATCGCCCAGAAATTTCTCAACGAGGTCGATTCCGCTATCGTGCTGCATAACGCCTCGACCCAGTTCGCCGATGGCGGCGAGTTCGGCATGGGCGCGGAAATCGGCATCGCCACCGGCAAGATGCACGCGCGCGGCCCCGTCGGCGTCGAGCAGCTCACCTCGTTCAAATATCGCGTCCGTGGTGCAGGACAGGTGCGGAAGTGACACCGGAGGAGGGCGTTCCGGCTCCCTATCTCCGCATGCCGCATGTCGAGAAGGGCATGTCGGTCGGCCTGTTCGGCGGCTCGTTCAACCCGCCGCATGCCGGTCACGTGCTTGTCGCCGAGATCGCGCTGCGGCGGCTGGAGCTCGACCAGCTCTGGTGGATGGTGACGCCCGGAAACC
>NZ_JAURXB010000266.1 GCF_030654605.1 Bradyrhizobium sp.
TGACATGGTCGGTTACTCCAGAAATTGCCCGGCAGTTCTGGAGTGTGCAAGTTTTTTGCCGCAGTGCAAGATAAAGATGGCGGCGTGCGGTGATCCTCTGTCGAGTAAATAGCTCACCCATCGAAGTCGAAGAATTCGGCTTCGATGGGTTGGGCTTACCGGAAAGTCAAATTGCCGGCATTAGGGCGGTAACTCATCGTGGTCAAAAGCTAAACGATGACATGAGCATCACTCCGTAACGAGGCTCGGTTTTGTAGCGGATAACCGTCTCTCCTGCCGGCAGCGGCTGGTTCGCAATAACTCCATCGCCGAGAACCTGGCTATTGGGAGTTACCCGAAGGCCAAGACCAAAATTCCAGCTGGAATAATTGTTGTCGCCGCTGCTCCCCGGATGCCGCAGACCAACCATCCATCCCATTGCCAATGCCGAAATGATGCCGTCCGCGCCGGGTTTCGCAGAACTACCGCCACCAACTTCGAGTGCAACAAAGGGGCCGTGAGCCACCTCGGTACAATTGTAATAGTTGAAGGTTCCCGCTTGGCAGTTCGAATTCCCAAACTTGAACTGATAGTCTCGCAGGAAATAATGGGCCTCCAGAACGAAGCTGACTCCAACGTTGCTGGACGCATCCTTTACGCGGACAAGGTCGTTCACGATGTCCGCTGTGCCGACCCGTCTGCCACCTATGTCAAAATTAGTAGCAACTCCGATTCCCCAGCCAAGTCCTCCCCAATCAACAATTGCGGGATTGGCCGGCGGCTTGGCGCTTGGCGGATCGGCTTGAGCTGACGTAGCCATCAGAACACCGACGAAAAAAGCCGAGACCAATATAGCCATCAGCCGCCAACCGCTCGACTTGGCCCCCCTCCGTCCGACGAATTGAGAAAACATTTTCGAGCCCCTATGAAATAGGGAGCCGTACGCCCTTCCATACTACTTCGGCGCGCCGATCGAGACACTACCCGCAATACAGAATTAAAGCCGCTCCCCAGCCGCGCCCCGGCGGCGGGAGAACGCTACTTTTGGTTGAGGCTTTTGACGTCTCCGTCGACTACTTATCCTCGATATCCTCGGTATTCACAACCAAAACGGGCAACAATTTAAGGATGAAAAACTCTCCACCACAGGCTGAACGCAACAAGTCGGCTTCGGCGCATTAGATACGTCGCCCCGCCCGCTCCCAATAGGGATCACGCAGGCGGCGCTTAAAGATCTTGCCGGAATCCTCGCGTGGCAGGGTCTGCTGGATTTCGACGTGTTTTGGCACCTTGTAATCGGCCAGCGTCGCCCTGAGCTGCGCGCGGATCGAGCCGACATCCAGCGTGACGCCCGGCTGCGGTTCCACCACCGCCATCAGCGCCTCGCCGAATTCCGGGTCGGGAATGCCGAACACCGCGCAGTCGTGCACCCCGGGCACCGCATGCAGGGCGGCCTCGATCTCGGCGGGATAGATGTTGACGCCGCCCGAGATCACCATGTCGCGCTTGCGGTCGCAGATGAAGACGTAGCCGTCCTGGTCGATGTAGCCGACGTCCCCCGAGGTGATAAAGCCGTCGAGATCGATCTCGGTGCGCTTTTCCGGCTTGTTGTGATAGGTGAAATCCGGATTTCCCGCGATCCGCGAATAGATCTCGCCGATCTCGCCTTGCGGCAAAATCTTTCCATCGTCGCCGACAAAGCGCAGCTCCGCGCCCGGCGCGATCTTCCCCACCGTGCCTGGCTTCTTCAGCGCATCCTCGGAGTTCGCAAAAGTGACCGCGCCCGACTCGGTGGAGCCGTAGAACTCGTAAATCACCGGCCCCCACCACTCGATCATCGCGCGCTTGACGTCGGCCGGACAAGGCGCCGCGGCGTGGATGATGTGTCGCAACGAGGACATGTCATACTTGGCGCGCACTGCTTCCGGCAGCTTCATCAGCCGGATGAACATAGTCGGCACCATGAAGATGGTGTCGACTTTCTGATCCTGCACCAGCGCCAGGAATTCCTCGGGGTCGAACCGCGGCATCAGCACCAGCGCGCCGCCGAGACGCCCGGCGCGCAGCCCGAACGAGTTCGGCGCGGAATGGTAAAGCGGACCAGGCAGCAGCGCCCGCGCGCCCGGCTTCAGGCCGTAGATCATCGCCCGCATGGCTTCCGCATTGGCGCTCTGCGCCGGCGTCGGGGCATTGCGCCTGACACCCTTGGGATGCCCCGTGGTGCCCGAGGTGTAGATCATGTTCTGCGGTTGCGGCAGCGCCGGGCCGTCATAGGGCGCCTGCGCCTGCAACCAGGGTTCGAAATCGGTGGCGAAATCGGGCGTGGCGAGATGATCAGGATCGATCTTGTAATTCCCAAGAATCTCCGGCGGCGTCGGCACGCTGAGCACGGTGACGCCAGCCGGAATGGCATCGCGAAGCTGATGCAGCATGTCGGCATGGCCGATCAGGACCGGCGTTCCCGAATCCCTCAGGATGTAATCGATTTCCTCCGGCTTGAAATGCCAGTTGACCGGCACGGCGTAGGCGCCGAGCCGCATCGCGGCATAGGCCGCCTCGATGAAGGCGATATCGTTGCGCATCAGTATGCAGACGCTGTCGCCCTGCCCGACGCCGAGCTTGCGCAATCCGCCGGCGATGCGGTCGGCGCGATCGGCGATTTCGGCATGGCTGCGGCGTCGGCCGCCGCTGATGATGCCGAGGAAAAGTGGGGATGCTTCGGTCATTTTCTTTTTTTCGTTGCTGGAGAACACAGTGGTGCTCGTCATCACCGGGCTTGTCCCGGTGATCCACGCCTTACTCTTGTTGCGGCGAAGTGAAGACGTGGATGGCCGGGACAAGCCCGGCCATGACGGAGTGTGAGTCACGCATCCGCAAAGCGCGGCGCGCGCTTCTCGATGTTGGCGCTGACAGCCTCGAGCTGGTTGGGGCTGCCCATCAGCTTCATCTGCTCGACGGATTCGGCGAGTAGCGCCGGACCGGGATCGACGGTGAGGTTGTTGAGCATGCGCTTGCAGGCGCGGATGGCGTCGGGGCTCTTGCCGGCGATCTCGCGCGCCAGTTCGAAGGCCGCCGCGCGCGGGTCGTCGCAGATCCGGGTGGCGAGGCCGTAGCTCAGGGCCTCCTGTGCCGAGAAAATCCGTCCCGTAAACGTCAGTTCGCGCAGGATATCGTCGCGCACCAGGCTGGCCAGGATCGGCGTCCCCGCCATGTCGGGCACCAGCCCCCATTTGATCTCCATGATCGACATCCGGGCATCGGGGCTGAGGAACCGCATGTCGGCGCCGAGCGCGAGCTGAAAGCCGCCGCCGAACGCCACGCCCTGGATCGCGGCGATCACCGGAACCGGCAGCTGCCGCCAGCCCCACACCGCCTGCTGTGGAAAATTGGCGAGGCCATGGGTGCGCACGGAGAGGTCGCGCTTTTCGCCGCCAGCGACCCCGTTGCCGCCCTTTTCCTTCATGGCGGCAAATCGTCCCATGTCGAGACCGGCGCAAAACGCCCGCCCCTCCCCGGATAAAACCACCGCGCGGAGGCTTTTTTCCTGGGCGAGCGCGGCGGAAGTGGCGACCAGCGCCTCGAACATCGCGGCATCGAGCGCGTTCATCTTGTCCGCCCGGACCAGACGGACGTCGGCGACGCCGTCCGAAATCGTGACCTCGACGCGCTTCTCCATCCAAATTCTCCCTTAGACTCGTTCTTGATTGTTGCCGCTTTACAGAAAGACGTAGTGCGGATTTAGTCAATCAACCAATTAACAGGCAATCCCTTTGGGTGGAACCAGCTATGTTCACTGAAAAACTCCTTACCGGACGAAACATCCTCATAACCGGCGGCGGAAGCGGGCTCGGCAAAGCCATGGCAGCGCGCTTCCTCGAACTCGGCGCCGAGGTTCATATCTGCGGGCGCCGCAAGGGCGTCTGCGACGAAACCGCGACCGAGCTGATGGACCTTTATGGCGGCCGGGTGACAACCCACGGTGTCGATATCCGCAACCCGCTCGCGGTCGACGAGATGATCGAAACCATCTTCACGCAAAGCCCGCTCACCGATCTCATCAACAACGCCGCGGGCAATTTCGTCTCGCGCACCCAGGATCTGACGCCGCGCGGCTTCGATGCGATCGCCAACATCGTCATGCACGGCACCTTCTATGTCACCCACGCGGTGGGCCGGCGCTGGATCGCCGCCAAACAGCCCGGCAATGTGGTGTCGATCACCGTGACCTGGGTCCGCAACGGCAGCCCGTATGTGGTGCCGTCGGCGATGAGCAAGTCCGCGATCCACGCCATGACCATGTCGCTGGCGATGGAATGGGGCCGCTACGGCATCCGGCTCAACACCATCGCGCCCGGCGAAATCCCGACCGAAGGCATGAGCAAGCGCCTCAACCCCGGCGACGAGCCCGGCGCGCGCACCATTGCCAGGAATCCGATGGGCCGGGTCGGCAAGATGGAAGAGCTGCAGAACCTCGCGGTGTTCCTGATTTCCGGCGGCTGCGACTGGATCAACGGCGAGACCATCGCCATGGACGGCGCCCAGGCGCTGGCCACCGGCGGCAACTTCTACGAGATGCGTGACTGGACCGACGCCGACTGGACCCGGGCCCGCGATTCGATCAAGGCGCAGAACGAAAAGGACCGCGCCCAGAGAGGGTGAACTGTCGTCCCTGCGAACGCAGGGCCCCATAACTCCAGGCGTTCGTTATTGCGCGGGATGATTGCTACCGCGCTTCGCCGAGACGACACGGCGTATGGGTCCCTGCGTTCGCAGGGACGACGTGTTGGGATATTGAGGAACAACGCTCCCCTGTATTGTCTTTGCCGCGCAACGACGCCACTATCGCGGCAATCAAAAAACAAACCACACGGGAGAAACATGTCCGCCTCAGAGGAACCGGCCAACCTGGCCGACATGGTGCGCGCGCGCGCCAAAGCGCGCGGCGACGCCATCGCCTATGAATTCGAGGGACGCCAGACCTCGTTCGCCGAGTTCGACATCAAGACCAACCGCGTCGCCAACGCCCTGATCGCGCTTGGCGTCCGCCCTCGCGAGCGCATCGCCTATCTCGGCAAGAACAGCGACATCTATTTCGAGCTGCTGATGGGCGCGATGAAGGCCAACGTGGTGATGGCGCCGGTCAATTGGCGGCTGGCCGGACCGGAGGTCGCCTTCATCGTCGACGACTGCAAGGCGCCGGTGCTGTTCGTCGGCCCGGAATTCATCACCCAGGTCCGCAGCATCCTGCCGCAGCTGCCGAGCGTTCGCCACGTCATCACCACCGAAGGCGGCGCGCCGGAATGGCAGGATTTTATCGCCTGGCGCGACGCCCAGAGCGGCGACGACCCGAAGGTCCCGATCGACCGCAAGGACATCGCGATCCAGCTCTATACCTCGGGCACCACGGGCAAGCCGAAGGGCGCGATGCTGTCGCATGCCAATTTTCTCAACCTGGTGGAGACCGGCCGCGATCAGAAGCCCGACTGGAACAAGTGGTCGACAGATGACGTCTCGCTGGTGGCGATGCCGATCTTCCATATCGGCGGCTCCGGCTGGGGCGTGATGGGGCTCTATCACGGCGCCAGGGGCGTGATCGCGCGCGAGTTCGATCCGACCAAAGTTCTGGATTTCTTCGAGCAGTCCGGGATTACAAAGCTGTTCATGGTGCCGGCCGCGATGCAGTTCGTGGTGCGGCAGCCGCGCGCCCGCCATGTGGATTTTTCCAGGCTGAAATACATGCTCTACGGCGCCTCGCCGATTCCTGCGGCGCTGTTGAAGGAGTGCATCGAGGTGTTCAAGTGCGGCTTCGTGCAGATGTACGGCATGACCGAGACCACCGGCACCATCGTGGCGCTGCCGCCGGAAGACCACGTCGAGGGGCTGGACCGCATGCGCTCGGCCGGCAAGGCCCTGCCCGGCATTGAACTCGCGATCCTCGACGCCAACGGCAAGCGGTTGCCGCCAGGAGAGGTCGGCGAGATCGCGACGCGCTCCGGCTCCAACATGGCGGGCTACTGGAACCTGCCGGAAGCCACCGCCAAAACCCTCGACAGCGAGGGCTGGCTGCGCACCGGCGATGCCGGCTACATGGACGAGGATGGCTATCTCTACATCCACGACCGCATCAAGGACATGATCATCTCCGGCGGCGAGAACATCTACCCCGCCGAAGTCGAAAGCGCGATCTGCGACCATCCCGACGTCGCCGAAGTCGCCGTGGTCGGCGTGCCCGACGACAAATGGGGCGAAGCCGTCAAGGCGATCGTGGTGATGAAGCCCGGCAAGAAGGCGACGTCATCCGACATCATCAACTTTACCCGCGAGCGCATCGCGGGGTTCAAGACGCCGAAGACCGTCGATTTCATCGAGGCCTTGCCACGGAATGCATCGGGAAAGATTTTGCGCCGGCATCTGCGGGACCCGTACTGGGCGGGGAAGGACCGGCAGGTGAATTAAAAGCATCGTCATTACGACGAGCGCAGCTCTCTCAACGTCATTGCGAGCCAACGGGTCGCGCGAATGCGCGCCCGATGACAGGCTCCGCGAAGCAATCCATTCTTTCTTTGCGCTGTGACATGGATTGCTTCGTCGCAAGGGCTCCTCGCAATGACGAGTGTTGGTGGCGACCCGTATCCTCTATCAGCGTCGTCCCTGCGAACGCAGGGACCCAGACGCCGTGCAGTCTCGGTTGCGGGAAGTGTAAGCGGCCTTGTTGAAGCGTCTCGCTCCTGCAATTGACGACCGGGATTATGGGTTCCTGCGTTCGCAGGGACGACGTGGTGAGGGAGCTGTGCGCTATCGCCCCTCAATGCTTACCCGCGCCCATATACCCGAACAGGAATCCCGCCACCTTCCGCTTCTGGATTTCCTCGCTGCCTTCGGTGATGCGGTAGCGGCGGTGGTGGCGGTAGATGTGCTCGAACGGCTTGTGGCGCGAATAGCCCATGCCGCCATGTACCTGCATGGCCCGGTCGGCGGCCTCGCAGCACAGCCGGTTGGCCCAGAAATTACACATCGAAACCCGGTCGGACAGCGTGTGCTCGACCTGCGCCTGGGTCAGCTGGTCCATTTCCCACGCGGTTTTTCGGATCAACAGCCGCAGCATCTCGGCCTGCGTGGCGAGCTCGACCAGCGGCCACTGGATCGCCTGGTTCTCGGCCAGCGCCTTGCCGAACGGCTTTCGCTCACGCGCGTATTTCACGCTTTCATTGATGCAGTACACGGCGGCCCCGAGTGAACTCGCGGCCTGCCGGATCCGGTTCTCATGAACAAAACACTGCGCCAGCGACAGGCCGCGGCCGACTTCGCCGAACAGTGCATCGTCGGGCACGAACACGTCGGTAAAGCTGACGCGCGGGTGGTCGGTCGGCATGTTGAAGGTCCACATATATTCCTCGACCTTCACGCCCTTTGCCTTGGCCGGCACCAGGAAGCAGGTGATGCCGCGGGCGTCGCCGTCATTGCCGCTGGTGCGCGCGAACAGCGCGCAATGGGTCGCGACATGCATGCCGGTGGTCCACATCTTCTCGCCGTTGATCACCCATCCCTTGACGCCGTCGCGGGTCGCCTCGACCGCGCGGGTCTCCATGTGGGTGGCGTCGGAGCCGTGGTCGGGTTCGGTGAGGCCGAAGGTGATGCGGAATTTTCCCGTGATCGAGCCCTCGATCATCGCCCTCTGGTCGTCGCGGCCGTAGCGGTCGAGCATGGTGACCAGCGGCAGATTGCCGACGATCGAATGTTCGTTCTGCAGGTCGTTGTGCAGCCCAAGCCCTTTGGCGGCGAAATGCTCACGGATCACGGCCATCCAGAGGTTGGAGCCAGCCTTGCCGCCATACTGTTTCGGGATCGCGAAACGCAGGTGCCCGGCGGCGTCGGCGAGGTCTTTCACCCTGCGCAGCAGCACTTCCCATTCATGGCGCGGCAGGCCGCCATTGTCGAAATCGGTGCGCGCCCATTCGCGGCGATGATCGAAAAAGCGGATGTTGTCATCCGCCGCCTCGATCGGCTTGATCTGGCGCGCGATGAATTGGTCGAGTTCGTCGAGATAGGCGACCAGGTCGGCTGGCAGATTGAAATCCACGGCGGTCTCTCCCAAAGATATCGTTATTTGTCGTTTTGCGTTAAGGCGCTACGCGCCCCCGCTTCGGATCGATTAAGCTGAGAAGACGGCGTCCAAGTCAAGCAACCGGGCGGCGCTTGGCACGCGCAGGCGCCCAGCGTAATTGGATGGTATCGGATGGCGGGCACGCGCTATTATTCCGTCCAGCATTCCGCACCACAGAAAAAATCACGGGGAGAAAACATGGAACTGAAATTTTCCAGGGTGACACGCAAGGGCCCGATCACGATCGTGACGCTGTCGCGGCCGGAAGTGTACAACGCACTGCATACCGATGCGCATTTCGAACTGAACAAGGTGTTCGACGATTTCTCCAGCGATCCGGAACAATGGGTGGCGATCGTCACCGGCGCCGGCGACAAGGCGTTCTGCGCCGGCAACGATCTGAAATGGCAGGCGGCGGGCGGCAAGCGCGGCTGGGACACTGGCGGCTTTGCCGGACTCACCTCGCGGTTCGACTGCGACAAGCCGATCATCGCCGCCGTCAACGGCGTCGCCATGGGCGGCGGCTTCGAGATCGCGCTGGCCTGCGACCTCATCATCGCCTCCGAGAATGCCACCTTCGCGCTGCCGGAGCCGCGCGTCGGCCTCGCCGCGCTGGCCGGCGGCGTACACCGGCTACCGCGCCAGATCGGCTTGAAGCGCGCCATGGGCATGATCCTGACCGCGCGCCATGTTTCGGCAGCGGAAGGCAAGGAACTCGGCTTCGTCAATGAAGTGGTGCCGGCGGGCGAAGCGCTGGCGGCCGCCGAGCGCTGGGCCGAAACCATCTGCAAGAACTCGCCGATGTCGATCCGCGCCTCCAAGCAGGCGATCCAGAAGGGGCTGTCGGTCTCGCTGGAGCAGGCGATCTCCGAGCAGCGCGAATATCCCGCCGTGAAGGCGATGGCGGCGTCGCAGGATTACATCGAAGGCCCGAAGGCGTTTTCCGAGAAGCGCCCGCCGAAATGGCTGGGGAAGTAGCTGGGACGCACCGCTCCCTCAACGTCATTGCGAGCGCAGCGAAGCAATCCATCGATCAACAGCAAGAAAGATGGATTGCTTCGTCGCAAGCGCTCCTCGCAATGACGTTGATAGGGCGGAGCCAACCTACTTCGCTCCCAACTCCCTTTTATACGACCCGTAATTCGGCTGATCGACCGCGAGTTTGTCCATCGTGGTCTGCCACAGATGCTCTGCCAGTCCCGGCGTCCGAAGATCCACCTCGCCCTTCGCAATGCGATCGGCGAGTGCGCGGTTGAGTTCGCCGAGCGAGCCCTGCTGGCCCAGCAGCTGCGACAGCCGCGCCGCTTCGGCGGCGTCGCTACCCTCTTCGAACCTGAGCTGCCGCGTCACCAGGTCGAGCGCGTTGATGGCGACGCGCAGCTTGAACGCGTTATGGCCGCTGATGAGCGGCGCGATGTCGTTGCGCAGGAAATCCGCGACCCCCCTGGTCAGTTCTTCCGGTGTCGGTTCGTCCTGCATCTCAGCCTCGCTATCTCGGCGCCAGCAGCCGCAACAGATCGATCTCGGTTTCCGACGAGCGGCGGCCGATCATGGCGCGCTCGATGGAGCGCTCGGGGCCGATGCGAAAGCGCTGCATCATGCCGCAGCACATCACGCCCCAGCGCAGCGTGCCCATCACTTCCCAGAATTTGACGCGCGCCGGATCGGCTTGGCGGCCGGCCCCCTGGTAGCCGGCGAACAGTTCCTCGCGCGTGCCGAGACCGCCGACCGGTTTGTCGATCTCGCCGTAGCGCCACGAATTGACGCAGATCCATCCCAGATCTTCCATCGGATCGCCGATATGCGCGAGCTCCCAATCCAGCACCGCGCGCACGCCGTCGGGGCCGATGATGAAATTACCGTGGCGGAAATCGCCGTGCACCAAGGTCACCTCTGACGACGGCCCGGGATCGTGGTCGCGCAGCCACCGCAGCGCCAGTTCGAACACCGGCCGCGGCCAGCTCAGACTGCGGTAATCCCGCTCGAGCTCGCCAATTTCCCTTGCCGCCGTCATGTGACGCAGCTTGGGCAGCTGCGCCAGCGCCAGCCCATGGATGCCGGCGGCGACCTGGCCGAGCTGGTGCGCCAGGATCGGACGGGCCTCGGCAAACCCGGCATCACGCAGGATCTTGCGCGCGATGGTTTCGCCCTCGACCCGCGCCATGACGAAGCCGGTGCCGAGCTCGTCCTGCGGCTGCAGCACATGCAGCACGCGCGGCGACGGCACGCCGGCGTCGAACGCCCGCTGCATCAGGATCGCCTCGGCATCGAGCCCGGCCGCCCGCGAGGGCGCCGCGCCATAGCCCGGCGGCGCACGGCGCAGGATCGCGCCGATGACGCCATCGGGATGGACGATGTCGAACGACCAGGTCTCCTGGCTGGCGCCACCGGACAGGCGCGCCGCATTGGTGACGCCGGTCGCACCCGGACACCACGACGCGACGCAGCGCCCGAGCGCTTCCTGCATCATCTGCCCTTGAATTTGGCGGGACGCTTTTCCAGGAACGCGGTGACGCCTTCCTTGAAATCTTCCGCCGCGCCGGCGGTGCGCTGCGACTGGAATTCGAGGTTGAGCTGATCCTCGAACGAGTTTTCCGGGCTGTCCCAGTACAGTTTGCGGATCAGCGACAGCGCGATGGTCGGGCCGTTGGCGAGCTCATGGGCGAGCTTCATGGCCTCTTCCATCAGCACCGCGTCGTCATGGACCCGGTTGACCAGCCCCCATTCCAGCGCCTTTTCGGCCGGCAGCCGTTCGCCCATCAGCGACAGCTCCACCGAGCGCGCCTTGCCGATCATCCGCGGCAGCAGCCAGGTCGAGCCGCAATCGGGCACCAGGCCGATGCGGCGGAACGCTTGCAGGAAATACGACGAGCGCGCGCACAGGATCATGTCGCCCATCAGCGCGAAGCTCATGCCGGCGCCGGCCGCGGGGCCGTTGACGGCGGTCACGATCGGGCAATGCAGGTTGCGCAGCCGGCGCAGGAACGGGTGGAAGCCGATTTCGAGCGACGAGCCCGCATTGCTCTTGCCCGGCTTCTGATTGTTGCGGCCCTGCAGATTGGCACCGGTGCAGAAGGCGCGGCCCGCCCCCGTGAGCACCACGCAACGAATTTCGGCCCTTTTCTCCTCAATGGTGTCGAGCGCCTCGGCAAGGCCGCCCAGCATGTCCATCGACACCGCGTTCATCACCTCCTGGTGGTCGAGCTTCAGGATGGCGACCGGACCGTCGATATCCAGCGTGACGTGCTTGAACTGCATTGGTTTCCTCGTGAGTTATGACCCGCATTATTTCGCCCTGCGGTACAAAGGGATTTGATCTCGAAGCCATATTTGATTTTCTGGACAGCCTTGTCCATGGTTGGACCAGAACATCTGACCGCCTTCGGACGCAGATCTGAAGCGCGCTGACCCAAATGGAAACACCTCAAGGATTCCACCATGAGCATATTCGACCTCACCGGCCGCGTCGCCGTCATTACCGGGGGCAATGGCGGTATCGGGCTCGGCATAGCGCAGGCGCTCACCGCGGCCGGCTGCAACGTCTCGATCTGGGGCCGCAACGCCGACAAGAACAAGGCCGCGGCGGCGACCATGGCGGGTACCAAGGGCAAGACCGACACACGAATCTGCGATGTTAGTGACCCCGATTCGGTCAAGGCGGCGATGGCCGCCACGCTGGAAACCTTCGGCCGGGTCGACGGCTGTTTCGCCAATGCCGGCATTGGCGGCGGCGGCCGGCGCGCCTTCATCGACCGCACCGAGGACGAGTGGCGAAAAATGTTCGCCACCAATCTCGACGGCGTGTTCCACGTGTTCCAGGCCGCGGCACGACACATGACCGAACGCGCCGAAGCAGGCGATCGCTTCGGCCGTCTGGTTGCGACTTCCAGCCTGGCATCGATTTTCGGCACCGCGCGCAACGAGCATTACGCCGCCACCAAGGCCGCCATCAACGCGTTGTGCCGCGCGCTGGCGGTCGAGCTGGCGCGCCAGGGCGTCACCGCCAACGCCATCCTGCCCGGCTGGATCAAGAGCGACATGACCGCGGGCATCATGGCCAACGAGAAATTCGTCGCCAACGTGATGCCGCGCATTCCGGCGCGGCGGTTCGGCGAACCCGCCGATTTCGGCGGCATCGCGGTCTATCTGATGAGCCAGGCGTCGTCCTATCACACCGCCGATTGCTTTGTGATCGACGGCGGCTATACAGCGTTCTGATACTGCAACAGCAAAACGAAACGGCTGCAGCCGCGGCAAACAGGGGAGAAATACAGGATGTTTTCGCACGTGATGATCGGAACCAACGATCTCGAGAAAGCTCAGTCGTTCTATGACGCGTTGCTCGGCACGCTCGGCGTTCCGCCCGGCCGGGTCGATCGCCATCGCATCTTCTACCGCACCAAGACCGGCGTTTTTTCAGTATCGAAGCCGATCGACGGAAAGCCCGCGACCCCTGCCAATGGCGGGACGATCGGGTTTCTCGCCGCTTCGCCCGAGCAGGCCGATGCCTGGCATGCGGCCGGCATCGCCAATGGCGCGACGAGCTGCGAGGATCCGCCGGGCTTGCGCGAAGGTCCGATGGGCAAACTCTATCTCGCCTATCTGCGCGATCCCGACGGCAACAAGCTCTGCGCCATGCACCGGATGGCCTAACTCCAGGTCGACTGGCCGCGGTCGAACATTGTTTCAAACAGCAATAATTCGGCTCCGGTGATCAAATAGCGCCAGACTTGCGCCTGGCGCGGCTGTAAAGTTGCTTTTCCTGGGAGGATCAAGAACATGAACAAGAACGTCAGTGTGTCCACGAGCTATGCCATGGACCCCGGCGACGAGTTGAACGACCTGCGCATGTCCGACAAGGCGCGGCCGCTGTTCGACCATGTCAACAAGTTCATCCGCGAAACCGTCGAGCCGATGTCGGTTGAATTCTACCGGCTCGGCGAGAAGAAGGCCGATCGCTGGAGCTTCGCACCCGGCCAACTCGACGTGCTGCAGAAGGCCAAGGACAAGGCCAAGGCCGAGGGACTCTGGAACTTCTTCCTGCCCGACGCCGAAACCGGCGAAGGCCTCAGCAACCTCGATTATGCCTATATCGCAGCCGAACTCGGCAAGAACCCGCTGGCCTCGGAATCAATGAACTGCTCGGCGCCCGACACCGGCAACATGGAAGTGCTGGAGCGGGTCGGCACCAAGGAGCAGAAGGAGAAGTGGCTGAAGCCGCTGCTCGCCGGCGAGATCCGTTCCGCCTATGCGATGACCGAGCCGAACGTCGCCTCGTCCGACGCGAAGAACATCTCGACCACGGCCAAACTGGTCGGCGACCAATGGGTCATCAACGGCGAGAAATACTACATTTCCGGCGCCGGCGATCCGCGCTGCAAGATCATGATCACGATGGTCAAGACCAATCCCGACGCGCCGCCGAAGAACCAGCAGTCGCAGATCCTGGTGCCGATCGACACGCCCGGCGTCGAGATCATCGGCCCGATGACCGTGTTCGGCCACGATCACGCGCCGCGCGGCCACATGCACATCAAGTTCGACAATGTGAAGGTGCCCAAGGAAAACATGCTGCTCGGCGAAGGCCGCGGTTTCGAAATCTCGCAGGTCCGCCTCGGCCCGGGCCGCATCCACCACTGCATGCGCACCATCGGCAAGGCGGAGAAGGCACTCGACCTCATGGTCAAGCGCGGCCTGACCCGCGAAGCTTTCGGCAAGAAGCTGGTGCAGCTCGGCGGCAATCTGCAGATCATCGCGCAGGCGCGCTGCGAGATCGAAGCCATGCGGCTGATGGTGCTGAAGGCCGCCAAGGCGATGGACGTGCTCGGCAACAAGGAGGCGCGGGTCTGGGTCAGCATGGTCAAGGCCATGGTGCCCGAGCGCACCTGCCGCATCATCGACCAGGCAATCCAGATGCACGGCGCCACCGGCATTTCGCAGTGGTCGCCGCTGTCGGAAATGTACACCGACGTGCGTCACCTCCGCTTCGCCGACGGACCCGACGAAGTCCACTGGATGGTGGTGGGTCGCCACGAGTTGCAGCAGCACTGACGAAGGTGCCGTAGGGTGGGCAAAGGCGCACTCTTCGCGCCGTGCCCACCATCAGTTTCACGACAAGTACAGTGGTGGGCACGCCCCCGCCTTCGCTCTTCGAGCGATGGCGGAGGCTTTGCGCACCCTACGAAATACGACGCTCACGACGATACGGCCCGCTTCAGCGGCTTCGCTGCCGTCATCGCAAAGCCCTCATATCCCTTTGCCGCGACATCGTTGCAGATCTGGCGATAGAGGCCGACGCCGCCGATATAGGGCATGAAGATCTGCGGCTTGCCGGGGATGTTGGCGCCCATGTACCAGGAATTGGCCTGCGGATAGAGCGTGGTGCGCGCGACCTCGTTGACATGCGCCACCCACTTGTCCTCGGCATCCCGGCTGGCCTCGATGGCGACAAGGTCGCGGTCGCGCATATGGGCGATGCAGTCGGTGATCCAGTCGACATGCTGCTCGATGGAGACGATCATGTTCGACAGCACCGACGGGCTGCCGGGGCCGGTGATGATGAACAGATTGGGGAAGCCCGCGCTCATCAGGCCGAGATAGGTCCTGGGACCTTCCGCCCATTTCTGATTGAGCGTCTGCCCGTTGCGGCCGCGAATGTCGATCTTGGCGACTGAACCCGTCATCGCATCGAATCCGGTCGCCAGCACCAGCGCGTCGACTTCGATTTCCTTTGCCGAGGTGCGAACCGCGTGCGGCAGGATTCCCTGGATCGGATCGGATTTGATGTCGACCAGCGTCACGTTCGGACGATTGAAGGTGGTAAAATAATCGGTATCGATGCAAATGCGCTTCGAGCCGATCGGGTGATCGTTCGGCTGCAGCAGTTTTGCCGTGTGCGGGTCCTCGACGATCTCCGCGATCTTGTTGCGAACGAAATCGGCGGCGGTGTCGTTGGCGGCCTTGTCGAACGCGAGGTTGTTGTAGACGCCCATGAAGGTCAGGCCGCCCTTGCTCCAGCGCGACTCGAACCGGGCGCGGCGTTCGTCTTCGCCGTCATCCAGCGCGCCCCGATCAGGCACTTCCTGCACGATCCCGTTCCGCATCTCCTCGCGCGCGATCCGCCGGATCTCGGGATAGTTCGATCGAAACGCTTCCCGCTCTTCCGCCGTCAGCGCGGCGTTGCGGGCCGGAATGGAGAAATTCGCGGTGCGTTGAAACACCGTGAGATGGCTGGCCTGCTCGGCGATCACCGGCACCGCCTGGATCCCCGACGAGCCCGTCCCTATCACCGCGACGCGCTGGCCGGTAAAGTCTACCCGTTCATGCGGCCAATGTCCGGTGTGATAGACCTTGCCCTTGAATCCGGCGAGGCCCTTGATATCGGGCATCCGCGCATTCGACAGGCAGCCGGTGGCGAGAACCACGTATTTCGCCGTTACGGTGTTGCCGTCGGAAGTGGCCACGGACCACCTGTTGGCGGTTTCGTCGAACGCAGCCCGATCGACCCTTGTATCGAACTGGATATCCCGGCGCAGATCATAGCGGTCGGCGACATGGCCGGCATATTTCAGAATCTCCGGCTGCGGCGCGTAGCGCTCGCTCCATTCCCACTCCTGCTGCAGTTCCTCGTCGAAGGAATAGGAATACTGCATGCTCTCGACGTCGCAGCGCGCCCCGGGATACCGGTTCCAGTACCAGGTGCCGCCGACATCGCCGCCCTGCTCATAGACCCGCGCCGACAGGCCCTGCTGGCGCAGCCGGTGCAGCATGTACATGCCGGCAAAACCGGCGCCGACCACGACGACGTCGTAAGCCCCGGTGGCTGCGGGCTGGCCTTTGGCTGACGCGGATTGCACGGCGGACATTCGAACTCCCTTGAAATTCTTCTTGTGTTGAGCGGCAGCATTCTACCCGCGACGCCAAAGCGCAAGAGCCAAATCGGCGGTGGCGGGTTGCATATTTTGCCACATGGAATGCCTTGTTGCGCCATACCGATTCCCGGCGCCTCGACGCAAGACCGCTGGGCGGAAACCCGCTTGGCTTCGATGCCCTTGATGCGCTAGCGTCGCCTCAGCATTCGCCGTCCAAACCAAAAACGAGCAGCGCCAAAGCCTGCCGCAGGGAGTGAGCACAACCATGAAATCGCCGATCTGCGACATGCTGGGGATCGAATTTCCCCTGCTCGCCTTCAGCCATTGCCGCGACGTGGTGGCAGCGGTCAGTCGCGCCGGCGGCTTTGGCGTGCTCGGCGCGACGGCGCATTCGCCCGAGTCGATCGAGCAGGAATTGAAATGGATCGACGACCATGCCGATGGCAAGCCGTACGGGCTCGACGTGCTGATCCCCGAGAATATCTCGACGGCGGGCGAAAAGGACGTCACCTGGAAGAATCTGGAAGCACGCATCTCCCCGGAGCATCGCGCCTTCACCAGAAACCTGTTGAAGAAATACGGCATCGAACTGACGACGACCAATGTTGCCGACAACCAACCACAGCCATTCGACGCGCAGCGCGCGATGGAATTGCTGGAAGTTTCCTTCAACCATCCGATCAAATTGATCGCCAACGCGCTGGGGGTGCCGCCGAAGGCGATGATCGAGATGGGCAAGAAGCACGGCGTGCCGGTGGCCGCCCTGGTCGGCGCCAAGGAACATGCGCTGCGTCAGGTCGCGGCCGGCGTCGATATTCTGGTGGTGCAGGGCACCGAGGCCGGCGGCCATTGCGGCGAGGTTTCCACCATGGTGCTGGTGCCCGAGGTGATCAAGGCGATCAAGCCGATCCGCGACGTGCCGGTACTGGCCGCCGGCGGCATCATGACCGGACGGCAGATGGCGGCGTGCATGGCGATGGGCGCGGCCGGTGTGTGGACCGGCTCGGTGTGGCTGGCCACCGTCGAATCCGAAACCACCGAAATCTTCCGCGAGAAGATGATCGCGGCTTCCTCGCGCGACGCCATCAGATCGAAAGGCCGCACCGGCAAGCCGGCGCGTCAGCTGCGCTCGGTCTGGACCGATGCGTGGGACCGCGGACCGGACAGCCCCGGCGCGCTGCCGATGCCGCTGCAGAGCATCATCAGCCGCGACGCCTTCAATTCGATCGACCGCGCCGCCGCCTCCGGCAATGCACAGGCGCGCGACCTCGTCAGCTATTTCGTCGGCCAGGGCGTCGGCCTGATCGACAGCGTCAAATCCGCCGGCGCCGTGGTGCAGGAGTTCAAGGAAGATTTTGCCGAGGCGGTCGAGCACATGAACGCGCTGGTGGCGGAGTAGCAAGCGGTCCCTCATGGTGAGAGTTTCGTGAAAACATCTCCGACCTCATCCTCTTATGTCCCATGTCAAGAGTAGAGGCATGACGAAGGGTTTCTCCGTGAATTGCGGAGAAGAATGAGTGGGGATGTGATCGTGCAAAGGTGGAAGCAGAACCCAGAGACGTCGGTCAACAAGCTCTTATTC
>NZ_JAURXB010000272.1 GCF_030654605.1 Bradyrhizobium sp.
CGGCCAGCCATTGCAGCATGGTCCGTTCCAGGATCATGCCGAAGATGCCGACCGCGATCGGCGCGATGATCAGCGCCGGCCAGTATCCGATGCCCATGACGTTGAGCAGGAAATAGGCGCAGAACGCGCCCATCATGTAGACCGCGCCGTGCGCGAAATTGATGATGTTGAGCATGCCGAAGATCACGGCGAGCCCAAGGCTCAACAGCGCATAAAACGCGCCGTTGATCAGTCCCACCAGACGCTGCGCGTAGAGAGCCTGCATCGATCGATCTTTCGAAACTCAATCTTCTGTAAACGTCGGGCGGAAACCCGCCGGCGCCAGGCGCCGGCGGGCGGCCGTTGTTACTTCTTTACCAGCGGACATTCGCTTTCCGAAAGCGGCCGGAAAGCCTGCTCACCGGGGGTGGTTCCGATCAGCTTGTAATAGTCCCAGGGCCCCTTGGAATCCGCGGGCTTCTTGACCTCGAACAGATAGGCCGGGTGGATCTTGCGGCCATCGACGCGGATCGTGCCCTTGCCGAACAAGGGATCATCGGTCGGCATCGACTTCATCTTCTCGACGACCTTGATGCCGTCATGCGGATTGCCGCCCATCGCCTCGATCGCCTTGAAATAGTGGATCAGGCCCGAATAGACGCCGGCCTGAATCATCGACGGCTGCGCCTTGTTCTTCATGCGTTCGGAAAAGCGCTTCGAAAACGCCCGGGTCCCGTCATTCAGGTCCCAGTAGAACGTTTCCGTGAAGTTCAGACCCTGCGCCACTTTCAGACCGAGCGAGTGAACGTCGTTGATGAACAGCAGCAGGCCGGCGAGTTTCTGGCCGCCGGCGACGATGCCGAATTCCGACGCTTGCTTGATCGTATTGGTGGTGTCGCCACCTGCATTCGCCATGCCGACGATCTTGGCCTTGGACGCCTGCGCCTGCAGCAGGAACGAGGAGAAGTCCGACGAATTCAGGGGATGCCTGACGGTGCCCAGCACCTTGCCGCCCGACTTGACGACGACCGCGGCGGTGTCGCGTTCCAGCGCGTGACCGAAGGCGTAGTCCGCGGTGAGGAAGTACCAGGTGTCGCCGCCGGCCTTCACCAGCGCCTGACCGGTGCTGTTGGCCAGCATGTAGGTGTCGTAAACCCAGTGAATCGTGTTCGGCGAGCATTTGCTGTTGGTGAGATCCGACGACGCCGCGCCGGTGTTGATCATGATGACGTTCTTTTCCTTCACCAGGTTGCTGACCGCCAGCGCGACACCGGAGTTCAGCACGTCCATGAAGATGTCGACCTTGTCGACGTCGATCCACTGCCGCGCGGTATTGGTGCCGATGTCGGGCTTGTTCTGATGGTCGGCGGAAACGATGTCGATCTTCCAGCCCTTGGCGGCAAGACCGGAATCCTCAACCGCCATCTGGGCCGCGAGCGTGGAGCCCGCGCCGCCGATGTCGGAGTAAAGACCCGAATTGTCGGTCAGTACGCCGATCTTGACGGTTTTATCCTGCGCGAGGACGGCGCTGCTTGCGCCAAATGCCAGCGCGGTGCCGAGCAATAATGCCGAGATTCTGTTTTTCATGAATATCTCCTTGGCTCGTGCTTGAAAGACGTCGTTCAGACGCCGAGATAGGTGTGAAGTTTGTCCATATTGGCTTGCAGATCCGAGTTCGCGAAACCGTCGATTACCTTGCCGTGCTCGACGATGTAGTAACGGTCCGCGACGGTCGCCGCGAACCGGAAGTTCTGTTCGACCAGGAGGATCGTAAAACCCTCGTTCTTGAGGCGCGCGATGGTGTGGCCGATCTGCTGGATGATGACCGGGGCCAGACCCTCGGTCGGCTCGTCCAGCATCAGGAACCGGGCGCCGGTGCGCAGGATCCTGGCGATCGCCAGCATCTGCTGTTCGCCGCCCGACAGCTTGGTGCCCTGGCTGTTGAGCCGTTCCTTCAGATTAGGAAACAGGTCGAAGATCTGGTCCAGCGACAGCCCGCCCGGGCGCACCACCGGCGGCAGCAGCAGGTTTTCGCGCACGTCGAGGCTGGCGAAGATCCCGCGCTCCTCGGGGCAGAAGGCGACGCCCATGCGCGCGATCTTGTCCGACGAGGTTCGCGTGATGTCCTGGCCGCCGAAGCGGATCGAGCCGGTGCGCTTGCCGATGATGCCCATCACCGATTTCAGCGTGGTGGTCTTGCCCGCCCCGTTGCGCCCGAGCAGCGTGACCACCTCGCCGGCGTTCACGTTGAAATTGATGCCGTGAAGAATGTGGGACTCGCCGTACCAGGCTTCGAGATTCTGCACCGACAGCACCGGCGTCGCGGCGCCGGACGTCGTCGCGGCGGCATCGGCCATCTTCAAATCAGTCATGCCCCGCTCCCAGATACGCTTCCTTGACGCGCTCGTCCTTGGTGAGTTCGGCGTAATTGCCTTCCGCCAGCACCTGTCCGCGCGTCAGCACCGTGATGATGTCGGACAGATTGGCCACGACGCTGAGATTATGCTCGACCATCAGGATGGTGTATTTCGCCGAGATCCGCTTGATCAATGCGGCGATCTTGTCGATGTCTTCGTGCCCCATGCCGGCCATCGGCTCGTCGAGCAGCATCATCTCCGGATCGAGTGCCAGCGTCGTTGCAATCTCAAGTGCGCGCTTGCGACCGTAGGGCATCTCGACCGCAGGCGTGTTGGCGAACTCGCTGAGGCCGACATCGTCGAGCAGTTCATGGGCGCGGCCGTTGAAGCGGTCGAGCACCGACTTGGAGCGCCAGAAATCGAAGGAGTGCCCGTGCTGGCGCTGCAGCGCCACCCTGACGTTTTCGAGCGCGGTGAGGTGCGGAAACACCGCTGAAATCTGGAACGAGCGCACCAAGCCGAGGCGCGCGACGTCGGCCGGCGCCATCGCCGTAATATCCTGCCCCTTGTACAAAATCTGGCCCGCCGAGGGCTTCAGAAACTTGGTCAGGAGGTTAAAGCACGTCGTCTTGCCGGCCCCGTTGGGACCGATCAACGCATGAATGCTGCCACGGCGAACCCTGAGATCGACATCGCGAACAGCAAAGAATCCCGCGAATTCCTTGCTCAATCCGTGGGTTTCGAGAATGAACTCATCGGCCAATCAAATTCCCCCAACAGTCATCGCCGCGAAGCGCGCTTCGCGCATGACCAATTCTTGCCACCGGCAGGTTCTCCCAGACGCCTTTGGAAAATCCCGTCCCGGACGTGCCGCCTCCGGGCCGGAATATGCCGTCAACGGCACGGTTTACGCAAGGTGGAAAGCTGGCCATCCACGGAGCGCAACGACCGGCTCCCGAAAGTCGTTGATCGACGTGCCCCGGGGAACCGGATTGACCGTTTGGCGACGGCCGCCCATGCCACCACGAAAGCAAGCATTAACGGTATTCTGACGCGATCCGGCATTTTCATAGAATATTCGTCGCTCAGGCCGATCATCTGGCGTTTTGTATCCAAGATCGGATTTCAGCCGTGGATTTTGAAAGCGCCAACCCGTCGGTGGTCAAATCGATCAAGCAGCGGGACCTGCTCAACACCTGGCTGCGGCTTTTTGCCCGCGAACGGCTGCTGCCGCGCATCGAAGAATACCAGCCCGCACGGATCGAGGAGGAGTTTCCGGATCTCGTCTATTATACCGTGGATCCCTCCGGCTGGCCGCCGCGCCTGACGATTCAGAGTGACGGCACGCGGATGGCGAGCGCCTATGGCCATTCCGGCAAAGGCCGGTTGCTCGACGAATATCTCGGCCCGAGGCTGGTCCCCATCGTGATGCCGGTCTACCATGAATGCATCGCCCGCCGCCTCCCCGTCTATACCATTTCCAACATCGACGACAGCTATGGACGAATCGTCGCCTATGAGCGCCTGCTGCTGCCGTTCTCGGTCGCCGACAAAGTCACCCATGTGATCGCGTCGCTGAAGACCATCTGTGAAGACGGCGGATTTGAAATCAGGAATCTGATGCGCGGAAACGACACCCTGCCGACGACCAGGCTTCGCGCCGTCATCGACCGCGATCTATTCCATCGCACACCCGGCCGTATTCCCGCCGGTGACGTCATCGAATTCGGCTAAGCCCCGAGATGGAATTCACCAGCGCCAATCCCTCGGTCGTCAGATCCGTGAAACAGCGCGATCTGCTGAACGCGTGGCTGCGCGCGCTAGGAAAGGGCCGTGCCCTGCCGCTGCTGGCGGACTATAACCCCGAGCGCATCGCGGATGAGCTGGTGGACATGATGAGATATGAAGTGGACGGCGAAGCCGCCGACGCGCGGTTTCTGATCACCCAGGAAGGCTCGCGGCTGACCGCAACCTATGGCAACGAGCACGTCGATCCCGACAAGCGAACCAACCGCTATCTCGACGATGCCATCGGGCCGGCGCGCTATGCGCGCGTGATCCCCTCTTACCGCGCCTGCCTGGCGCACAGGCGGCCGACCTATTCGATTTCGATGGTGCAGGACGCCGACGGCAAGGACGTTTCCTATGAGCGCCTGCTGCTGCCGTTCGGAGCCGCCGACAAGGTCGAGCAAATCGTCGGCTCGTTCAAGGCGATCAGCATCGAAGGCGGATTCAAGGTCAGAAACCTGATGGGCATCCAATCCCCGACGACGCCCGTCAGCGTGGTCAGGGCTGTGATCGATCACGACTTCGTCCCGGTCGCATCGGTCCACCACGTGTCGAACGATGTCATCGAATTGAGCTAGACTGGGCCTTGCGCGCCGGGGTTCGCTTGACTTCCCCGGCGTAGGTTTCCGGCTTGAATCCGACCAGCAATTTGCCGCCGAGATCCAGCACCGGCCGCTTGATCATGGAGGGTTGCGCCAGCATCAGGGCCAGCGCCTTGCGCTCGTTGAGGCCTTCCTTGTCGCTATCGGGCAATTTGCGAAACGTGGTGCCGGCGCGGTTGAGCAGCGTTTCCCAGCCGAGTTGGTCGCTCCAGCGCTTCAATTTGTCCTTGCCGATACCCGCGGTCTTGTAGTCGTGAAACTCGTAGGCGACGCCGTGGCTGTCGAGCCAGGCGCGGGCCTTCTTCATGGTGTCGCAGTTCTTGATACCGTAGATGGTGATGGGCATTTTGATCCGTTCCGGAATGGCGCTGGGCGGTCACCCATTGTAGGGTACCTGAGGCTCGCTTGCATCCGGGGCACAGATGGAATTCACCGCACTTTTTCTTGCCGTCACGATCGTGATGCTGGTTGCCTGGTTCGGCCGGCGCTCGCTCGCATTGGCCCTGTTCGCCGCCGGCATGATCGCCTGTGTCGCGACCTATCTGCACCATGCGACCGACACGCTCAAGCTGTCGTTCTGAGCTGCGCATGACCCAAACTCGCGCCATCACCCTGAATGCCCTCAGCCTTTATGCCGTCGCGCTGGTGCTCACCGCGGCGTTTGCAGCGCAATTTATGCTCCACGAATTGCCCTGCCCGCTGTGCCTTCTGCAGCGCATCCTGTTCGCGACGCTGGCCGTCGGACCGATCCTGAACATCCGTTTTGGGCCGCGTCCCAGTCATTATGCGCTGTCGTTGCTGGCGGCCGTCGCGGGTGCGGTCGCCTCGACACGGCAGGTACTGTTGCACATCATGCCCGGCGATGCCGGCTACGGCACGGCCCTGTTCGGCTATCACTATTACACCTGGGCCCTGATCGGATTCATCGCCGCCATCGTCCTGCTCGCGGCGATCCTGCTGTTCGACCGTCAGTTCGAAGAGGAGCCCGCAGTGCCGCAACCCGCGGGCGGCGCATTTGCGACGTCGGCGGTCTGGCTCGTGATTGCCCTGACGGCGCTGAACGTGATCTCGACGCTGCTGGAATGCGGCTTTGCCGCCTGCGCGGACAATCCGGTCGTCTATGAACTGCTCAAACGTTAACGCCTGGCCCTCACGGTCGCTTCGGAATCTCCAGCCCGCGTTGCACGGCAGGCCGCGCCAGGCCGCGATCGAGCCAGCCCGAGACGTTGCCGAAGTCATCGAAGCCGACCAGCTCGCGCGCGCCGTAGAATCCGATCAGGTTGCGCACCCAGCCGAGCGAAGCGATGTCGGCGATCGTATAGTCGTCGTCCATGATCCATTGCCGCCCGGCAAGACCCAGTTCCAGTACGCCCAGCAGGCGTCTGGACTCCGCGACATAGCGCTCGAGCGGCCGCTTGTCGGCGAATTCCTTGCCGGCAAATTTGTGGAAGAAGCCGACCTGTCCGAACATTGGCCCGATCCCGCCCATCTGGAAGTGCACCCACTGGATGGCTTCCCAGCGGCGTGCCGTATCTGATGGCAGCAGCTTGCCGGCTTTCTCCGCGAGATAGTGCAGGATCGCGCCGGATTCGAACAGGCCGAGCGGCGCGCCCCCAGGTCCATTCGGATCGAGGATGGCGGGGATTTTGCCGTTCGGGTTCAGCGACAGGAACTCCGGGGTCTTCTGGTCGTCCTTGCCGAAGTCGATCAGATGCACTTCGTAGGCCAGCCCGATCTCTTCCAGCATGATCGACACCTTGACGCCATTCGGCGTCGGCAGCGAATAGAGCTGCAGGCGATCGGGATGTTTTGCCGGCCAGCGCGCGGTAATCGGAAAGTTGGAAAGGTCGGACATGACAACTCGCTTCTTTGCTTCGATTCTGCTGCGCGGCTAATGTACGGTCAAAGCCTGATGTGACAAGGTCGGCATCGCCAATGGATGATCGAGCGAACGCAAAACCCGGGCTGACTGACGCGGAGCTTGCGGTGCATCCGACGGTTTACGCGGCCGATGCGCTCAAGGGTCAGGTCGTGATCGTCTCCGGCGGCGCCGGCGGCATCGGCCGCGCGATCGCCTGGCTGATGGCGCGGCTCGGCACCCATGTCGTCGTGGTCGGGCGCAACGAGGCCAGACTCGACGCCCTCGTCACCGACTTGAGCAGCCATGGATTGAAAGCTTCCGCTGCGGTCGCCGATATCCGGGAGCCCGATGCGATCGACGCGCTGTTCGACCATGTCTGGAGTACGCTGGGCCGTGTCGACAGCCTCATCAACAGCGCCGGCGGACAGTTTCCACAGCCCGCGATCGATTTTTCACTGAAGGGCTGGAACACGGTCATCAACACCAATCTCAACGGCACCTGGTACATGATGCAGGCCGCCGCAAAACGCTGGCGCGACCACCGCCATCCCGGCAGCATCGTCAACATCGTCGTCGTCACCACGCACGGGCTCTATGGCATCGCGCATTCGGTCGCGGCGCGCGCCGGCGTGATCGGACTGTCGCGCGCCGTCGCGGCGGAATGGGCGCCTCTCAACATCCGCGTCAATTGCGTGGCGCCCGGCGCGATCGAGTCCGAGGGCTGGAACGTCTACACGCCACAGGCCCGCGCCGCCTATCCGCACTCCAATCCGATGATGCGCGCGGGCTCGCCCTGGGATATCGCCGAGGCCTGCGTCTACCTCACCGCGCCATCGGGAAAATTCATTACAGGCGAGACGCTGACCGTGGACGGCGGCGGGCAGTTGTGGGGCGAGACGTGGACGACGGGCAAGCCGGGCTATTTCGGCGGCGAAGACAGGTAACAGAGAACGGCACACCACACGCCGGATCCGATGCTTCACATCTGCTTCTGCAGCACCGTCACATGCAAGCTGCGCCGGATTTCCATCCCCTGCCGCCGATACAGCGCGATCGCCGAAGCGTTGCTGGAAAATACGTGCAGAAACGGGATCTCTCCCCGCGCGACGATCTGGCGGGAGATCGCGCCAAGCAGCAGTTGGGCATAACCGCGGCCGCGGTGCGACGGATGCACGCAGACGGCTGTCATCTCGGTGTAATTGTCAGGCTTCATTCGTTCGCCCGCCATCGCCACCAGCTCGCCATCGATCCGGACTCCGAAAAACGTACCCAATTCATGCGTTCGCGCACTGAACGGACCCGGCTTGGTGAGTTCGGTCAACGCCATCATCGCGGGTACATCATCGGCACCGAGCCTGACGGTTTCGACACCGGTGATCGCACTCTCGACGGGCGTTCCGATCATCTGCTCGCCCGTTTCGGCGAGCACAGTCTTGAACGCGGCAGGCGCGGTCACGGCATCGGGCGTGAACAGCACGGCGATCTCGGATCCGGACATCATCGTGCCGAGTGCCGCAAAACTCTCCGGGGTCATATCCACCATGTCCGCAAAAGGCGTGACCGCGACGGGATAGCGCAGCGCCCGCGCGCCGCCTTCCGCCAGCGCCCGCTGCCGAGTCGTCAGCGCGCTCCAGATCGGACGATCAAGCGGATGCATCGAGATTACCGATTCATCTGCCGCGGGCGTGCTGATCGAACGCGCCGAGCACGGCGAGTGTCATGGGGTACAACCTTGATCTCCGCGCGAACCGGCACGGCACTTGCTGCGGACAGCAGGAAAGGGTTGGCAAGGCACTTCATGGCTGCGATGCTCCTCGTCGCCCGCATGCGGATCTTGCCCTCGCACACACAAGCAGCCTGAGCCGGGCAGATTGGACGACGGATGGGTCGGTGTCCAGCCGAGCGCCGTCATCGAGGATGCGCAAGGGCTCGCTCCGGTATATGCGAGGGCTTGCGCTATCCCGCGGCGCCCTCGGGGGACCAATTTCACCGCCAACATGGCAAGGAACTACCGGCATGACAGGCAAGGCACGACTGATCGAGCGCAACGGGGTGTTGGGACCGACGATCGAACGCCCGATTCCGCAACCGGGCGCCGGCGAATTGCTGCTGAAGATCCATGCCACCAGCCTCAATTTTCACGATCTCGTCGGCATCGACGGCGGCATCCGCGGATTGCCCGTTCCGCGCGTCCCCTGCTCCGACGCATCGGCGACGGTGTTGGCGGTCGGCGATGGAAACAAGCGGTTCGCTGTCGGCGACGCCGTGATTCCGAACTTTTTCCTGAACTGGAAAAGCGGCCCGGTGACGCGCGAGACGATGTCGCCCGTGCTGGGCGACCAGGTCGACGGCGCGCTGCAGACCCATCTCTGCCTGCCGGCGGCCTCGGTGGTGCGGGCGCCGGCCGGACTGAGCCATGAAGAGATCGCGACGCTCGGCTGCGCCGCGCTGACCGCCTGGCGCAGCGTCGTGGTCGAGGCACAGGTCCAGCCGGGGCAGACGGTCGTGCTGCAGGGCACCGGCGGCGTCTCGCTGGCCGCGCTCGCCTTCGCCAGGATGCTGGGCGCGCGGGTCATCCTCACTTCCTCCTCCGACGAGAAGCTGGCCCGCGCCAAACAACTCGGTGCCGATGTGCTGATCAACTACCGCACCACGCCGGACTGGTCCGCCGCCGTGCTCGCGGCCACCGGCGGAGAAGGCGCCCATCTGGTGGTCGAAGTCGGCGGCGGCGAAACCCTGGCGCAGGCCGTCAAGGCCAGCAGGCTCGGCGGTCATATCTCGGTGATCGGCATCCTCACCGGTTATCAGGCCGCCAGCTTCCCGCTGGCGATGGTGATGGGCAAGAACCTCACCATCAGGGGCATCACCGTCGGCAGCGTCGCCAACCTCGATGCGATGTGCCGGGCGGTCGAACTCAACGGCTACCGGCCGGTGATAGACCAGGTTTTCGATCTCGATCACGCACACGAGGCGGTCGCCGCCATGAAGCAGCAGAAACATTTCGGCAAGATCGTGATCCGGATCGCGGGCGCCGAATGAGCGGGCGCGCTAGCCGGCCTTCCCGTCGTCGAGACTGACGACCACCGCGGCATTGGCGATGATGATGGAATCACCGCCGCTCTCGGCCGGAATCTCGAGCCCGCCCTTCACCGCTGACACAGTCACCGTTCCGTACGGCAGTTCCTTCGCGACCGCCGCAGTATCGACCGTGCTGGGGTCCGGCACGCCGATGGTGACGTCGACGAACATATCGGCGGATGTCTTGCCCACCATCCGGAAGAATCCGAGGCTGGAATGGCGGATGGCGTCGGAGACCGCACGCCTGGCGGCCTTGGTCGAGTCCTTGCCATGGACGTCGACGCCCATGCCCATTTCGGTGATACAGCGCACGCGTGCCATCGATTTTCATCCATCGTTGCGAAGCCAAGTCGGATGCATTTCACATCGGCGGCATTTTGTCGAATTTCGGCACGGCCGGATCGAGATGGTCCCAGGCGTGACCGCGCATGGCGTAGGTGACGGCCTGCGGCTTGAAGCGGGCGGGATCGTCGAGGCTCGCCGCGTGCACGGTGAAGAGATCCGGCATCGCCGTAAACCTCAAATAGACCGGCGTCCCGCAGGACGGGCAGAAGCCGTGCGTTTTCACGTTGCCGCTATCGGCAACGATGTCGCAATGCGCCGCCTTGCCTTCGAGCTTCACGCTCGTCCTGTCCATGAAGGTCAGATAGGACCCGTGCCCGGTGCCGCTCCTGTGCTGACAGTCGCCGCACTGGCAGTGGTTCATGAAGACAGGTTCGCCGGAAATTTCATAACGGACCGCACCGCAGGCGCAGCCGCCGATAAATGCCTCGCTCATGCTATTCCTTTCAATGAAGCGATGGGAGGCCGCGCCGGGCAGAGATCAGCTTCAGCCACGGCGCCAGATGGAAGGCGCTCATCAGCAAGTACATCGGGACCATTCCGCTCAGCGGTGACGCGCCGCACAGCGCATCCGGCGATCCGCTACCCGGCACGGCCGTCAGCAGCGCCATGAATGCGAAGGTCGGCGCGGCCGCGAGGGATAGAAAACCGGCGGCGCCGATCGCGGCGGCGCTGCCGTTTTCATTATCGACCGCGCCGGAGTCGCGTCCGGCGCAACGAATTTCGCTCATGCTTTTCGCTCCTGGCTTCTACCCCCCCCCCCCCGCTGCGCCCGCCGAAGCGTTTGGGCGATGGCGGGCAACGCGGTGGGGTGGGGTCGGGGGTGGGGGGTCTATCGGCTGGAACCGATGCACGTGTGAACGCTGAACTACCCCCCACCCCCGACCCCTCCCCGCCACGCGCAAGGGCGCGTGGCGGGGAGGGGAGAAGGAAGCGCTAGCCGTTCTGTTTCCGCATGGCGGCTTCGCCGGCATCCGACACCTCGACCCATTTGCTATCGGGCGCCGCCTCCGGGACGTAGCTGTCGTGCCAGTTCCACCACTTGTATGGTGGCGTCTGCGGATAACCTTCCGGAGAATCTTCCCAGACTTCCTGGCGGCCGAGTGCGGTGATGTCGAGATAGCTCCAGGTGCTCCCCATCGCCTCGTCGCCGCGGCTGTTGATGAAATAGGTGCGGAAGACCTTGTCGCCGTTGCGGATGAAGGCGTTGGTGCCGTGCCACTCGCCGACGCCGAAGTCGGCGTCGAAGCCGTCGGTGATGGTGTACCAGGGCATCTGCCATCCCATGCGCGCCTTCAGGCGCGCGATGTCCGGCTGCGGCGCGCGCGAAACAAACGCGAGCGTGGTGTCGCGGACGTTCAGATGCGCGACGTGGGCGACCTGGTCGGCCACCATGGAGCAGCCGCGACAGGCTTGTTGCGGCCAGCCGTGCACGCCAGGCTCGAAGAATGCACGGTAGACGATCAACTGACGGCGGCCGTCGAACAGGTCGACCAGGCTCGCCTGGCCCTCGGGCCCGTCGAACGCGTACGATTTCTCCACCGCCATCCACGGCATCCGCCGGCGCTCGGCGGCCAGCGCGTCACGGGCGCGGGTCATGGCCTTTTCCTTTACGAGCATCTGCTCGCGCGCGGCTTCCCATTCCTTTGCCGAAACGACGCGAGTCTTCATTGCCAGAGTCATGGCTCGTCTCCTGTTTTCTGAAGTTGCTTGTGGCGTTCCGCGTCGAACGGCGGCTTCAGGCCGGAAGCCGCCGGTCGTATTCATCTCGTAGACGGCTCCAGCCTTCCCAGAACGGCGCCGGCTCCTTGCCGGATGCGCGGGCGACGAGAACATCGAGGTGCATGTGCCAGCCGGCGCTGACCTTGAGCATGGTCGAGCGGTCGGGCAGACGGCGATGAATCACAGTGAGCAGTACGCCCTGCCCCCTTGGCTCCAATTCAAACGTCACGTCGCCGCTGTTGGTCCAGGCGATGGAAAGCTTGCGCATCGGATCGCATTCGGTGATCCGGCTTTGCATGCGGTGCTCTTCGGGGAAATCCGCCGGTCGCGTGCCTGGCGGGTCGTTGAGTTCGTCGTTGCGCCAAACCAGTTCAACCGGCGCGCCGACCTTCATTTCCATCGCACCCGCCGCGAGCCATTTGCGGCGCAGCTCGCCGTCGGTGAGATACGCCCAGATGCGCTCGACCGGACCGGGCAGCAGCCGCTGGATCTTCAACGTCGTGGGTTCGGTCAACGCGCCCCGGGCGTCGGGTTGTGTCTTGGTATCCATCGCGTTCCGCTCCTTCACTATTTCTGCTTCGCTTCGTCTTCCGCAAGCAGAAGGGCTTCCAGAGTGTCGAGCCTGGCGGTCCAGAAACGCTGATAACGCCGCAGCCACGCATTGGCTTCCGCAAGCCGTGCCGCCTCGAGGCGGCACAGATGGGTGCGGCCGCGGATCGTCCGCGTCACCAACCCGGCGTTTTCCAGCACCCGCACATGTTTCGAGGCGCCCGCGAAACTCATGCTGAACGGGGTCGCCAGCTCCCCAATCGTGAGTTCCCGTTCCGCGAGCTGGCCCAGCATCGCCCGCCGCGTCGGATCCGCGAGCGCATGAAAGACAGCATCGAGATGGGCTACATGCTCAACCATGTAGTTAAGTATAAGCGCCCGAGACGAATTGTCAACCAGTTGGTTTAATTTCTTTCTGGTTGAGGGACAGGCGCTGCGTTACAGGGCACAAATTTGAGCGGGTTGCGGCGGTGACACATCGCCCCCGCAACCACGCCGCCGCGGTCAGACGATGCCACCGTTTGCGAATACGGTCTGGCCATTGATCCAGCCACCGTCGGCGCTGCAAAGCGCCGCGATCGAGTCCGCGATATCAGAGGGTTCGCCGAGCCGTTTGTGTGGGGTGCGCGCGGCAAAGCCCGCGATTTGCTGCGGCGTCTTGCCGTCGGTGAAGAGCGATGTGTTCACCACGCCTGGCGCCATCGCGTTCACCGAGATCATACGGCCTTCGAGCTCCTTGGCGAGCACGTTGGCGAACAGCTCCTGCGCCCCCTTGGTGGCGGCATAGGGTCCGTAGGTCGCGCTGCGCAGCTGTGTGATGCTCGACGAGAGCGTGATGATCCGGCCGCCGTCGCGCACGCGCCGCGCCGCCTCGCGCAACACATAGAAGCTGCCCTTCTGGTTGACATCGACCATCCGGCTGAAATCGGCGTCGGTCATGTCGCGGAAGGCGGCGAGCCGCATGATTCCGGCATTGCTCACGACGACATCGACGCCGCCGAATGCGCGCTCGTTCTCCTCGAACAGACGTCGTACCGCGCCGGGGTCACTGACGTCGGCCTGCACCCAGATGGCGCGCCCGCCGGCTGCTTCGATCTCCCGGACGACGCCGGCCGCGAGATCGCGGTTCTTTTCACAGTTGACGGTAACGGCATAGCCGTCACGGGCGAGACGCCTGGCGGTCGCGGCGCCGATGCCTCTCGAAGAGCCGGTCACCAGGGCGACCTTGCTGCGCGATGCCGGCGCCGGCCTGGTCGATTGCGCGCGGGCCGCGCCCGCGGCGAGTACGGCGGGAGCGATGGCAGCAGCCGCCAGCACGGCTCGTCTCGGCATATCGGTCGGTCCAGACATGTTGGTTCCCTTTTCTGCAGAGCGGGCTGCTCTGTCGGGACATCTCATATCGGGCGACGCGGTCTGGAGCTTGCCAAGGCATGCGCAAAACTTGCCTGATCCTGCATCCGACGTAGCCTTTGCTCGCACGCGTGTTAAGATCGGACTGCGCTACAGGAGCCAGCTTATGGACGCACTCAAAAACGCTGTTTGCGACTTTACTGCTCGCCACGCCAACCGCGACGGCCTGGCGCTGACGCCCGTGCCGGGCCTGCGGATGATGTGCGTGGAGTCCCCGCCCGGCGAGTTGCATTCGATTTACCGGCCGCTGGTTTGCCTGATTCTGCAGGGTGCCAAGCAATTGACGGTCGGCACGCAGCAGCGGGTCTTCTCCGCCGGCCAGTCCGTGATCGTGACTGCCGATATGCCGGTCGTCGGCCGGATCGTGCAGGCGAGCCGAGCCGAACCGTATCTTGCGATTGCCGTCGAACTCGAGATGTCGATCCTGCACGAGCTGGCGGCGCAGCTGGGTAGCGTACGCCCGCAACGGCCTTCCGAAATCCGCACCTTGTTCGCCGAAGATACCGAAGCCGCGGCGCTGGACTGCGCATCGCGGCTGATGCGGCTGCTGGACCGGCCCGAGGCCACGCCGCTGCTGCGTCCCGGGATCATGCGAGAGCTGCACTATTGGCTGCTGTCGGGACCGCACGGTGCCGCCTTGCGGACGGTTGCGGATCCGGACAGTCACGCAAGCCGACTGGGCGCTTCCATCGCGATCCTTCGGACCGATTATCGATCGCGCGTGCCGGTCGAACGCCTGGCCGCAGTCGCGGCGATGAGCCTTACGGCCTTCCACAAGCACTTCAAACACATGACTTCGCTGACGCCGGTGCAATACCAGAAGCGGCTCCGCCTGATCGAAGCACGCCGCCTGATGCTGGACGAAGCCTTCTCGGCCAGCAGCGCCGCATTCGAGGTGGGATACGAAAGCGTCTCGCAATTCACCCGCGAATATGCCCGCCTGTTCAAGGCACCGCCGAAGCGCGACGCGCTTCGCGTCCGCGGCGCAATAGGCAGGAACGACGACGGAATGCGGCAGGACGGACCGGCGGACGCCGCTTGACAGGACGGCCCCGCACGCGAGCGCTCGCGGAGTGAATGCAACTTTCGTCCCTATTCTGCCGTCCGCGCAAACGCCGGACGATGCCACGGTCCAGGCTAGCAACACCGTTCAGGCACCGATCGCGACAAGCAGGCCGAGCATGACTGCAACCATCGCCACCGGCAGCAGGCACAGCAATTTCGTGCGGCGTGACTCGCGTGCAAACCAGGCGGCGGCAAACGCGACAACGGAAGCCAGCAAGGCGACGGCGGCAAGTCCCGCCGTCCATATCATGACGTTGATGCCGTCGCCCACCGAGCCCAGAATACCCAGCGCGAACGACAGGAGTGCCGCGGTCCCCGGCTCAACCTTCGGTGCCACGGGTGGGTAAAGCCATCGGCAAACAACCGGAACCATCGGCATGACGCCGGAGCTTGCAACGCCGATCCAGAACGAAACCTTGCGCAATGCGTGGCTCAACGCGATGCCCCTTTACCGCTCACCTACGGACGAAACAATGGAAACAGCGTCTTCCATTTGCTGCGGGTATCATGCGCCTGGGAACCCAGCCCATACAGTTGCGCACCCAGATTGTCGGCAGACTTCACGTCTTTCGCGAACAGCGAATCGAAAAAGGCCGACTCGTCCGGCCACCGCTTCAGAAATGCCGCCAGCTCGCCTGCAAAAACACTGTCCGCGGGAAATTGCTGATGCAAGCGCTCCAGGCGGTTGCGTGACCGAGCCAACTGGCTGGCCACCTTCCGGGCATATTGCTTTACCTTCTCCGGGGTCATACCGCGATTGCTGCTCCGGTGACCGAAGTCGGTCTCGACCTCGATCATGTCCCATACCAGCGCGCCGGCTTTTTCCATCAAGTACTGCGGCACCTTCTGTTGCGCCAAGACGGGGCCGCAGCCGATCCCGATACAGATCATCAGCCATTGCAACGAGGTTCGGACGCGACGTGTGAATTTCATGACTTACCCTCGCTGGTTATCGCATCCGGCGGCGACGACAACCGGTGCCGACAATGTGAGATCGGTGACTCGCTTGCTGCCCATGCTTCGAGACGCTCGCGTTGCTCGCTCAACAGCATGAGGCTCTTACGCTTCAATGGCTTACCCTCATGCCGGGGAGCCGCGCGCCGGGCGCGGCGTCTCGAAGGAGGGGCTGCAATACTGATTCATGATTCCAGGCAGTAGCTCGAAGACCAGCCAAGTGATCGGCAAGAGACCTTCAGTCCGAGCTATCACGCAGACCGTGATCCCTCAACAGCCGCCGTCCATCATGCAACCTTGCCCCGCAAGCCGTCTGCGAGCGCCGAAAGCGCGTTGGCAAGTTGCCGCGCGGTTTCCGGCGACGGCAGCGGCATTTTGAGGCTTTCCGCCCCGGTGGCCGGATCGCGCTCGATCCATGGATGCGCCGGAGCGGCAGGGTCGTTGGCAGACGCCAGAGCGGCAATGAGCTGCGTACCAACCTGCACCAGGGACTGCCACGGATCGGGACCCGTATCGCGCTGCGGTGCTCCCGCCCCGTTGGTCCGCGCGGTCGCCATTTCGCCGGCGCCAATATTCACGCCGGCATTTGCATCTTCCGCGGATTCGGCGTCACCAGCGATGACGATACTCCTCATCTCCTCGGCCAGTGTCACGGCCTCGCCCTCGCCCATGCTCCCGGTGACGTTTTCCACGTCCTTCATGAAGCGGTTGAGACGCGAGCCGCCGAGCGAAATCTCGCCGCTGCCGCCGTCGAGAATTCCCGCCGACAGGGAGCGCTTGAACGCCAGCACCGAAAGCATCCCCTCCTCAATGGTGCCCTTGGCCACGAAATTGATGACCCGCACCGGACGCACCTGGCCCATGCGATGGATGCGCGCGATACGCTGTTCGAGGATCGCCGGGTTCCACGGCAAGTCCATGTTCACCAGGGTCGAGGCATGCTGCAGATTGAGCCCCGTGCTGCCGGCATCGGTGGACAGGAACACGCGGCAGGCGGGGTCGTCCCGAAACCGCTCGGTCAGTGTCGGGCGCTTCTCCGAAGGCACGCCGCCGTGGAAGCTGACATAGCCCAGTTTGCGGGCCTCAAGGCGGCGGATGACGATATCGTGGGTCCGCGTCCATTGCGAAAACACCACCGCCTTGGCCCCGGGTTCGGCGAGCATGTCGTCGAACAGCGCCGCCAGTTCGTCAGCCTTGACGCCATGGTCGGTTTCCTGGTCCAGCAGATAGGTGCTGTTGCACGACATGCGCATGTTCTGCAGGGCAATCATCAGCCTCCGCTGATCCCTGTCCGACAGAAATTTGGTCTTGCGCCAGCGCTGGACGATCTTCGCCACCTCGTCGGCGTTTTCCTTGTGGTAGCCCATTTGCATCTCGGTCATCGGCACCAGCAGGTTCTGGTCGGTCCGGCTGGGCAGTTGCCGCAGCACCTCGGACTTGCGCCGACGAATCATCGCCGGCGCCAGCGTCTGGCCGATCTTCTCCAGCCCCGTGTAACCGGTGACGCGGCCGGATTCGTCCTTGACCTGATGCTCGTGCAGCAGTTTCCAGGTCGGCCCCAGCCTGTGCTGATCGACAAACTGGACGATGGAAATCAGCTCTTCCAGCTTGTTTTCCAGCGGCGTCCCGGTCAGCACGATCGCGTAGGAGCTATCGATGCGCTTCAAGGCGCGCGCGGCGATCGTGTTCCAGTTCTTCACCCGCTGGGCTTCGTCGACGATCACCAGTTCGGGCGCCCAGGCGGCGATCAGGTCGATGTCCGGCTTGAGCTTTTCGTAATTCGTGATCTTGCAGAAGTCGTCCAGAGCGTAGTCCTTCGACCGCAGCGCCCGGCCGCCGCCGATGACCCGTGCCGCATGCTTGCCCTGTCGTCCCGAAAAACGCGCGATCTCGCTTTGCCACTGGTATTTCAGCGAGGTCGGGCAGACCACCAGTACTTTCGAGAGGCCGAAGTGCCGTGCCAGTATTTCCATCGCGGCAATGGCCTGGATGGTCTTGCCCAGTCCCATCTCGTCGCCGATCAGCGCGCGGCCGGCCCGCACCGCGAACAGCGCGCCCTCGGCCTGATAGGGATAGAGCGGCACCTTCAGCAAGGCCCGCAGCCCCGGATCGGCGGCGCCGCGCGGAAACAACTGCTCGAGCTTCGAGGCCCGACGGTCCGCGTCCCGCCTTCCCGCGATAAAATCGAGGGCATCGTCATAGGCACGCAACTCGTGACCGCTGTTGCCCGCCATGGCCATGAATTGCTCGAGCTCGCCCAGCCGCTCCTCGGCCAGCATCCCGTCGCGTTCGACATCGAACAAGGCGGCGGCGGCCTTGCGCACCGCCGGCGGACAATCCGTTCCGGCGCGAAAATGCACGCAGCGCCTGCCGTCATTGCGCAAGTACAACTCGGAAAACGCCGGCTGGTAGCCGCGCGCGAACGCCCTCCGCGCGCCGCGCTTTTTCATCAACCGGGCCAGTGTGAATTCGAGGTGCTTGCAGGTGCCCAACTCGCTGGTGGCATAATCGGGGCACGAACAGAAGTTGCCGCCGGGCCCCAGGCCGCGAATCGCCACCCGGTAACTGGATTTCGAAACCGGATTGCTGACCCGGAACTCGGAAAAGAACGGTTCGCTGGTCAGATTTTCGAGGCCGAAGGCCTGCTCGCGTCCGAACTGCCTTCGTAAGCCGCGCTGCCAGTCCACCGGCGAAAGACCGGCGGGCGCGACAGCGCGCGACAGTTTGGGTTCCTTGTTCGACCTGGTCGTGGAATTGGACTTTTGGCGTTTCGATTTCATCGAGTAGATTCCGAGCCGTCTCCGACTCTTGATGGGCGGTGGGATACCAGAGCCAATGATGATGGCATGTGCCGGCGCTCGGCAGCAATCGCAAGCCCGCTGTTATCCGGAACTTTGCGCCGCGACCCGCGAGTACGGCAGCGGCGGCTGGAACCCTCGATGGCCCCAAAGCACAGCCGGCCAGAGATAGATTGCTTCGTCGCTGAAGCTCCACGCAATGACGGCTTCCGTTTGGCGAGGTTCACCTTCACCATCGTGTGCTACGACACATCATGACCATCCGCCCCATCATCCGTTACCCCGACCCCCGGCTTGCGCTGCCGGCGCAGCCCGTCACCGCGTTCGTCGCGGCGCTGCGCGAGCTGGCGCGCGACCTCGAGGAGACGATGCACGCCGCGCCCGGGATCGGGATCACCGCGCCGCATATCGGCATCCCGCTGCGGGTGGTGGTGCTCGACCTCGACCCGGTCGACGGGGCGCGCACCTATGTCAATCCGCAGATCACATGGGCATCGCCCGGGATGATCATGCATCAGGAAGGCAGCGTCTCGATGCCCGGCGTCAATGAGGACATCAGCCGTCATGCGCGAATCCGGATCAGCTATCAGGACCTCGCCGGCAACCCGCAGTCCGAGGAATCGGACGGCCTGCGCGCGGTCTGCCACCAGCACGAGATCGATCAGCTCAACGGAACGTTCTGGATCCAGCGGCTGTCGCGGCTGAAGCGCGAGCGGCTGATCAAGCGGTTTGGGAAGCTGTCGCGGGGGTGAGATAAATTGTTCACATCGGCAGACCCAGGAACCCGAACGGCTCGGCCTGCTGGAAATTCGCCGTCGCATCGCCCGAAAAGGTGCGCGACTGCTGAGGTCCGAGATCGAGCTTCTTCACCTTTCCCTTCTCGGGTGAGAAATCGACCGCCTTCAGATCCACCCAGAAGGTGTTCGGGGTCAGCACGGATTCGAAGAAGTAGAGCTTGCGCTGGTGGTCGGCGACGGTGCGCCATCTCCTTCCAGTATTCGTTCAGCGCCAGTTGCTGTTCAAAGATCGGGGAGTTGGTCATCACCTGGTATTTCCGGTCGTGATGGATGACCGGCTTG
>NZ_JAURXB010000284.1 GCF_030654605.1 Bradyrhizobium sp.
CGGCATTCCCCGCGCAATGGTTTACGGCTTATACGTGCTCTCCTCGGTGAGCCCTGCGCTTTTGCCACCGTCATCCGCAGCCTCAGGCTGCGAACTTGACACCAGCCTTTGGGGTGTCAGGACCACACGATTTCGCCGTCCACTTCAGGCGCCTTGGTCAAAGAGCGCCATCCGCGTCCACCGCATCCCCGTCCCGCACTGATGACCTCGGGCAATGCCCCTCTGAATGGGACGGGATGGCGAAACATGTAGCCCAATTTTCATTTCTGGAAAACAGAAATATTTTTTCGCAAGGGGCTTGACATGAATTCTGTAAATCGGAAGTGATTTGCCCGTCGGGTCGTCACACAAGGACAGCAACGTGCCGCCTATCCCAAATTTGTAAGCGGAGCGGTAAGGCCCCTTCCTCCTCGCTGCGGCACCGTCCCATTTAAGCCGCAGTGCCCAATCAAGGTCTGCCAGCAAATTCCAATCGCGAAAGACGAGATGATCAAGGCGATCAGCATGGCCGCATCGTTGACTGCAATCGCAGCCGCCCCCTCGCTCGCGCAGCCGGCGCGCGACGATAGCAGGCTGCAGACGGTCGTATCGGTTCTTCGCGGTTGCGTTCGATCGAATGCAGACGGGGCTCAGGGCGCGGGCATTCAATCGAACAACGAAGCAGTCGAGTTTTTTTATCAGCGCTGCAACGCAACGCTCTCGAGCGCGCTTGCCAAAGCGAACAACGTCGTCGTCCCTCCTGGCCGCTTTCGCTATGTCATTCAAGAGGAGTGGGCTAA
This sequence comes from Bradyrhizobium sp., assembly GCF_030654605.1. Classification (GTDB taxonomy): domain Bacteria; phylum Pseudomonadota; class Alphaproteobacteria; order Rhizobiales; family Xanthobacteraceae; genus Bradyrhizobium. Next base: position 780 of record NZ_JAURXB010000284.1, read on the forward strand.
AGCGACAGGGTCGGTGCGATGACCCGTCGCGGACTGCGGTCCGGTAGCGATGGCAAGCCTCGTCCATGCCGGACCTCGTGCTATGTCATTCAACGGAGGCCGGCCACGGCCGCACTCTCCAGCCGTGCCGATCGGCTTCAAAGCAGGCCTCGATTTGAAGGAGCCCCGACGTTGATGGAAAGGCCAGCGCGCCTTCGCCTGGTGACGCGCATCCTTGCGATGCTGCTGCTCGGCGCGCCTATTCCGTGGCTATCGGCGCAGCCGTTGTCCGCAACACCGCCAGCCGCAGCCGACATGGACGCCGAACGTCAGGCCGAGCTTTCGAAGACACTCAGAGAGAACTACCGGTCGATTCGGGCGGTGGTCGTCCTACGCGGCGACCTGCCCGTGTTCGAGTACTATCGGCATGGGACCAGTCCCGACGACCTGCTACCCGTCCACTCCGTCACCAAGAGCGTGATGTCGATTCTCGTCGGCATCGCACTCGGTCATGCGGCGTTCGACAGCCTCGACCAACACCTCGGCGATCTCCTGCCCGAGGCTCTGGCGCCGGGCGTCGACTCCCGCGTGCGCGAGATCACGATTCGGCACTTGCTGACGATGAGCTCCGGTTTTAATCCGGCCAGCATCGGCGCACTGCCCCCATCGGCGCGGCTTTGGGCCTGGTCGCTCCATCGCCCGATGCTGGACGCGCCGGGACGGCAGTTCAGCTACGACAATCAAGCCTCGCATCTGCTCTCAGTTGTTCTGACCCGTGCGATCAGGCAGGACCCGCGCCGCTTCGCCCAGCAGCATTTGTTTGGACCCCTTGGAATAGAGAACTACGCGTGGCCGCTCGATGACGAGGGTAACCTGCAAGGGTCGTCCGGGCTCGCCCTCACCGCGCGTGACATGGCGAAAATCGGCAGCCTGTATCTGCGCAGCGGAAGTTGGAATGGAATGCAACTCGTTCCGGAAACGTATGTCACCGAGGCCACGCAGCAACACAACCACGGTGGATCGCCGGTCCGCGCCGCGGATTACGGTTATCTCTGGTGGGTCACCAGGCCACCGGGAGAAACCGCCGCATACTTCGCCGCGGGCATCGGAGGACAGTTGATATATGTCGTGCCCGCGCGCGATCTGGTCGTAGTCATCGCGGGCGATGCGTCCGGCGCAGGCGGCAGACGACTCATAAATCAAGCAATCCTCCCGGCCGTGCAGACGCGGGCTCCACATTAGCTGCTTCGGCAACGCCGGCTGCATTCATCCGGATTGAGGCGTGAGATTCTCCAATCATTTTGGCGAACCTGCTGATCGTAGCTTTCACGCATCGGCTATCGATAATGGCGGCAGTCGGACCGTTTTCCCGCTGGTGTTGTTTGCAACGCAGCAGCGGGGTGGGAATGTCCAATGTAGCGCCTTCTCCCATTGCCCAAAAGCGTCGGGTAATATATAGTCAATATAGTCACTATAGTCATATGAGGGCTCTATGACGAATGCCAACAAGACGCCTTCGCCGCCTATTGGCGGCACATGGACTCTCGCTGTCGCCAAGGCCCGGCTCTCCGAGGTGGTCGATCGTGCCCAAGCCGGCCCGCAGACCATCACCCGTAACGGCAAGCCAAGTGCGGTGATCGTCTCCGCCGAAGAGTGGGCACGCAAGACCGTGCGTAAAGGAACCTTGGCCGAATTCCTGCTCGCATCGCCGTTGCGCGGCGCCGATCTCGATCTGGAGCGCGAGCGCGATGCGCCTCGTGACGTCGTCCTGTGAACTTCCTGCTGGACACCAACGTACTGTCGGAGATGCAGCGACCGGCCCCCGACCTCAAGGTACTTGGCTGGCTTGACGCCGTCGACGAGGATCGGGTGTTCATCAGTGTCGCTTCGATCGCTGAGGTTCGGCGTGGCATTGCCTTGATGAACGGCGGTCGCCGGCGCGACGCGCTGGCCGCCTGGCTCACCAACGATCTGCCGGCACGCTTCGCCGAGCGGATTCTGCCGATTGATCACGCGGTTGCCGAACACTGGGGCGACCTGATGGCGCAGAGTCGCCGAAGCGGCGTTGCGCTTTCCGTTATGGACGGCTTCTTTGCGGCGACCGCGCTCGCCAAAGACCTCACGCTGGTCACGCGCAACGTCAGGGATTTTGCCGCATTCGGCGTACCGCACCTCAACCCGTGGAACGAATAGAGCCGCCCCCGGCCCGATCACCACTCGCGCAAGCGCCGCTGCTGATTTCTCCGCAGCGGCGCTTCGTCGTTGAACCGTTGGACCGTTACAGCAACCCCGCGCCGCGGGCCCATTTGTACTTGGCCCCTAACACCGCGACCGGGATTTCGGTCGAGTAGGCGTAGGCGACGATGCCGTTCTGGTAGAGATAGTCGGCGGCCTCCTCGACTTCGATGTCGCCGGCCAGCGAGGCCACGATCGGCTTCTCGATGCCCTTGGCCTTCATCTCGTTCTTCACCTCGACCATGTTGCGCGCGAACACCATCGGCGGCGTCACGATGGTGTGCCAGTAGCCGAGGATCAGCGCGTGGATGCGCGGGTCTTCGAGACCGAGTTTCACCGTGTTGACGTAAGTGATCGGCGGCTCGCCGCCGGTGATGTCGATCGGGTTGCCGGCGGCGCCGAACGGCGGAATGAATTTGCGGAACGCGGCGTCGAGATCCGGCGGGATCGTCATCAACGACAGTTTGTTGTCGATGCAGGCGTCCGACAGCAGCACGCCGGAACCGCCGGCGCCCGTGATGATGACGACGTTCTCGCCCTTCGGCGTCGGCAGCACCGGAATGCCGCGGGCGAATTCCAGCATGTCCCTCAGAGATCGCGCGCGGATCACGCCGGACTGGTTGAAGACGTCCTCGTAGATCCTGTCGTTGCCGGCGAGCGCGCCGGTATGCGAGCTCGCCGCCTTGGCGCCGGCCGAAGTGCGGCCGGCCTTCAGCACCACGATCGGCTTTTTCTTCGAGACGCGCTTGGCCACTTCGGCAAAGGCACGGCCGTCCTTCAGGTCCTCGCAATGCTGCGCGATGATCTGGGTGTTGTCGTCCTGCTCGAAGAAGGTGAGCAGATCGTCTTCGTCGATGTCCGACTTGTTGCCGAGGCCGACGATGGCGGAGACGCCCATCTTGGCCGAGCGCGAGAAGCCGATGATCGCCATGCCGATGCCGCCGGACTGCGACGACAGCGCCGCCGAGCCCTTGACGTCGTAGGCGGTGCAGAAGGTCGCGCACAGATTGGCGTGGGTATAATAGAAGCCGTAGATGTTCGGCCCCATCAGGCGGATGCCGTATTTCTGGCCGATCGCCTGGATTTCCTCCTGCCCCGCCATGTTGCCGGTTTCGGCATAGCCGGAGGGAATCAGGATCGCGCCGACCACTTTCTTCTCGCCGCATTCGGTCAGGGCCGCCGCGACGAAATTGGCGGGAATCGCGAACACGGCAATGTCGACCTCGCCGGGGACGTCCTTGATCGACTTGTAGACCTTCTTGCCCATGATCTCATCGGCCTTGGGATGGATCGGGTAGATCTCGCCCTTGTAGCCGCCGTTGATGAGGTTCTTCATCACGGAGTTGCCGATCTTGCCGTTCTCGGCGGATGCGCCGATCACCGCCACGGCCTTCGGCTTCATGATCCGGTTCATCTGGCGCACGACGTCGTCATGGTTGGGGCGCGGACGCGGCGCCGGCGGCGCGAAGTCGACGACGATGCGGACGTCGGCGGCGATCGCATTGGCCTTGGTGGCGAACACCGGGTTGAGATCCATTTCCGAAATCTCGGGGAAATCGGTGATCAGCCTGGAAACGTTGACGATGATGTCGGCGATGGCGTCGCGGTTGGCGGGATCGCTGCCGCGCACGCCCTTCAGCATCTCGTGGGCCTGGATGCCGTCCAGCATCGACAGCGCATCGTCCCTGGTCGCGGGCGCGAGGCGGAAGGTGATGTCCTTCAGCACTTCGACCAGCACGCCGCCGAGGCCGAAGGCCACCAGCTTGCCGAACGATCCGTCGGTGACCGCGCCGATGATGACCTCCTGGCCGCCAAGCAGCATCTGCTGCACCTGGATGCCTTCGATCTTGGCGTCGGCCTTGTACTTTTTGGCGTTGGCCAGAATGGTGTCGTAATTCTTCTCGGCGTCGGCAGCGGTCTTGACGCCGACCACCACGCCGCCGGCCTCGGTCTTGTGCAGGATATCAGGCGAGACGATCTTCATGACGACCGGGAAGCCCATGTCGGCCGCGAGCTTGGCTGCCTCGGCGGCGGATTTGGCGACGCCCTCCTTCGGAACCGGGATGCCGTAGGCATCGCAGACCAGTTTGCCTTCCGGCGCCGTCAGACTCGTGCGCTTGTCCGCTTTGACCGCATCCAGAATTTTGCGGACCGCATCTTTGGAACTCGACATTGGCTTCCTCCTTGACGTCTGTTTTTTAATTCCATCGGCAGCGGGCACGAACATCGGAACTGCGCCTTGCGGCGCCGATTCGGTCGGGATTCCGGTGATCGCCAACGCGGGTCCGCGTCCACTGCAGCATCTGGTATGGTCAATCCTGGCCAGTTATGGCATTTGGTATGCCAGAGACAAGATTGTCAAGGCAGGCTAAGGGGCGGAAATGCCGAAAACACTGGCAACTTGACATGGTGGTATTTGGTATGCCAAAAATTGTTTCGGATTTCTTCTGTTAAAAGACGTCTCCCGACCTGAGGAGACCAGTCATGCCCGCACGGAAACCAACCAAGGCACCGCCACCCATGGCCGAGGCTGAAATCGCGATCGTCCGCATTGCGCCGGAGACCAGCTTCAAGAACAAGGCCTACGAAGCCTTGAAGGAAGCCATTCTCAAGATGGACATCTACGCGACGCCGGAACAGGTGATGCTCGACGAGCGCGCGCTGTCGGAACGCCTCGGCGTCAGCCGCACCCCTATCCGCGAAGCCATCGCGATGCTGGAACAGGACGGTTTTGTGAAAACCGTGCCGCGCCGTGGCATCGTGGTCGTGCGCCGGACCAAGAACGAAATCGTCGACATGATCCGGGCCTGGGCCGCGCTCGAGAGCATGGCGGCCCGGCTGATCACGACGACCGCGCGCAAGAAGGACATCTCCGCGCTGCGCGACTTCTTCAAGGATTTCGGCAAGGACCGCCTGCCGCAGAATCATGTCGAGGAATATTCCAAGGCCAACATCGCCTTTCACCAGGCGCTGATCTCGCTGTCGGAATCGCCTGTTCTGGTCGATATGACCAACGACATCCTGCTGCATGTTCGCGGCTACCGGCAGCTGACCATCGGCCGCGTCGACCGCACCGCCACCTCGTTGCCGGAGCACCTGGCCATCATCGAGGCGCTCGAGGAGCGTGACACCGAGCTTGCGGAGAAGCGCGCGCGCGATCACACGCTCGGCCTTGCCGCCTATGTCGAAGCCCACGGGCAAGAGCTCTTCTGACAACGACCGACAACGACAGCTGTTTTTACGAAGCGACGGACCAGTCCGTAACAAAAAACGATCAGGGAGAAGCGGAATGTCCGCAGCAGTACAAAGCATCGATGCCAGCGCGGCCGACGAAGCCGAACAGACCGACGGCTTCAACCTCATCATCGATGCGCTCAAGCTCAACGGCCTGAACACGATCTACGGCGTGCCGGGCATTCCGATCACGGATTTCGGCCGCATGGCGCAGGCCGCGGGCATCCGCGTGCTCTCGTTCCGCCACGAGCAGGCCGCCGGCTACGCCGCCTCGATCGCGGGCTTCCTGACCAAGAAGCCCGGCGTCTGCCTCACCGTCTCGGCGCCCGGCTTCCTCAACGGCCTCACCGCGCTGGCGCACGCCACCACCAACTGTTTTCCGATGATCCTGATCTCCGGCTCGTCCGAACGCGAGATCGTCGACCTGCAGCAGGGCGACTACGAGGAAATGGACCAGCTCGCGATTGCAAAACCGCTGTGCAAGGCCGCGTTCCGCGTGCTGCACGCCGCCGACATCGGCATCGGCCTGGCGCGTGCGATCCGCGCCGCCGTCTCGGGACGCCCGGGCGGCGTCTATCTCGATCTGCCGGCAAAGCTGTTCGGACAGGTGATGGACGCCGAAGCCGGACGGAAGTCGCTGGTCAAGGTGATCGATGCTGCCCCCGCGCAGATCCCCGCCCCCGAAGCGATCAAGCGCGCGCTCGACGTGCTGAAAAGCGCCAAGCGTCCGCTGATCATCCTCGGCAAGGGTGCTGCCTACGCGCAGGCCGACGACGCGATCCGCAGCATGGTCGAGAAATCAGGCATTCCGTTCCTGCCCATGAGCATGGCCAAGGGCCTGTTGCCCGACACCCATCCGCAATGCGCCGGTGCGGCGCGCTCGACGGTGCTGAAGGACAGCGACGTCGTGATGCTGATCGGCGCGCGGCTGAACTGGCTGCTGTCGCACGGCAAGGGCAAGAGCTGGGGCGACGCGCCGAAGAAATTCATCCAGATCGACATCGAGCCGAAGGAAATGGATTCCAACGTCGAGATATCAGCTCCGGTGGTCGGCGACATCGGCTCCTGCGTCGCCGCACTGCTCGCGGGCATGGGCGGCAACTGGACGGCCCCACCGTCCGACTGGACCGGTGCTGTCACCAAGAAGCGCGACGAGAACGTCGCCAAGATGGCGCCGCGGCTGATGAACAACAACTCGCCGATGGACTATCACGGCGCGCTCGGCGTGCTGCGCACCGTCATCAAGGAGCGGCCGGACGCCATCCTGGTCAACGAAGGCGCCAACACGCTCGATCTCGCGCGCGGCATCATCGACATGTACCAGCCGCGCAAGCGCATCGACGTCGGCACCTGGGGCATCATGGGCATCGGCATGGGTTATTGCATCGCGGCCGCGATCGAGACCGGCAAGCCGGTGCTCGCCGTCGAAGGCGACTCGGCCTTTGGCTTTTCCGGCATGGAGGTCGAAACCATCTGCCGCTACAATCTGCCGGTCTGCATCGTGGTCTTCAACAATGACGGCATCTATCGCGGCACCGACGTCAATTCGGCCGGCTCGGATCCGGCACCCACCGTGTTCGTCAGGGGCGCACGCTACGACAAGATGATGGAAGCCTTCGGCGGCGTCGGCGTCAACGCGACCTCGCCGGACGAACTGAAGCGCGCCGTCAACGCGGCGATGGATTCCGGCAAGCCGACCCTGATCAACGCGGTGCTGGACCCGGCCGCCGGCAGCGAGAGCGGCCGCATCGGCAACCTCAACCCGCAAAGCAAGCTGAAGAAGAAATAACCCGCCCACATTCGGCGGGGCCGACGACGGGCCCCGTCTTTATTCCTTCCTGCGCTCGCGCAGGAGCAGACACGATACGGAGCAAGACCATGACAAAGGCGCTGAAGGGCGTTCGCATTCTCGATTTCACCCACGTCCAGTCGGGGCCGACCTGCACGCAGTTGCTGGCATGGTTCGGCGCCGACGTGATCAAGGTCGAGCGCCCCGGCGTCGGCGATATCACGCGCGGCCAGTTGCAGGACGTGCCGAACGTCGACAGCCTGTATTTCACCATGCTCAACCACAACAAGCGCTCGATCACGCTCGACACCAAGAATCCCAAGGGCAAGGAAGTCCTGACCGCGCTGATCAAGAGCTGCGACGTGCTGGTGGAGAATTTCGGTCCGGGCGTGCTCGATCGCATGGGATTTCCCTGGGAGAAGATCCAGAGCATCAACCCGAAGATGATCGTGGCCTCGATCAAGGGTTTTGGCCCGGGCCCGTATGAGGATTGCAAGGTCTACGAGAACGTCGCGCAGTGCACCGGCGGCGCCGCGTCGACCACCGGCTTTCGCGACGGACTGCCGCTGGTCACCGGCGCGCAGATCGGCGACAGCGGCACCGGCCTGCACCTGGCACTCGGCATCGTCACGGCGCTTTATCAGCGCACCGTCACCGGCAAGGGACAGAAGGTCACCGCCGCGATGCAGGACGGCGTGCTCAATCTGGCGCGCGTCAAACTGCGCGATCAGCAGCGGCTGGCCCATGGCCCGCTGAAGGAATACAGCCAGTTCGGCGAAGGCATTCCGTTCGGCGACGCGGTGCCGCGCGCCGGCAACGATTCCGGCGGCGGCCAGCCCGGCCGGATCCTGAAGTGCAAGGGCTGGGAGACCGATCCCAACGCCTATATCTACTTCATCACCCAGGCGCCGGTGTGGGAGAAGATCTGCGACGTGATCGGCGAGCCCGGCTGGAAGACCCATCCGGATTACGCCAAGCCCCCGGCCCGGCTGTCGCGCCTCAACGCCATCTTCGCCCGCATCGAACAGTGGACGATGACCAAGACAAAATTCGAGGCGATGGATATCCTCAACAAGGACGACATCCCCTGCGGCCCGATCCTGTCGATGAAGGAATTGATCGAGGACCAGTCGCTGCGCGCCACCGGCACCGTGGTCGAGGTCGACCATCCCGAGCGCGGCAAGTACTTCTCGGTCGGCAACCCCATCAAGATGTCGGACTCACCGACCGAGGTGACCCGTTCGCCCCTGCTCGGCGAACACACCGACGAAATCCTGCGCCAGGTGCTCGGCTTCAGCGATCATCAGGTCGCGGAGATCCACGATTCCGGCGCGCTCGATCCGCCGCGCAAGGTCGCCGCCGAATAGGGCTCGCTCTGCGAGCACCGATTTCAAAGGCCGCCGGGCGTTCCGGCGGCCTTTTTCACGGACCAGGTATGGCGCGTGACCGGCGTACGCCTCCAACTGGCATTTCGTATACCTAAATATCCCCGATCGGATGCGGTGTCGCGCGGCGGCTCGGCTGACAGCGCACCGGATCTCGCGAATGGCTTCGACTCGATCCTGCACTTCAACGCTGTGTTCGCTCACCTTTGGCCAAGGTTTGAGCAACACCGGACTTGCAACTGCGACAAATTGGCCTACCCTCAATCCGGACGGACTATTCGTTTGCACTCTGGCATATCGCATACCAATATGCTCGCGTTAGCGCGGCAACAACAGAGCGCAACATGGGGGGGCAATCAGGCGGCAAGGTTCGGAATGGCTGGTCCGCAGGACCGCCACTACCTTCGGGGAATATGATCAAACGTCGATCGTGCTACCCATCGAAATCCAAAATACTCCGAAAATTGCGGATGCCACGCTGGAAGGTCCCTCGTACAATTCTGACTGGCAACCGTCTCGCAGGAACAATCCCTGCGGTACGATCGACCGGGACAAGGCCTCAAGGCTGCCCGGAATCAGTTGATGGCAAAGCCGGCCAAGACCGGCGCGCTTGAATCCATTGGGAGAGAGACATGAAGAGTTCTGTTCTGCGTATTGCGCTGGCTACGGTTGCCGCCTTCTGCACCAGCGGCATCGCCTCTGCGGCCTGGGAGCCGGTTCGCCCGGTTGAATTCATCATACCCGCCGGCACCGGCGGCGGCGCCGACCAGATGGCGCGCACGATCCAGGGCATCGTCACCAAGCACAGTCTGATGAAGCAGCCGCTGGTCGTCATCAACAAATCCGGCGGCGCCGGTGGTGAAGGGTTTCTCGACGTCAAGTCGGCGGCGAACAACCCCCACAAGATCATCATCACCCTGTCGAACCTGTTCACGACACCGCTGGCCACCGGCATTCCCTTCAACTGGAAGGATCTCACGCCGGTCGCGATGCTGGCGCTCGACGAATTCGTGCTCTGGGTCAATGCCGAGAAGCCGTACAAGACCGTCAAGGACTACGTCGACGCCGTGAAAAAGGCGCCTCCCGGAAGCATGAAGATGGGCGGCACCGGGTCGAAGCAGGAAGACCAGATCATCACGGTCGCGGTCGAAAAGGCCATCTCGACCAAGTTCACCTACATTCCCTACAAGGGCGGCGGCGAAGTCGCCGTTCAACTGGTCGGCAACCACGTCGATTCCTCCGTCAACAATCCGATCGAGGCGGTGGCGCAGTGGCGCGGCGGCAAGCTTCGTCCGCTCTGCGTATTCGACGGCAAGCCGATGGACTATGGCGATCCCATCGCGGACGGCAAGAGCTGGAAGGATATTCCGACCTGCAAATCGCAGGGGCTCGACATGGAGTATGTGATGCTTCGCGGCATCTTCATGGGACCCAAGGCCACCAAGGACCAGGTCGACTACTACATCGATCTGCTCACGAAGGTGCGCGCCACCACCGAGTGGAAGGATTTCATGAAAAGCGGCGCCTTCAACACGACCTTCATGACCGGGGCTGACTATGCCAAGTGGGTCGAGGTCGAGGAAAAGCGCCACCAGGTTCTCATGAAAGAGGCCGGTTTCCTCAGCGCCGGAAACTGATCACTAAGATTGAGAGACGGGCGAGCACCGCCCTTCGGTGCTCGCCCGCCCGCTACGCACAGCGTGTACCACTGACGAACGCGTGACGCAGAAACGGCTGCGAATGCGAAGCTGCGATTCCGCATGGAGCTTTCATGACGACACATAGTTCAGGCGCTGCCGGCCCAAAGCACAAGTTTGTGGAAGCCGGCATCGCCCTGCTGATTGCGCTCTTCGGGGCTGTCGTGATCGTCGGCAGCCTGAAGGCCGGGATCAACTGGGGCGCCGAGGGTCCGCGCGCCGGATTCTTCCCGTTCTACATCGGGCTGCTCATCATCGTCTCCAGCGCGATCAATTTCTGGCACGTGCTGCGTGACGGGGACGGCGAACTGTTCGCGGAGTGGGTACAGCTTCGCCAGGTCATGAGCGTCGTCATCCCCACCGCGATCTATGTCGGCTCGATGCCGTTCACCGGGCTGTACCTCGCCTCGATCATTTTCATCGGCTACTTCATGCGATGGCTCGGCAAATATCGCTGGGTGACGGTGCTCGGGGTAGCCTTGGGCATGCCGATCATCACCTACTTCATTTTCGAACGTTACTTCATGGTCCCGCTTCCCAAAGGACCGATCGAGGAATGGCTCGGCATCTGAAGCCGGAGTCGTCACCAGCGTCAGCTCAATAAGCGTCAGCTCAGGGTCGCAGGACTTACACCATGGAAGAAATCGTCAATCTGTTTCACGGCTTCGCCGTGGCACTGCAGCCCTTCAACATCATGGTGATGCTGCTCGGCATCGTGCTCGGCGTCATCATCGGCGTGTTGCCGGGACTGGGCGGCGCCAACGGCGTTGCGATCCTGCTGCCGCTGACCTTCAGCATGCCGCCGACGTCGGCCATCATCATGCTGTCCTGCATCTACTGGGGCGCACTGTTCGGCGGCGCCATCACCTCGATTCTGTTCAACATTCCCGGCGAACCATGGTCGGTGGCGACGACATTCGACGGCTATCCGATGGCGCAGCAGGGCAAGGCCGGCGAGGCCCTGACCGCCGCCTTCACCTCCTCCTTCGTCGGCGCGCTGTTCGCCGTCATCATGATCACGCTGGTCGCCCCCCTGGTCGCGAGTTTCGCGCTGCAATTCGGGCCAGCGGAGAAGTTCGCGGTGTATTTCCTGGCGTTCTGCAGTTTCGTCGGCCTGAGCAAGGAACCGCCGTTCAAGACCATCGCGGCGATGATGATGGGCTTTGCGCTCGCCGCCGTCGGCCTCGACTCCATCACCGGACAATTGCGCCTGACCTTCGGGTTCACCGAATTGCTCAACGGCTTCGACTTCCTGATCGCCGTCATCGGCCTGTTCGGCATCGGCGAAATCCTCATCACGATGGAAGAAGGACTGGCCTTCAAGGGCGGCAAGGCAAAGATCGATCTGAAGGTCGTGCTGCAGACCTGGAAAAGCCTGCCCAGATACTGGCTGACGATGCTGCGCTCCTGCTTCATCGGCTGCTGGATGGGCATCACGCCGGCCGGTGCCACGCCGGCGTCGTTCATGAGCTACGGCATCGCCAAGCGGGTTTCGAAGAACGGCAACAATTTCGGCAAGGGCGAGATCGAAGGCGTGATCGCCCCGGAGACCGCGGCGCATGCCGCCGGCACCGCGGCCCTGCTGCCGATGCTGTCGCTCGGCGTGCCCGGCTCGCCGACGGCAGCCGTGCTGCTCGGCGGCCTCTTGATCTGGGGCCTGCAGCCCGGCCCGATGCTGTTCGTCGAGCAGAAGGAATTCGTCTGGGGCCTGATCGCCTCGATGTATCTCGGCAATCTGTTCGGCCTCCTCGTCGTGCTGACCTGCGTGCCGATCTTCGCCGCGATCCTGCGGGTACCGTTCAGCATCATCGCGCCGCTCATCCTGGTGCTGTGCGCGATCGGCGCCTACTCGGTTCACTCCAGCACCTTCGACGTGATGCTGATGCTGGTGTTCGGCGTCGTCGGCTACCTCCTGAAGAAGTGCAACTACCCCCTCGCCCCGCTGGTGCTGGCCATCGTGCTCGGCGACAAGGCGGAAGAAGCATTCCGGCAGTCGCTGCTGGGATCCCAGGGTTCGCTCGGCATCTTCTTCTCCAATCCCCTGGTCTCAACCATCATGGTGCTGGGATTGATCGCGCTGTTCTGGTCCGGGATCCAGGAAGGCTTCACCCGGTTGCGAAGAACCCGGACCGCCGCCGCCTGACACGTCCGTCACATTGCTCTGCTACGAAGCGCGCGCCCATCCCACGATGAGCGCGCGTTTTGCGCTATGGCTTGCCGTCTCTGGTATATTTGGGGGATTTCCAGCGGCCTTCCCGGGCGCGCCTGCGAACGGCACGAGCAGAAGGAATGACAGAAACGTCAGTAATCCTGCCACTTATCGCGATATCGGCAGCGGACACGCAAACGATTGCACATTGACAATTGGCATTATGTATACCAAGATTAGATCGGATCTAGAATTCAGAGCTACCTGAAGGAGGTTGCGATGCAAGTCGGAGACATATTGCGCAAGAAGACTGCGCGTGTTGCGACGATCCGGATGAACGAAACCGTCGGCATTGCCGCCCAGCTCATGCGCGCCAGCAACATCAGCGCGCTCGTGATCAAGGACGTGGTGCGGACCGAGGGCAATACCGCGGTCGGCATGTTCACCGAACGCGACGTGGTTCGCGCCATTGCCGAGCACGGCGCGGCCGGCGTCAACCTGAAAGTGTCGCAGCTGATCTCGGTACAGGAACTGGTGTCGTGCAGCTCCGCCGATACGCTCGAACACGCGCGTCATCTCATGAACAAGAACCATATCCGCCATCTGCCCGTGATCGACAATTACAGCCTGACCGGCGTCATCAGCATCCGCGATATCTCGACCGCGTTCGATGACGAGGCCATGGCCACGCAAACCGTCTTTGCCGCCTGAAGCGCTCGCAGCCCGCAAAAATCGCCGGACTGCATCGAGGAATTGTTCGCCCGGCGGAAACAAAAGCCCCGATTTTGCATGATCGCGTTGTTTCAACGGCGTTCATGCCCGGTAGACTTTTGCCGGGCATCACGTCATCCTGCCCCCTGAAATCTCAAGAAACATAGCGCGCGGATATTCCCGCGCCGGGGAAACAAGAAGGCGGGACATGATCAAAACGCGATTCACCGAACTCGTCGGCGTCGAACACCCGATTGTGCAGGGCGGCATGCAGTGGGTGGGGCGCGCGGAGCTGGTGGCGGCGGTCGCCAATGCTGGCGCGCTCGGCCTGATCACCGCGCTGACGCAGCCGACGCCGGACGATCTCGTCAAGGAAATCGCGCGCTGCCGCGACCTCACCGACAAGCCGTTCGGCGTCAACCTCACCATCCTGCCCTCGATCAAGCCGCCGCCTTACGCCGAATACCGCCAGGCCATCATCGAAAGCGGCATCAGGATCGTCGAGACCGCCGGCAACAAGCCGCAGGAACACGTCACCGAATTCAAGAAGCACGGCGTCATCGTGCTGCACAAATGCACCAGCGTCCGCCACGCGCTGTCGGCGGAGCGG
>NZ_JAURXB010000213.1 GCF_030654605.1 Bradyrhizobium sp.
ATGATCCTGGCCCGCAATGAAGGCCGCGACTATCTGCACGAGGGGCCGGAGATCCTGGCCAGGCGGCGCAGACCTGCACGCCGCTTAGGTCGGCGCTGGAGGTCTGGAAGGACGTCACCTTCAATTACGAATCGACCGACATGCCCGACTACGCCCCCACCGCCAGCGTCTCGATATAAGGAGCAGGACCATGCGCGTTACCCAAGGCTGTTTCTCTTTCCTGCCCGATCTCACCGACCAGCAGATATCGGCGCAGGTGCAATATTGTCTCGGCAAGGGCTGGGCGGTGAACATCGAATTCACCGACGATCCGCACCCCCGCAACACGTTCTGGGAAATGTGGGGCCTGCCGATGTTTGACCTGCGCGATGCTGCCGGCGTGCTGATGGAGCTCAACGAATGCCGCAAGGTTTATGGCGACAGCTACATCCGGATGTCGGCGTTCGATTCCAGCCCCGGCTGGGAGTCGGTGCGGATGTCCTTCATCGTCAATCGGCCGAAGGACGAACCCGGCTTCCGGCTTGAACGGCACGAGGTTGAGGGCCGCAACATCCGCTACACAACCAAATCCTACGCCGCTGATCGCCCTGAAGGCCGACGCTATGGTGCGTAATACCATCCGGACCGGAACGCACCATTTACCTCCCTGGTCGCGGTTTCTCCCGGGTGTACTGCTCCGTCACCGCCGAAGCGGTGACGGAGCTTCCTTATTCTTGCCGAAACCTGCACGCGAGGCGTGCGCGTCAGAATTTGTGCGATGCTACTAGACGGTAAGCGATGACAGATAGCGTCAGTCTTCGAGAGGAACTTGAGGTCGTCGGCATCGACGAGATTCTTGAGCAGCTCAATCGCGAGCTGATTGGTCTCCAGCCTGTCAAGACCCGCATTCGAGAGATTTCGTCACTGCTGCTGATCGAGCGTATCCGCAAACGAATGGGGCTGAGTTCGGAGACGCCCACGCTGCACATGTCGTTCACCGGCAATCCCGGTACTGGCAAAACGACCGTGGCGCTGAGGATCGCGGGAATTCTTCACAAACTCGGTTTCGTGCGCCGGGGACAGGTGGTGTCAGTCACGCGCGACGAGCTGGTGGGCCAGTACATCGGGCATACGGCTCCCAAGACCAAAGAGATTCTCAAGAAGGCGATGGGTGGCGTCCTGTTCATCGACGAAGCCTACTATTTGCATCGGCCAGACAACGAGCGCGACTACGGACAAGAG
>NZ_JAURXB010000014.1 GCF_030654605.1 Bradyrhizobium sp.
GGACGGCGAAATCGTGTGGTCCTGACACCCCAAAGGCTGGTGTCAAGTTCGCAGCCTGAGGCTGCGGATGACGGTGGCAAAAGCGCAGGGCTCACCGAGGAGAGCACGTATAAGCCGTAAACCATTGCGCGGGGAATGCCGGGCGATTCCGGTGTGACCTGACTGACGCGTGTGCTTTCTACCCACTACTTTCGCACACGCCGCGGCGGGCGCATCGGGCGCCCGGCATTCCCCGCGCCCTCTGATTGGAGAGGGCGGAAGATAAATGGCAAAGCTCGGGCGAAACGCGCCGCGAGAATGCGAAGGTGCATCTATAGTTTCAAACCGAATCCCTCATCCGTCGTCCCTGCGAACGCAGGGACCCATACGCCGCGGCCTATCGGCGAGAAGCCGGTGTTAGATATCTTCTGCAACAACAGTTGACCGGGATTATGGGTCCCTGCGCCCCGTGCGCAATTGCGCACTAGGCAGGGACGACGGCAGAGGGCGCCGCGCCACACTCCACCCCTCACACCCGCCAATCGTAAATCCAGTCCTGCCGCGCCAGCATGTGCTGTGGTCCCATCGCGCGGATGAACCAGTCGCGGGCCAGCGCCGCCGGGCCGCCGAGGTGATAGATCGTGCCGTTGCGCCGCGCGGTGCGCTGCACGCGGCCGACGCGGGCGCGGCGCAGCTGGCCGTAGCGCTTCAGCGCGGCCGCGATGCCGGCGGCGTTGTCGCCTTCGCCTTCGCCCAGCACCTTGGCCAGCACCGCCGCATCCTCGATCGCCATGCCGGCGCCTTGCGCAGCAAACGGCAGCATGGCGTGCACGGCGTCGCCCAGCAGCGCCACGGCGCCCTCGCTCCACTGGCCGCCCTCGGGCGCGGTGAACAGCGCCCATTTGCGCCAGTCATCGACGGCGCTGAGCATCATTCGCGCCGGTGCAGGCCAGCGGTACGAGGCAAAGGCGTTCTTGAGCTCGGCGGCCTCGCCGGGCGCGCTCCAGCCCGGCCGGTTCCAGGTGCCCGGCACCACGGCGACGACGTTGATCAGGCGCGCGCCCGAGATCGGGTAGGCGACGAGATGGGCGTTCGGCCCCATCCAGAGCTGGACCCGGCGCGAGGTGTATTCGCGCGGCAGCTGGGTGGTGTCGAGCGTGCCGCGCCAGGCGATCAGGCCGGAGAATTGCGGCTGCACCTCCGGAAACAGATGCTGCCGGACCGTGGACCAGATGCCGTCGGCGCCGATCAGCGCGGTCGCCCGTTCCTGGTGGCGCGTCATGCCGCTGCGCTGGACCACCGTCAGTCCCTTGGCGTGCGCGGTGACGTCCTCGAACTGGCAGCCGAGCCGCAGCTCGATGTCGGGATTGTCGTTGACCGCATCCGCCAGGGCGGCCTGCACGTCGGCGCGGTGCACCACCCAATAGGGCGCGCCGGCGCGAAAGCCGGCGGCCTCGCCGAGCGGCAGCCGCGAGATTTCGCCGCCGTGGCGGGCGCTCATGATGCTGACGGCCTCGGGGATCACCGCGCGCCCGGCGAGACGCGGCTGCAGGCCGAGTTCGATCAGCACCCGGCTGGCATTGGGCGACAATTGCAGGCCGGCGCCGGCCTCCTCGAGCCGCTCGGCCTTCTCCAGCACGACGACGCGAAAGCCCCGCGCGGCGAGCGAAAGCGCCGCCGTCAGTCCCCCGATCCCGGCACCAGCGACGACGATGGTGCGTGAGACGGCCACGGGTCGATCAGGCGACCTTGTCTTTCAGCACGCATTCGGGGGGGCGGGCCTCGCCGGCCCCAAGGTCGGCGGCAAAGCGGTACAGCGTCGAGCAATAGGGGCAGATGATCTCGTTGTCGTTGCCGAGGTCGAGGAACACATGGGGGTGGTCGAACGGCGGATTGGCGCCCACGCACATGAACTCCTGCGAACCGATCTCAATGACCGAAACGCCGGCATCATTGTGGAAGTGTGGGACGACGTGGTCGGACATTGTATTTCACCCTGGGTGGACGGCGGCGGACGCGATCGGACGCGGCAGGCTGGACGTGCCGCGCGCTACTGATACTGGTGGAAAGTGCTGATTCCTAGAGCCCCGAGAGCTCATTTGCTCATGCAAATTCGACACAATCTTGTCCTCCCAGAGAAGCCCTTCTTTCGTCGGGGCTGTTGTGTCCGAAAAACGGCACACCATCTTGATGGGAGCGAAACACTGGGTTTTTCGGGATGAAGCGGTGGCGGATAGTTCCGGCGGTGGCTGGCATGGCGGTGTTCGCCGTGGCGTTCGCGCTGCTGTGGCCGCACGCCCGCGACTCGGCTGCCGTGCTGGCGGCGCAGGACGATCCGGTCGAGCTTTCCGACCTCCAGCTCGGTTCTGCATTGCGGAATAACGCTGCGGTGATCGGGGACAATATCGAGGCGGCGCTCGCTGCCAACGACGCCGACCTCGCCGACAGTTTTGTCAGCCTGGCCCGGGAAAGGAACATTCCGCTCGGCGACGAGCTCCTGAAACGCGTCAGCGACAGGGTCGCGGAACAAAGTACGTCGTCGCATTATGCCAGGCGCTTCCTCACCGGGCTCGTGGTCGGCGAGGCCGACGACGTCGCCAGCCTGTCCGGCACGGTGGCCGGCGATCTCTTCGTCTACGGCGACATCAGGGACGTGGTCCGCGAAGGCAAGCATCTGGCCATGGGCGAGGACACCGACCAGCTGGTGCTGGGGCTCGCCGCCGTCGGCCTCGTGGTGACGGCGGCCACCTATGTCTCGGTCGGCGGCGTGGCGCCGCTGCGCGCCGGGCTCACGCTGGTCAAGGATGCCCGCAAGGTCGGGCGGCTGGGCGAGGGGCTGACGCTGTGGGCCGGCCGTTCGGCGCGCGAGATGGTGGACACGCCCGTTCTGCAGCACGCGATCGCCTCCGGCTCGGTGCTGCGGCCGGGCCAGACCATGACTGCGATCAAGGCCGCGTTCCGCGCCGAGAAGGCCGGCGCGCTGGTTCGGCTCGCCAAGGATGTCGGCCGGGTCGGCGAGAAGGCGGGGATCCGCGCCGCCAAGGACACGCTGAAAATCGCCGAAGGCCCGAAGGATGTGGCGCGCGCGGCCCGGCTGGCGGAGGCCAAGGGTGGCCAGACCCGCGCGATCCTGAAAGTGCTCGGCCGCGGCGCGCTCTTGCTGGTCGCCGGCGCCTTCAATCTGACGATGTGGGTATTCGGCGCGCTGCTCGCGCTGGTCGGCTTCCTGTCCTCGATCAAGGCCACGACCGAACGACTGACCATGGCCTGGCTGCGCCGCAAGAAGGCGCGGCGGCTGCGAAAGCAGATGGCGGACGCGGCCCTCGTGCCGGATGCGTCTCTGGCGGGCGCCGTCGCGCAGGGCTAGATTGCCGCCAATCCCCGTTCACCGATCCCATTTCCCCAAAAATACCATGGAACTGTTGATGCCGAGCTTTCACAACGGCGATGTTGAAATTGCCTATCTCGATGAAGGCGAGGGCGATCCGATCCTGCTGGTGCACGGCTTCGCCTCGACCAGGAATGTGAACTGGGTCTATCCGACCTGGGTGTCGGAGCTGAGGAAGAACGGCCGCCGCGTCATCGCGCTCGACAATCGCGGCCACGGCGATTCCGGCAAGCTCTACGACGCCGCGGCCTATGAGGTCGCCACCATGGCCGGCGATGTCATCGCGCTGATGGATCATTTGAAGCTCGAACGCGCCGATGTGATGGGCTATTCGCTGGGTTCGCGGATGACGGCCGTGCTGGCGCGGCAGCAACCGCAGCGGCTGCGCTCGGCGATTTTCGGCGGCATCGGTATCGGCCTGATCGAGGGCGGCGGGCCCGGCGAAAACGTCGCGGCGGCACTCGAGGCGCCGTCGCTGGAGGATGTTACCGATCCCGTGGGACGAACGTTTCGTGCCTTCGCCGACCAGACCCGCAGCGATCGCCAGGCGCTGGCGGCCTGCCTGCGCGGCTCGCGCCGCCTGATGACCCGGGAGGAGGCCGCCGGCATTGCGGTGCCGGTGCTGATCGCGGTCGGCACGGCAGACGAAATCGCGGGCTCGGCGGATGCGCTGGGAAAAATCATCCCGGGCGCCGAGGTGCTCGATATTCCCAACCGCGACCACATGCGGGCCGTCGGCGACAGGATCTACAAGGCGGGCGTGCTGGATTTTCTCTCACGGCGGAAGTGAGGTCTCGGCTTCGTCGCTGCGGACGAAATGCCTGACCAGCGCGATCAGCGCGACGAAGCTGGCAACCCATGCGAGGCGCGCGCCGTAGCGGTCATGCGGTCCCGATATCACGCCGCAGACGAAGGCGTTGCCGAGCAACGCCAGCGTTACCGTCGCCGCGAGCAGCGTGAGATCGTCGAGCCGCCGCCGCCAGATCGCCATGGCGAAAATGGCTGCGACCGCCAGCATCGACCCCAGCGCGACCGGTACGTGCAGTCGGTTGATGGCGGGAAAGTCGATGTCGTGGTTCTGTTGATAGGCGGCGCGCATCGGCTTGACCTGCGCCGGCAGATAGCGCTCGATGATGCCATAGGTATGGCCGATCCAGACGTTGGTGCCTTCGCCGGTTCCGACGAGGACGAGTTGCTGCGCGGTGGCGACGATAGCGGCCTCGGCCTGGCGCAGCGGATATTCGACGAGCGACTGCCGCACGATCAGGCCCATCTCGTCGTTCAGGCCCTTGAAGCGGCCGAGCGTGTTGAAGATGCTGCTGCCCCATAAAAACCTGTCGGCGGTCGCCGGCAGTTCATTGCGATAGGGGCAGAGCTTCAGTTTCTGTTGCGGGCAGTGATCGTCCAGATATCGTTTGACGATACCGTCCTGCAGCATCCGGCCGAACGCCACGCCGTAGCCGCCGGGCGTCCATGCCAGCTGTCCTGACAGGGCGAAGTTGGCGGACAACAGCATGGCAGCGCCGGCAACGAGGGTCAGGCTGCCCTGCAGCAGTCCGGAAACGGCGATCCGCCCGCGCAGAAAGGGGACCGCGATCCAGCCGGCGCCGCACAGCCCGAGCAGTACCGCAAGCGTGGCGCTGTGGGTCGACGCGGCGAACGCCGTGAACGCGAACAGCGACCATTTTTCGATCGTGGAAATCCGGCTCCCGTGCACCACCAGGATAAACAGCGCCAGCACCGACAGGCCGGTAAAGATGTCGGTCAGAAGCGTCGAGGCGAGCCAGGGCAGCGCCGTTGTCAGGATCAAAGCGAGGCTGATCGCCGTCAAAGGCCATGGCCGGAGTATGTCGAACACGCGCAGCGTCAATTGCACGATCCACAGCGTCGCCAGCGCCTGAATGCCCATATTGATCCAGAAATTCGAATCCTGGCCGAAATGCAGATAGAGCCCGAACACGGTGGACCGGCTGGGGACCAGGTAGCCCTCGTACCACCTGGCCAGATAGCCGCCGGTGTCCCACTGCAGCAACGGATAGCCGTTCCACAGCGCCGGCAGGACCAGCATCAGCGGGATGGCGACGGCCGACATCCAGACCCAAGCCGGATCGGTCACGCGCGCGCGTGTCAAAGTATGTGTGTGAATGCTTCGTCCCCCCAGACCTGCGATCATCATGCCCCGACTGGCACGCCGAAATCCACAGATAGTTGGAACCCGGACCGCTTGATTTTGCGGAATTGCGGGCCACTTTGAGCCGACGCCTGCAGGAAAGTGGTTCTCGGCCTGGCCAAGAAATCGTGCTGTTTCAATGTTTTGGCGCAGTTTCCTGACGAGGGCCGCGGGCCCGCCGGGCCCAACGCGGGACAGCCGTCCGCCCGTCGTGCTATGGTGCGCGCCGGGAACATCAGAATTTACGAGAGCAACCCATGGCAGTGCATCAGATCAATCCGCAGGGTGCCAAACTGGCGTCGCTCGATCCGATCTGGGATCGGGTGCGCACCGAGGCGGAGGATATCGTCCGCCGCGAGCCGGAGCTCGCCTCCTTCATCTATTCCACCGTGCTGCATCATGACCGGCTGGAAGCCGCCGTGGTGCATCGCATCGCCGAACGGCTCGACCATTCGGCGCTGTCGGCCGATTTGATCCGCCAGGCCTTTGATGAGGCGCTGCGCGACGACCCCGATCTCGGCAACGCGTTCCGCGCCGATATGGTGGCGGTGTTCGACCGCGATCCCGCGACCTCGCGGTTCATCGATCCCTTGCTCTATTTCAAGGGTTTCCATGCGATCCAGACCCACCGCCTGGCGCACTGGCTCTATCACAAGGGCCGCAAGGATTTTGCCTTTTACCTGCAGAGCCGCGCCTCGGCGGTGTTCCAGACCGACATCAATCCGGCGGCCCGGATTGGCCGCGGCATCTTCCTCGATCACGCTACCGGATTCGTGGTCGGCGAGACCGCTGTGATCGAAGACGACGTCTCGATCCTGCACGGCGTGACGCTGGGCGGCACCGGCAAGGAGAACGAGGATCGCCATCCCAAGATCCGTCGCGGCGTATTGATCGGGGCGGGCGCGAAAATTCTCGGCAATATCGAGATCGGCCATTGCGCCCGCATCGCCGCGGGCTCCGTGGTGGTGAAGCCGGTACCGCACAACGTCACCGTAGCCGGGGTTCCCGCCAAGATCGTCGGCGAGGCCGGCTGCGCCGAGCCGTCGCGCACCATGGATCAGATGATCAACGCCATCGGAATTTGATTTCGAACGTGCGTGGCCGGCAAGCTTGCGGAATCGATGCCGAATTCTGCAAGTTGGGCTGGCAGTTCGCATCGTCCCGGCCTAGAACTTGCCGAAACCTCAATCGCATTGGAGACTGCCGTGGACGTTCAGGAAGTCAGGAAACTCGACGCCTATCTCAAGCGCGTGTTCGGCAATCAAAAGCTTCGCGTGGTGCCGCGGCCGAAAAAGGATGACTCGGCCGAAGTCTATATCGGCGAGGAATTCATCGGCGTGCTGTTCGTCGACGATGAAGACGATGACCGCTCATTCCAGTTTCAGATGGCGATCCTCGAGGAGGATCTGGTCGATCAGGGCTGAGGCCTCGTCGCTTCTCCAGCGACACATTCCACTCCCTCATGGTGAGGAGCGCGTTGGGCAGCGCGCTCGCGCTGTCCGACGTGCGTCTCGAACCATCGGGCATCTTGCCTGCTGCCATCCTTCGAGACGCATCGCTTGCGCGATGCTCCTCAGGATGAGGTCGGTACTCATCTCTCAGGATGACGAAGTCACTTCGGCCCGCCCAACTGCCGCGTCAGGCGGTCCATGGCATTGGCGACATCGCGCCATTGCGCCAGCCAGCTCCTTGGAAAGCGAAACGTCAGATCGGCGCCGTCGATGCGGCGCTCGCTCAGGCACATGCCGGGGGTAGCGGCGTCGCGCGTGCAGCGCGCGGTGAGGTTCGGCGCCTTCGCCAGAAACAGATCCTCGTTGCC
Source organism: Bradyrhizobium sp. (assembly GCF_030654605.1). Lineage (GTDB taxonomy): Bacteria > Pseudomonadota > Alphaproteobacteria > Rhizobiales > Xanthobacteraceae > Bradyrhizobium. Next base: position 7,357 of record NZ_JAURXB010000014.1, read on the forward strand.
GTAGGGCGTGCCGTCGCGAAATGCGCGCATCGTCAGGCCATCCTGTTCGGACGGCGAGGCCTTTTCGAGATAGCGCGGATAGATGGTGCGCACGCGGGCGTCCGGCGCCAGCGTGTCGTGATGTGCCGAAATCGACAGGAAGATCCGGTCGATCGGCTGTATCGATTCCTCAACGGTATCGGCGCTGACATGTTTCGGGGCGTCGGGAGCCTCGAGTGCGGGAAACGTGAAGCTGAGATCGACGCGTTCCTGCGGCCCCGAATGGCGCTGGATTTTCCGGCGTACCGCCATGGTCGGCACGTTGAAGAGGGTCGCTCCGACGCTCACCGGCAACCGCTCCGGACTGCTCGAAGCCCTGGGCCCAAAGGTCGGCCACAGCAGATAGCCGATCACGGCAATCGCGCAGGCCGTGACCGCGCCCCCGACAATGACCGGAATCATGTGGCTGCGGCGACGCCGGCGCGACCGGCGGGCGATGTGCTGGACGGAGGAAAGGAAGGTCATGAACCAAACAGCTTGAGGTGGCCCCGGGGGCTCGAATCACCCGCAAATATGCCATGCGCAGGCGGGCTTCCGCACGATTTCGCGCAGGTAGCACCCGCGCGAGCCATGTCCGGGGGGCGGTTCCGCACGCCGGCGTTAACCTTTCCTTAAGGATAGTGTGGCGGCCGCCGGCCAATTTTGCGATGCAGGGGGCAGTTGCTGGACGTTGGCGTTGTGTAGCGGAAGTGCCTTTTGATGTCGCCTGATGCGTTGAATTCCCTGTTCTCCCTTTGCATCGGCTTTGCCCTCGCGGGCGCGCTGGCCAGCGGATATCAGGCCCTGGTAAAACGCCCGGCCGGCTTCGGACTGCTGCAGCAGGGTGTGGCGCCGCAGGCTTTCGCTGCCGTCCCGTTCCTGGTGTTTGCCGCCCCCTTCATCATCATGCGCAACACGTTGCGCGGCGCGCGGATCGAACGCCGCCGCTTCCAGTTCGTGATGATGGCGACCATGCTGGCGGGGTTCTGGAGCCTGATGTCCGGCACGTTCTTCCTGATGACGCTGCGCGCTGCAGGGGTGCTGGCCTGAGCCAAACGTCTATGCCAATGTCGCCGCGAACCGGAGACTGATTGGGAATGGCGATCTACGAACTCGACGGGCAGGCGCCCGAGCTCCCTGCGGACGGAAACTTCTTCATCGCCGACACCGCCACGGTGATCGGCAGGGTCCGCTTGCACAATTCCGCGAGCGTGTGGTTCGGCGCGGTGTTGCGCGGCGACAATGAGTGGATCGAGATCGGTGAAAATTCCAATGTGCAGGACAACTCGACCTGCCATACCGATATGGGTTTTCCGCTGACGATCGGAAAGAATTGCACGGTCGGTCACAACGTCATCCTGCACGGCTGCACGATCGAGCAGGACGCGCTGGTCGGGATGGGTTCGATCGTGATGAACGGCGCCAGGATCGGCCGTGGCAGCGTCGTCGGCGCGGGCTCGGTGATCACGGAAGGCAAACAATTTCCCGAATACTCCCTGATCATCGGGTCGCCGGCGCGTGCCATCCGCACGCTCGATCCCGCGCAAGTCGCCAGGATGGGAAGTGCGGCAAAATTCTACGTCGCCAACGGCGCGCGATTCAAGAAAGGCATGAGGAAGATCGGCTGAAGCAGGCTGTTCGCCGCGACGAGGGGTTCGTCGTCCTGTTCGATCAGTTTGCGCATCTGGCTGCCTCTCCTGCGCCGGTTGTCATGCGCGGGTTCAAGCGATTCAACGGATAATGTTTCCGCGAGGGAACCGGTTGCTCCCGTATTCCTACGTGGCGAGGAGTTAAGCCAACGGTAGGGCTGACGGCTCACCCTCTGCATGGAGCATGCCGGCAATGTGCGCGTGCCTTCGCGCTCCCGGTTTCCATCCCAGAGATTGTTCGACATGATCACGAAGCCAACCTTGCAGCATTATGCGCGCGAAATCGGTAATCTCGGCATCGGCGAGAAATTGAACGCGATCGTAACGCTGCTGGTGTTCCTGACCGCCTTCCTGTTGATCATGTCGGTGCAGGCCGTTCGGCTGCAAAGCGCATTCCGCGAGGACCTTGCGGCGGCGTCGATGGCCGCGATCAACATCGAGCGCGTCAATGGCCTGATCTACGCGATCGTGATGGAATCGCGCGGCATCTACATGTCGACGGAGCGGATCAAGGTCAAGCGATATGGCGACCAGTTGCTCAAGCGCAACAAGGAACTCGCCGACGTCGTGTCGAATTGGGAGAAGGAGCTCCGCTCCGCCGATGTGGAGCAGTTCCTGGGCTTCAAGCAGCGAATTGCGCAGTTCATCGAATTCCGCAAGGAGCTGGTGCGGCGTGCGATCGAGATCAGTCCCGCGGCAGGGCGTGAGTGGGGCGACAACGACACCAATCGCGCCTTGCGCACCGAGCTCAACGTCGACCTCGAGGCGCTCGCCAGAATCCATGCCGACCGCGCGCACGAGGTTGCGGAACTCGGCGACAAGAGTCGCTATGCCTCATGGTATCTCTTCCTCCTCGGGCTCGGTGCCTTGACGCTCGCGGGCGTCATCTGGCGGGTGATGAAAAGCCGCGTCATCGGGCCACTGGCCCAGATCACCTGGGCCACCGGTCGGATCGCGGCCGGGAAAACCGAACTCATTATTCCCTTCATCGAGCGCAACGACGAAATCGGCCTGCTTGCCCGCGCCGTGCAGCGCTTTCGCGACACCACATGCCGCAATTCCGAACTGGAGCAACTCGAGATCGACGCTGCCAGGCAGCGGGACAGCGTCATCGGCGAACGCGACAAGCTGAACGACAAATACCTCGAAACCAAGTGGCAGCTCAGCGCGGCGCTCAACAACATGCCGCAAGGTCTGGTGATGTACGATTCGAAGGCCAAAATCCTGACGACCAATATCGGGTTCAGAACGATGTACGAGCTGCCGCCGCACATCATCCAGCCCGAAACGAACCTGAGGGACATCCTGGTCTATCGGGCCAACAAAGGCCTGTTCACGGGCAATGTCGACGACTTCATGGTTGCCACCCTCGACAGGATCGCCAGGGGCAAGCCGTCCGTCAGGGATCTGTCTCTGGCCGACGGCCGGGTCATCCGGGTCTCAGAACAGCCGATGGCCGGAGGCGGGTGGGTTTCGACCCACGAGGATTTCACCGAGCAACGGCGGAGGGAGCGTATTCTGGAGCGGACCGAGCAGTTCCTGGTGGCCGTTATCGAAAATGTACCCGAGGGAATCATTGCCAAGGATGCGCGCACGCTGCGCTACGTTTTCGTCAATCGGGCGGCGGAACAGATGATCGGCATGCTGCGAACCGAGATCATCGGAAAGACGGCGCGCGAGCTGTTTCCGACCCAGGCGGCCGAACTGATCGAGCAGCGCGACCGCCAGCTTCTGACGCAGAATCAGCAGCTCGATGAAATCGTCGACACTGTGGACAACCCGAGGCGCGGCCGGCGCACCATCGCGGTTCGGCGGCTTCAGGTCGGTGGCACCGACCGCGAATCCCACCTTCTGGTCAGCATGGTCGAGGATCGGACCGAGCAGGCCAAGGTTGCGAACGCCGCGGCGTAACGCTCCTGCAGCGGGCAGGGTGAAGGGACTCCCAAGGGGAGCCACCCTCGCCGGGGTTTGGGAAGCCGGTCAAAATAAAATTCGCATGGCCCGGGACGGGGTTGCGACTTTAGTATAGCGTGTCTTGGTGGCGTTCATTTCCGCCCGTTCGCTGTTTATGCCGTTTGCCTCCTTTGATGGACGCTCACCATGCTCACAGCTCCTGCCTATACCTTGCTGCTCCTGGGCGTCATCGTCGGTCTCGGCGCCGCCTTTGTGTGGATGTTCTGGGAATTCGAGCAGTCCAGGCTGCGCCGTCATCGCGCTCGCTTCGGGGTGCTGGCCAAACCGCCTCGTCGGAACGGCCCGCGATAGCGCACCGCCCGAATCGTTGCACCGCGCCGATCGCCGGATAAAAAACAAGGCCGTCGACGCAGTATAACGCCAACGGCCTTGCCAGCCCCGGATATTGAAATTGGCTTGCGCCATCCGGTGAATTGCATGATGCCCCGGAACACTACGGGCATATGTGATCCAGTTCACAATCGGCGAGAAAAACTTCTGGCAGGGCTTTTGGGGCGGCTTGGCGGCGGGATGATTCCGCCGACGGCGCGGGCACTGGTTTAGCCCCGCGAATTGGCCCGTTTGCGCTGCGACACCGCGCTGCGCTTCTTCTTGACCGACGATTTTCGAACCGACGGTGGACTTGCGGGCTCGGAGGCCTGGGCGCTCGCGAACGACTGGCGCAGGCCGTCGATCGCGCCGGTCAGGCTACCCACCTGATCGGACAGCCGCTTGGTCTCGGTTTGCTGCGCGGCCAGCAGCCGCCTGACGGTTTGCAGCTGGTCCTGGACCACTTGCAGTTGGTCGATCGACTCCTGCTGGGTCGCTTCCAGGCCCTTGGTTTTCTCCACCAGTTGCTCGGATGCCTGGGCGGTGCGGGCCTGCAACTGCCTGACGGCAACGACGCGGTCGGGTTCGGGCGAGGTGCCGGTGTAGCCGCGCCAAAGCGCGATGGATACGGCTCCGGCCACCAGGGCGACCAGGATGGCGGCGCCGAGGGCAATGGGCTGCGAACCGATACGCGTGAGGCCGTTGTTGTTCGTATGATTGAATTCGATCATGGGACTCCAAAGCCCGGCAGAAGGCGAAAGTTCCAGCACGCTCGACGCCTGCCCAACGGCACGGCGCTACTCCAAATATAGCCAAGCGGCGACCGGGCCGCCTAGTAGCAGGGGTGTCGCCGGCCGTCCTGGCCGCGGTAGTTCGCCGACGACTGCCCGCAAAGGCGATCGAAGCCGTCATAGATGCCGTAGGGCCGTTCATTCAGCGGCACCACGACGCGGTCCGGCGGCGCCGTGGTCCCCGGATAGAAATCGGCCGGGCCGTAATTGTGCGAATAGTCGATGACCAAGGGAGCGGCATAAACCGCCTGAACGCGCTGGCGACGAACATGGACATCGGCATCGGCGGCAAACGCGGGCACGGACACCACCACCAGCGCCGCGGCAGCCAGCAATTTCAACTTCATCTCGCCCTCGTTTTCCGTTCCTTGCCAAATCCTAGCGGCATCGGGAGGGGCGGTAAAGGGAAGAGCGTGCCGATGGCGGGCTCCTCCACCGGGCGTTGCCGGGGCCGTGGGAGCGGTGTCCCGGCCCGAACGGCCCTGCGATCAGATCCGGAAAAGGCAGTCGCAACGCTGACGTGGTGATGGCTCGAACCAAAAATATCGAAAACAACCCCATGCACAGATAGCCCGTGGTCGCCGGTCCAAATGCCGGTTTTGCTATAATTATAAGTATTATCAGATACTTACGTGCAAAAAAGTTGCGGCCAGCTCTTGGGGGAGAGCTGGCCGCGCGCGATCCGGTCTGGGACGGGGAGGGGTGGGGATGTGACCGGGTCGCGTGTCCTGTGATTCCTTGTCCTGTCAGCGATCGCTCAGCGGTCCCTTGCGCTGGCGGTGGCAACGGCCGGGCGGTTGTCGCCCAGCGAAACCCATACATTCGGATCGCTCTGCGACTGCCGCTTGACGAAGCGGTATCCGGTCTCGGTCCAGGTCAGGACGCTCTCATTCTGGTTGTCGAGCACGAACTCGCCCTTGTCGCTTTTCACGGTCAGCACCGCGTGGCCTTCGCCCTTCTTGTCGCGCACCACCGTGATCAGCAACGCTTCCCGCGGCCATCCGGCATCGATCAGCATCTTGCGCTTCAACAGCACGTAGTCCTCGCAGTCGCCGTATCCATCCGTCGGCAACGACCATTTCTCGATCGTGCCCCAATGATCCATGTCGGTGATCGGCTTGATGCTCTCGTTCACCCATTTGTTGACCCGCACGAGGTCCCGCCATGCCGTCTGCGACATCACGATATCGCGCGGCTGCGATGCGCGGCCCCGGCAATCCACGGGATTGTCGGCGCAGAATTCGACCCAGCCGATCGGCGGGCGCGTGGTGTCGCCAAGGCTTGCGTAGAGCGTCTCGCCGGCGGCCTGCGCCGGCGCATTCAATCCAATCAGGATGGCGACGACCGCCAATCCTTTTCCCTGTCCCCAACCAAACATTGTGGCCCCCGTTTCTTGTTGGGACCATGTTTCGCACAAAGGTTTTGCGCTGCCGCTAAGTCAGGCAAGTACATTTGAGACGAATCAAAGTAATGGGCGCGGGAAATTCGAAACTATACTTGTGTAAAATTAGATTAGAATTTTAGACAACTGCAATTGATTCAAATTTTAGGGATTAAGGAGTCGACGCCCGCCGATGCTGGGCTTGCGCCGGCAAAAGCCCGCGGCGTTAACTCAAAATGGCAGGCGCCAAACGGCGAAAGGCGGCATCCGCAACGCGGATACCGCCTTCAGGTCTGGTCAAAAAGGGGGAAAGAAGGGGTTGCGCGCTTTACCGCGCGGTAACCGCGTCTTCGAGCGTCTCGGCCAGCTGCTCGTGAACGAACTCGAGCGCAAAGCCTTCCTCGAGGTTTCGCACCACGCGGGACTGCACCTTGCCGAGTAGCACCAGCGATTTCAGCGGCGGGCGGTTTTCCGCGGCGATGGCGGCGCCCGACAGCGACATGTCGATGATGCGGCAGGTCATCTTGGTGCCGTCTTCGAGCGTGAGCAGCGAAATCGGGTTGCGCGGGATGATACGGTCGTGGCGGCGGTCTTCCGGCAGGTTGAGAATGTCGCGGTTGGCGAGCCAGGTCAGCTGCGCCGCCAGCTTGTCGCGCTTGCGGGCGGTGGCGCCCACGCTCATGGCAAAACCATTGTCGATGATGCGGGTGATCTTGCCCTCGACCCGGCCGATATGGTCGAGATAGGCGATCACGCGGTCACCGACATTGCCGATGCCCGGCGCCAGCAAGGCCAGCCCGCCCGGCGACATATTGATGATCTGGCAGGGAAATTCGCGGCGATCCGGCAGCATGTAGCGGCCGAGCAGGTGAACCTTCACCCGCTGGAAGCGTCGGCGCTCCTCGGCGGCCGGCAAAATCGTTTTTCTGTGCGCTAACGCCATCTCGCCACCCGACCACCGGCTTTTCGGTGTCCCCAAACCCTACGGCCAGCAGGGTTAACGAGGAGTTAGCGGCGGTTGCAAGAAGGAGTGATCACGCCGCTTTCGCTAGCGGAAGCGGTATCCGGTTGAAGCCCCAGAGAATGAGCGGACACAGCAAGATCATCGCCGCGCCGAAGTCGAAGGCCGCCGCCGCGCTGCCGGCCCACTTGGCGCAGGCGCCGCCGACCACCGGGCCGAGCATCATGCAGGCGAAGAACATCGTGAAGAACACGCCCATGCCGATCGCGCGGGTCTGCGGCTGCAGCACGCGTGCGGGCAGGCTCATGATCGGACCGGCGGGCAGGCCGCTGATCAATCCGAGCGCGAAGACAACCGGGAGGACGGCGCCGCTGCGCGGAAGCAGCACCATCAAGACCGCGCTCAGAAGCGCGCTGGCGACGACAATGGTCGCCGGACGCCCGGTGCGATCTGCCAGCAAGCCGCCCAGCGGAACGGAAACAACCGAGACCCACAGCGCGATGCTGATGGTCGATCCGGCTTCGGCGATCGACCAGCCGCGTTCGACCAGCATCGAGGGCCCGAAGCTGACGATCACGGCAAAGCCGACATTGAACAGGCCCCAGGTCAGGCCGGCGGCGATCACGGCGAGGGTGGCGTTGCGGTCCAGACGCTGCGGAGCCGTCGTCGATGCGACCGCGACATCGGCCGGCGGTTGGTAGAGGATCGCGAGCAGCACAAGGCCGCCGGCGGCGAAAGCCGCAACGCCGAGATGGGCCGCGCCGACGCCGTAATGCGTGCCGATCCACGGCAGCGCCAGCAGGCAGACCGCGGTGCCGAGTGGCCAGGAATTGACCAGCAGCGCCATCGCGGTGGCTATCTCCTTGCCGGCGAACCAGTCCGTCAGCATTTTCGTCACCTGAACGCTGAGGATGACGGAGCCCGCACCTGAGATCAGGCGGCCGGCGATCTGAATATGCCATGAAGCGGAAGCCGCCATCATCGCGCTGCCCGCCAGCATCAGCAGCAGTGCGCCAAGCGCTGTCCTCTTGTCGCCAAATCGTTGCCCGATGGCGCCGCCCGGCAATGCCAGCACCACGCCCGGCGCAAAATACAGTCCGATCAGGACACCGATATCGGCGAGGCTGACGCCGAACTGGCTCGTCAGCAGCGGCGCCACCGCGGCGACGCTCTGGAACTGGAAGGCAATGGTGCTGCGAACCGCGAACAGAACGGCGAGGATACCCCAGCGATTGCCCACGCGTCACTCCTGTCGGCCTGCTTGCGCAAGCTGAGGCGGCATCGTCGACTTGTCAATTGGCGGGCGGATGATGACGGCACCGCGTAGCAATTGGCATTGTTTCCCACTTCACATAACCTGCCTGTGCCCACGCAGCCAAAAACCAACACGCACCGAAGGGCCGGAGGAAACATGCAAGACATCCGCGTCGCCACCTATGACGGCCCCGGCGCGCAGCCGGTAATTCGCACCGTGCCGTGGCCCAAAATTCCGAAGAAGGCGGCCCTGATCAAGGTCGGCGCCTGCGGTGTTTGCGGCACCGATCTGCACATCCTGAAAGGCCACTGGCCGAAGCCGCTGCCTTGGCCGTTCACGCTCGGCCATGAGATCGGCGGCGTGCTGGTCGAGGTCGGCTCGGAGTTCAAACAGGACTTCATGAGCAAGCCGCTTGACGTGGGCTCGAAGGTGATGATCCCGCCGCTGATGCCGTGCGGCAATTGCTATTACTGCATTCATTATCCGGAGAGTGCCAACAAGTGCCTGACGCCGGTGTATTACGGCCGCTATCTCGGCTTCGACAAGGCGCCGCATCTGTGGGGCGGCTGGGCCGAATATGTCTATGTCGATCTCGAGATGTTGCCGGGCACCAAGATCTACAAGCTGCCCGACGACATGTCGCTGCGGCTCGGCGCGTTGTCGGAGCCCTTGACCTCCTGCATCCGCGCCTTCAACCGCGCCACCCGCGCCGGCGGATTCACCTGGGGCGACACCGTGGTCATTCAAGGCTCCGGCCCGATCGGAATTCTGGCGGTGGCCGCAGCGCAGGAGATGGGAGCAGGGCGGGTGATCTGTGTCGGCGCGCCGGAAAACCCGCGGCTGAAGCTGGCGCGCAAATTTGGCGCGGAAGCGACCGTCGATATCGAGCAGGTGAGCACGCCGGAGGCGCGCATCAAGGCGGTGCGCGATATCGTCGGCGGGTTCGGCGCCGACCTCGTGATGGATTGTTCGGGTCATCCGAGCGCCGGCCCGGAAGGCATCGAGATGCTGCGCGACGGCGGAACCTATGTCGAGATGGGCCAGTTCACCGATGCCGGCTCGATCAACACGTCCTGGCATCGCATCTGCACCAAGGACCTCAACGTGCTCGGCTCCTGGGGCTTTACCGGCAACGATCTGCCGCTCGGCGTCGACATGCTCTATCGCACCCGCAACAAATATCCGTGGCTGGAGATGCAGACGATCTATCCGTTTACCGAGGAAGGCATCGGCCGCGCGGTGGCGGACGCGATGGCGATGAAGACGGTGAAGTCGACCATCGTGCCGTGGCCGGAACTGGCGGAGTAGAGATAGCGCCGGGCCTTCGCGTAGCAACCAGTGTAACGTCGTCCCAGCGAACGCAGGGACCCATAATACCGGGCAGTTGTTGTGTGACGTAACGGTTGAAACAAGCTCATGAATACCGTTCGCAATATCGACGACACGGCGTATGGGTCCCTGCGTTCGCAGGGACGACAGCTGCGGCCGCCACCAATCTCGCAGGGTGGGCAAAGGCGCGCTCTTCGCGCCGTGCCCACCTTCCATCGACGCACGCCATGGTGGGCACGTTTCCGCCTTCGCTCTTCGAGCTGCGGCGGAAGCTTTGCCCACCCTACACGATGCGATTGAAGCCGTCTTAACCCCGCCTTGCGGCGATGGTAACTGGGCACGCTGCTGAAAGAAAAAGAGCCGCCCACTGCCCAGGACGGCTCAAAGTCGTAGCTTGATGAAAGCCAGGCTCGTGTACCGCCGTTACCTTGTTTGCGGCCATACGAACCTCAACGGGTAGCAGGTGGAGTCCGATTCGTCTGTGACCTGGCCAACACACTCAATGGCTGTCTAGCGGGGAAGGGGAAGCCAGTATGCCGTCCAGAATGAGGGCGGTCTGCAGCGACATCGTCGCGGTCTTGAGGTAGGCTGGCTCCTTCAGCGCATTGTTCAGCATCCGGATGGCGATCGTCCAGTGGCTCTTGTCGCGCTGTTCCAGGGGGAGGCGGGCAAAAAAGGTCGCGGCCTCTCCCACGGTCGCGATCGCCGTCCCGTCGGTCAATGTGAGGGGAAACGACAGACGGGAGCTGTTGTTCAAGCCTGACAATGCAAAATCCTGTGCCATGGCGCTATCTTACGCCTTATTGGCCAAGAAGTTCACTTTGATGTGGACGGTGCAAGCAGCGGCACGATCACGGGGCAGCGGGATTTCTCTTGCGTCGTCCCTGCGAACGCAGGGACCCATACGCCGAGGCCTATCGGTGCACCGCAGGTGCCGACGCCTTCGCAAAAACAACACCCGCCGATGATTATGGGTCCCTGCGTTCGCAGGGACGACGCCAAGAGATGTAACGTCACACCGCAGCTGCCCGCTGCCTTTCCTTCGCCGCTTCGAACGCCGCCAGCCGCTCGGCGAATTTTCCGCTCGCGGCACCGGCGCGCGCGATGATGGTGGGGACCGGCAGGGTTTCGAAGAAATGACAGGCGACGCGATGGCCCGGGGCGGCCTCGCGCAGCTTCGGCTCCTCGGCCGAGCAGCGCGGCTGGGCATGGACGCAGCGGGTGTGGAAGCGGCAGCCGGTCGGCGGATTGAACGGGCTCGGCACGTCGCCCTGCAGCATCACGCGCTTGGCGCGCAGGGTCGGGTCGGGTTTTGGAATCGCCGACAGCAGCGCATGGGTGTAGGGATGCAGCGGCCTCGCATAGATCGTCTTCTTGTCGGCGATCTCGACCAGCTTGCCGAGATACATCACCGCGACGCGGTCGCTGATGTGTTTGACCACGGCGAGATCGTGGGCGATGAACAGATAGGAAAGTCCGAAACGTTGCTGCAGATTTTGCAGCAGGTTGACGATCTGCGCCTGGATCGAGACGTCGAGCGCCGACACCGGTTCGTCGCAGATGATCAGGTCGGGATTGACGGCCAGCGCACGCGCAATGCCGATGCGCTGGCGTTGCCCGCCGGAGAATTGGTGCGGATAGCGCCGTGCATGTTCGGGCAACAGGCCGACGATCTCCAGCAGCTCTTTGCCGCGCGCCTCGCGCGAGGCGGCGTCGCCGATGTCGTGCACCCGCTGCGGCTCGGCCAGGATCTCGCCGACGGTCATGCGCGGATTGAGCGAGGCGTAGGGGTCCTGGAAGATGATCTGCATGTGCCGGCGCAGCCGGCGCAGCGCGTCCTTGCCGAGATTGGCGATCTCCTCGCCCTTGAAGCGGACCGAGCCCGACGTCGGGTCCATCAGGCGCAGCACCAGCCGTCCGGTGGTGGATTTGCCGCAGCCGGATTCACCCACCAGCGCCAGCGTCTCGCCGCGTGCGATCTCGAAGCTGACATCCTCGACGGCGCGCACCAGCCCCACCTGCCGGCGCAGGATGATGCCGCGGCTGACCTGGAAATGCTTGACAAGGCCGTCGACCTGGAGGACCGGGACGTCGCTCATGCCGCTACCTCGACCGGGGCCTTCCAGCAGGCAACCAGATGACCGGGCGCGATGTCGCGCAAGGGAGGCGGCGCCTCGCGGCAACGCCGGTCGGCGAACGGGCAGCGCGGCGCGAAGCGGCAGCCCTTGGGCTGGCTGTTGGGGCTGGGCACCGTGCCTTCGATGGTGGCGAGCCGCACGCGGTCGACGTCGAGCCGCGGGATCGAGCCGAGCAGACCGATGGTGTAGGGGTGCTGGGGGTCGGCGAACAGGTCGGCGACATCGGCGCTTTCGACGATCTGGCCGGCATACATCACCAGCACCTGGTCGGCGACTTCGGCGATCACGCCGAGATCATGAGTGATGATCAGGATCGCCATGCCGAGCCGGCGCTGCAGGTCGCTCAGCAGATCGAGAATCTGGGCCTGGATGGTGACGTCGAGCGCGGTGGTCGGCTCGTCCGCAATCAGCAGCGCCGGCTCGCACGACAGCGCCATCGCGATCATGACGCGCTGGCGCATGCCGCCGGACAGGCTGTGCGGATAGTCGTCGATGCGCTGCGCCGCCGAGGGGATCCGCACCAGTTCCAGCATTTCGATTGCACGCGCGCGCGCCGCCTGCGGCGACATCGTGGTGTGCGCCAGGATCGCCTCGACGATCTGCTGGCCGATGGTGTGGACCGGGTTGAGCGAGGTCATCGGCTCCTGGAAGATCATCGACATCTTGCCGCCGCGAAGCTTGCGGCGTTCGTCGGCCGACAGCCTCAGCACGTCGCGGTCGCCGAACATCACCGCCTCGGCCTCGACGTTTCCCGGCGGGCTCGGCACCAGGCCCATGATGGAGAGCGACGTCACGCTCTTGCCGCAGCCGGATTCGCCGACCAGGCCGACGGTACGGCCGCGCGGCACGCTGAAGCTGATGCCGTCGACGGCGCGGAACAGGCCGCGGTCCGTCGCAAAGTGGGTCTTGAGGCCGCGAACCTCGAGGAGCTTTTCCATCAGAAGGAGTAATCCAGACCCTTGTAGAAGGTGTTCTGATAGAGCATGTGCGGCCGCACCCCGTTCATCTTCTTCAGGCTCGTGGTGTACATGGCGATGTTCATCACCGGCATCCACAGGTGCTCGCCCATCACCTTTTCCTGCACGCGGGCGTAGTTGAGCGCGCGGTCGGCGTCGGTCAGCGCCGCGCGGCCGGCCTGCAGCCAGTCGTCGGTCTCGGGGTCCTTCCAGTTCATGCGGTTGGGCGTCGGGACATTTTTCGAGTTGAAATAGATATTCATCAGCTCGCCCGCCGACAGATAGGGCACCGTCACGGTCCACAGCTCGTAGTCCTGTTTGGCCATCTCGGCAGGCGCGATCGTGGAGTCGAAGCCCACGATCTTCCAGTCGACACCGATCTTGCGCATATAGCCCTGGATCGCCTCGGAGACGCGCGGGAAGTAGGCGACCTGCGTGTACAGGACTTTGGGCGCGAGCTTGACGCCGTCCTTCTCGCGGATGCCGTCGGAGCCGACCTTCCAGCCGGCTTCGTCGAGCAGCTTCTTCGCGCGTTCGACGTCTTCCTTGATGACGCCCTTGGTCTTGGCGGCGAAGTCGAGCGCGTTGGGATCGACGAAGGTGAACGCCGGCTCGGCATTGCCCAGCATGATGCCCTTGACGATGTCGGCGCGGTTGATGGCGATATTCATCGCCTCGCGCACGCGCTTGTCGGCGACCATCGGTCGCGAGATCTTGTAGCCGTAATACATCAGCTGGAAGTTGGGCTTGGCTTCCTGGACGGTGAGGTTGGGCGCGGCCTTGACCTGCTGGATGAACTGCAGCGGGATCTGGTGGCTGACGTCGAACTGCCCGCCCAGCATGGCGGCGACGCGGCTGGCATCCTCCGGCACGATCTTGATGCTGAGCTTTTCGAACTTCACCGGGCCCTTGTTCTTGTACATCGACGGCCCCCATTTGTAGGCGTCGTGGCGCTTCAGCACGATCTCGGTGCGCGGCTGCCAGCTCTCGAAGCACCACGGTCCGGTGCCGTCGATCGCCTTGATGCCGTAGTCCTTGCCGAGCGATTCCACGCTCTGCTGATTGTGGATGGCGTTGGTGTACATGGTGAGCTGCAGCAGCAGCTCGGAATAGGGTTCGTTCAGTTCGTATTCCACGGTATGGGGATCGGGCGCGCGCAGCTCCTTGATGTTGCCGGCGCGCCATGCGTAGGGCGCCTTGGTTTCCGGATCCTTCAGCCGCTTGAAGCTGTAGACCACGTCGGCGGCGGTGAACTTCTTGCCGCTGCAGAACGAGACGTCGTCGCGCAGCTTGAAAGTGTAGGTCTTGCCGTCAGGCGAGACGGTCCACGACTTCGCGAGATAGGGGATCGGCGTCCTGCCGTCCCAGTCGAGCGCCAGCAGCGTGTCCTGGAACATGTTGACGATATCGGAGGTCGGCGACCAGGTCGTGCGCTGGCCGTCGTAATGCGGCGCGTCCAGCGACTTCATGACCTTCAGGGTCTGCGCCCCGGCGGCCGAAGATAGTCCGGTCACTCCAAGCAGCGCCACAGCGGCGGTGAGAAAGCCTCGCATCGTCGTTTGCTCCCTAGGCTGATTTTCTAAAGTGAAGCGTCCAGTCCCTTGTAGAACGTGTTCTGGTAGATCATGTGCGGCCGGGCGCCCTTGATCTTCTTGTTGGCGACCTGGTCCATGTTGATGTTGAGAACCGGGATCCACAGGTGCTCCTGCATCACCTTCTGCTGGACCATCGCGTAATATTTGGCGCGATCGGCCTCGGTCAGAGCGGAGCGACCCTGCTTCAGCCACTCGTCGGTCTCGGCGTCCTTCCAGTTCATCCGGTTGGGCGTCGGAATGTTGCGGGAATCGAAGTAGATGTTCATGAGGTCGCCGGCCGACAGATAGGGCACCGTCACCGACCAGATCTCGTAATCCTGCTCGGCCATCTTGGCCGCCGCGATGGTGGAGTCCCAGGGCTGCAGCTGCCAGTGCACGCCGATGCGGCGGAGATATCCCTGGATCGCCTCGGCGACGCGCGGCGTGTTGCCGGCCTGGGTGTAATAGACCCGGGGCTGCAGCTTGACGCCGTCCTTCTCGCGCACGCCGTCGGCGCCGGGTTTCCAGCCGGCGTCATCGAGCAGTTTCTTGGCGCGCTCGAGGTCTTCCTTGATGATGCCGGCCGACTTCGGGTCGTGGTCGAGCGCATCCTTGTCGACGAAGGTAAAGGCCGGTTCGGCGTTGCCCTGCAGCATGGCCCTGGCGATCTCGGCGCGGTTGATGGCGATGCTCATGGCTTCGCGCACGCGCTTGTCGGCGACCATCGGCCGCGTCGTCTTGAAGCCGAAGTAGAGCAGCTGGAAGTTGGGCTTGGCGCCGGTGACCGACAGCATCGGCGCGGCCTTGGCCTGGGCGATGAACGCCGGCGGAAACTGGTGGGTGATGTCGAATTGGCCGGCCATCATCGCGGCGACGCGGCTGGATTCCTCGGGTACGATCTTGACCACCAGTTTCTCGAATTTCACCGGGCCCTTGTTCGTGTACATCGAGGGGCCCCATTTGTAGGCGTCGTGGCGCTTCAGCACGATCTCGGTGCGCGGATGCCATGACTCGAAACACCACGGCCCGGTGCCGTCGGCGCCCTTGATGCCGTAGTCCTTGCCCAGCGCCTCCACGCTTTCCTTGTTGTGGATCACGTTGGTGAACATGGTGAGCTGCAACAGCAACTCCGAATAGGGCTCCTGAAGCTCGTATTCGACGGTGTAGGGATCGGGCGCGCGCAATTCCTTGATGTTGCCGGCGCGCCAGGCATACGGCCCCTTGACGGCCGGATCCTTCAGCCGCTTGAAGCTGTAGATCACATCCTCGGCGGTAAACTTCTTGCCGCTGCAGAATGACACGTCGTCGCGCAGCTTGAAGGTATAGGTCTTGCCGTCCGCGCTCACCGTCCACGATTTGGCGAGGTAGGGAATCGGCGTGCGACCATCCCAGTCGAGCGCCACCAGCGTGTCCTGGAACATGTTGACGATATCGGAGGTCGGTCCCCAGGTGGTGCGCTGCGCATCGTAGTGCGGCGCGTCGATGCCCTTCATCAGGGTGAGCGTCTGGGCGGATGCGGAAGCCGAAATGCCCAGCGCGAATGCCACAGCCAGAACCGTTCTGATCATGTTTGCAGCCTCGGATCGAGGACGTCGCGGAAGGCGTCGCCCAGAAGGTTGGCGGCCAGCACGATCACGAAGATCGCGCAGCTCGGAATCGTCGCGATGTGCGGCGCCATGAACAGGAAGTCGCGGCCCTGGGCCGCCATCATGCCGAGTTCGGCGGTCGGCGGTTGCGCGCCCATGCCGAGGAAGCCGAGCGCCGAGCCGATCAGGATGATCTGGCCGAAGCGCAGGGTGAGGAACACGAAGATGGTCGAAATGCAGTTGAGCGTCAGGTAGCGCCAGATCAGGGCGCCGTCCGTCACGCCCACCGCGCGGCCGGCTTCCATGAATTCCTGGCCCATCACGCCGACCGCAGCACCTCGCGCCACCCGCGCGACATCGGGCACGGTGGCGACGACCAGCGCGATGACCACGGCGGTGAGGCCGGCGCCGAAGATCGCGGCCACGGCCAGCCCGATCAGGATCGCCGGGAACGCCAGCATCACGTCGACCAGCCGCATGATCCAGCCATCCAGCCGCCGGTAATAGGCGGCGAGGATACCCATGACGCCGCCGATCAGGCCGCCGACGATCACGCCGACCAGCCCGAGCATCAGCGTGCTGCGGGTGCCGTAGATGACGCGGCTCAGGATGTCGCGGCCGGTGTTGTCGGTGCCGAACCAGTGCTCGGCGCCCGGTGGCTGCATCACCTTGGTAAGGTCGGTGAAGTAGGGATCGTAAGGCGAGATCCACGGCGCGAACGCTGCCGCCAGCACGATTCCCGCGAGCAGCAGCGCGGCCGCCGCCGCCACCCGGTCGCGCGCCAGCCGGCGCATGATGCCGGCGCGGGCGAACACCGCCGCTTCGGGGTCCACTGCAAAGGGGGTTTCGAGGGCCTCGACGCTCATCGGCGCTGCACCCTTGGATCGAGATAGACGTAGAGCACGTCGACGATGAGGTTGATCGACAGGAAGGCGACGGCGAGGATCATGATCGCGCCTTGCGCCGTCGGAAAATCGCTGGAGACGATGGCGCCGACCGCGAGCCGGCCGACGCCGGGCCACGAGAACATGGTTTCGGTGACCACGGCGCCGCCGAGCAGGAAGGCCGCCTGCAGTCCGATCAGGGTGACGACAGGGATCATGGCGTTGCGCAGCGCGTGATGAATGATCACCACGGTCTCGCGCAATCCCTTGGCGCGCGCCGTGCGCACGAAATCGGCGCCCAGCACTTCGAGCACGGCGGTGCGCGTCAGCCGCGCGATCGGTCCGATCAGCACGAGGCCGAGCGTGGTGGCGGGCAGGATCAGGCTCGGCAATCCGCCATCCCACACCGGTCCGGTGCGGCCGGTGAATGGCAGCAAGGCCCACTTGAAACCGACATACTGGATCAGGATCAGGCCGATGAAGAACACCGGCATGGAAACGCCTGCCACCGAGCAGGCCATGATGACGCGGTCGGATAGACGGCCGCGATTGACCGCCGCCAGTGTTCCCAAAGCAAGGCCGCTCGGCACCGCGATCAGCATCGCTCCCAGCATCAGCTCGACGGTCGGGCCGATGGTCATCGCCAGTTCTTCGCTCACCATCCTGTTGGAAATGATCGAGCGGCCGAGATCGCCGCGCAGCACCCGCAGGATGTATTCGAAGAACTGGACCGGGATCGAGCGGTCGAGGCCGAGCTCGAGGCGGATCGCGGCGATGGTCTCGGCCTTGGCGTCGGGCCCGGCGATGATCATCGCGGGATCGGCCGGCACCACCTGCAGCAGGCAAAAACAGAGGAAGAGAACCCCGAGCAAGGCGGGGAAGGAAATCAGCAGACGATGGACAATCTGTTGTCCCATGCGACGCCAACGGACCGGTTAGGCCATGAGGAATCGCTCGCGCGGCGCGTGCCGGCGTTGTGCAGTCCCCTCCCTGGCAGCCGTGCTTCGTCCGACGTGCGCGGCTTTTGATTATGTCGGAATACTGACATGCGTTGGACGTGGCGTCACGCTCAATCTGTCAAACCTTTTCAACTGCGCGTCCTTGTCGCGTGCAACCAACATGACGCCTCGCGGCATGGGTGCGCGCGTGCGCGTTTTAATTCCGCCACGCGATAAATGCGCGCGTCATGAAGAGCTGCTGCCGGAATTCGATTTTGCAGGATGCGCTTCAGCGCAGCCCTTCATACACCATGAAGCCGCGGGCGACCGCGAGCTTGCGCAACGCGCGCGGAACGAATTTCTGCGGCTGGTGGCCGATGTAACGCCACGACGTCAGCTTGAAATCACTGAGCAGGCGGCGATCGCTTTCGAACGGCGCCAGCAATCCGGTCAGGCTCAGCGGCGAGTGCGCGCGGGTGTTGAACGGCAGCAGCAGCAATTCGAGATGCGCCGGCCTCCCATCCTCCGAGATGGCGGTAATGCCGGCGACCGCGGCCAGCGCGTCTTCCGATACCGCGGCGATGATGTCCTCGATCTCGCGGCGGCCGTCTTCTGTGAACAGTCCGGAAAAACTGCGATCCTTCAGGTCGCAGCCGAGCAGGGCGCAGACCCGCGTTCCGGCGACGCGAAATGGATAGCCGGCCGCGCTGTCGTAGGACAGCACGAAGATATCGCCGAGCAGTTCGCGCACCGCGCCGGGTTCGATCTCGCTGCGGTCGGGCGCGCGCGCGTCGCCGCGCTTCTGGTCCCAATAGGCGTAGAACTCGCGGGTTGACGGATGTTTCATTATTCGGCCTTGCCCCTTGCGCCCGGCCTGGCGGGACAGATCTGTCCCGCTTTCGCCCACGCGCCTTCCCCTGGTTGTTTTGCAAGACAGGCTTTGCAGCGTCCATGCCGTGGACGCGTTTTCGCCGCCGCGGCGGCGTGTTTGCGCCGTTAACGTTAAATTAACTATCAGCTTGGGGATCGGCGCAGAGCTGGCTAGGGTCCGCTCGCTCTAGTTCGCCGGTTTTCTCAGCGCGTGTTCCGCAAAAGTGTGTACGGTTTTGCGATCAGAACACGCGCAGAATCTAAGTTGAGAGCATTTTCCTGCGGAAAATGCTTTCGGGCCGGCGAGTTGTTACACAGGCGGCGTCAAACAGTTTGGTCATCGCGCGGGGAGGGGTGGGGATGTCACCCGGGGCCTTTGCGCGGAAAAGATCGGCACGGATGAGGGAGGGTGTCTCAGCACCCTCCCTTTTTCCTTGAGTGTTCGGAAAAGCGACCAGAACCCGGTCATGTCTCGTGTCGCGGACGCGGCATGGCGCGTTAGAGGCGCCGCACCGCGTCCGGGACAGGAGCAGGCCCTTG
>NZ_JAURXB010000016.1 GCF_030654605.1 Bradyrhizobium sp.
CATGCTTCGAGACGCTCGCGTCGCTCGCTCCTCAGCATGAGGTTGTGGCGTTTCAACAAGGTAAACCTCATCCTGAGGAGCGGCGTCTTCGCCGCGTCTCGAAGGATGGCAGCAACACGGACTTATGATTCCAGGTACTAGTTCTCTTCACTGGCACGCTTCAGCGCGGCGATCAGGTCGTCGATTTCCATGCGCTTGCGGAAGTCGGGATCGACGAACCGCGCCTTCACCAGCCCGTCGCGGCCGACCACGAAGGTCGCGGGTATCGGCAGCACCCAGCCGTCATTGCCGTGAAAATGTTTCATGTCCTGATACGACAACAGCCGCTCGATTTCGGTGCCGAGCCATATCGCGAGGTTCAGCGACAGTGCATAGCCGTTGTCGAGATCGGTCAGCACCGGGAACGGTGCATCGGCCTCGGATTTGAATTTTTCCGCGAATTGCTGCACCTCGGGCATGATGGCGACCACGTCGCCGCCCAGCGCCCTGATCCGGTCCAGCGCCTGGATCACGGCCCTGACGTTCAGCCGGCAATAGGGACACCAGTGACCGCGATAGAACATCACGGCGACCGGCCCCTTTTCGAGCAGCGACGCCAGGCTGACCAGCCGGCCGGTCACGTCGGGCAGGATGAAGGGCGGCATCGGATCGCCAGGCCGCGGCGCGTTTTCGCCGCCGCCGTTTTCGTGGATCCGCGCCACCAGCCGATCGACCGCCTCGCCATAGGCCGGAAAGAACTCACGCCCCGCCGCGGCATAGGCTTCGAGCTGCTCGTTCAACGTTCCTTCCATATCGCGGCAGGCCTGGAAGGCCTGCTTGAGACGCTCGGCATTGTCTGGCGATAGCGAGCTCATGTCCTGCTCCGGCGTCGGGTTTCCCGAACATTGCTTTCACTGGAGGCCGCCCGCAAGGGGCGACCCCGTGGTTGCGAGGAAAATACGCGTATCTCGACTCAGGGAAAATAGAAATTCCCGGTCGGATCGAGCGTGCCCGAGACCATGTACATCTGTCCGCCGCTCATAAAGAAAACCGTATTGTTCGGCACTTTCTTGGCCCCCTTCATCATCGCGTCGTGATTCTTGGGTCCGGAAGCCACCGCCATCTGCATCATTTTTCCACCCTTGAACATCATGGCCATCCCCGGGCTCATTTCGGTTGCGCCCTGCGCGAACGCCGACGTTGCCATTGCCGCGAGCGCAGCGGCCGCAATCAATGTCTTGGATAGGCTGGTCATTGGAAGTACCTCCGGATTGAGCGTGGACGCCCGCCAATCGGGCGCTTGGCCCATCAGAGTGGAAATCGTCGGGGCTTAGAAATGCCCATGCACAATCGGTTCGATAGCTGCTGAGCATCGCGGGCCGGCGATAGCGCGCGGCTATCGACTTCAGAGCAAGACCGTATTTCAGCCGGAGACGGGAAGCGTCGATGATGTTCCGAAGCCCGGCTCCCGGCAAGCATCGACAGACAGGAGACATCCCATGAAGACCCGCATCTCGAATTTCGCTACAATGCTGGCGCTGACACTGCTGCTGATTTCGGCCGCTTCCACCGCGAGGGCCGACAGCGACGACGGCATCGTCCGGGTCAAGAGCGCGGTGCCGATGTCCGAGGCGATTACCCGGATCAAGGCCGACATCGCCGGCAAGGGCATCAGGTTCTTCTCGGAGATCGATCAGTCGAAGCTGGCGGCCGATGCCGGGATCAAGCTGAGGCCTTCAACGCTGCTGGTATTCGGCAATCCGCCGCTCGGAACCCAGTTCATTACTTCGAATCCGAACGCCGGGCTCGATTGGCCGGTCCGCCTGCTACTGACTCAGGACGACAATGGCGACGTCTGGGCGGTCTGGACCGACTTCGAATGGATCGCCAGGCGCCACAACATCAAGGACCGCGTCGCGCAGTTCAAGATGGCGACCTCGGTGGTGGGCTCGATTACATCGACCATCACCACCAGGTAACGACTCGCGCGTTCCGCATGTAATGCTTCGGGCCGCGTCCATGGCGCGGCCTGCCATCGTTCCGGACGGGGTGAATTCGATGACACCAGAAACATTCGACGTGGTGATCCTCGGCGGCGGCAATGCGGGCATCGGCGTCACCGGACCGGTCCGGCGCGCCGGGATGTCGGTCGCGATGATCGAATCGCATGATCTCGGCGGCACCTGCCCGAACCGCGGCTGCACGCCGAAGAAGGTGCTGGTCGCCGCCGGGCACGCCCTGCACGAGATCGAACGCGCCGCGGTCCACCACATCGCGGTCGGCAAGCCCAGGCTCGACTGGGCCGCGTTGATCGATCGCGAGAAGGACATGATCAAGGACATTCCCGCCAACCTCGCGCGCTCGATGGCGCATCGCAATGTCGAGGTGATCAAGGGCCACGCCGTCTTCGCCGGCCCCAACGCCATCCGCGTCGGCGATCGCCGGCTCGAGGCCAAACATATCGTGATCGCGACGGGATCGAAGCCGCGCCCGCTGCCGATTCCGGGCGCAGGGCACATGATCACCTCGGACGCCATGCTGAGCGAACGCGAGTTGCCTGAAACGGTAATTTTCGTCGGGGGTGGCGTCATATCCCTCGAATTCGGCCACGTTTATGCGCGGGCCGGCGCTGACGTGACGATCCTGGAAGCGCTGCCGCAGCTATTGCCCGCGATGGATGCCGACGCGGTGGCGCAGATCCGGACCGAGAGCGCGCGCATCGGAATTCGCATCAAGACCGGCGTCGGCGTGAAACGGATCGAGCCGGCGAATGGCCGGCTCCGGGTGATCTTCACGCACGACGGAGAGGAATGTGCAGCCGAGGCCGATCGCGTCGTCAACGGTGCCGGCCGCATCGCCAACGTCGATACGCTGGATCTCGTGGCGGGCCAGGTCGAACACGGCAACGGACGCATCGCGGTGGACCGCCATTTGCGCTCGACATCCAACCCTCTGGTTTATGTCTGTGGCGATGCCGTGCCGATTTCCCCGCAGCTGTCGCCGATCGCGACCTACGAGGGCGACATTGTCGGCCGCAACATCGTCGAGGGGCCGAAGTACAGTCCCGACTACGGCAGCATGGCAACCTCGGTCTACACCGTCCCGGCGCTCGCCGCAGTCGGCCACACCGAAGCCGCCGCGAGGCAAAAAGGCCTGGCGATCAAGGTCCACAGCAACGACATGCACGACTGGTTTTCCGCCCGCATTTATGCGGAGACCGTCGCCTGGTCCAAGATCATCGTCGACGAGGCCACCGACCATATCCTCGGCGCGCATTTCGTCGGGCATGCCGGCCAGGAGTTGGTCAACCTGTTCGGGCTGGCGATGCGCTTTGGCATTACCGCCAGCCAGATCAAGGACAACGTCTACGCCTATCCGACATTTTCCTCCGACATCAAGCATATGCTCTGAGGCTCTCGCGCATAGCGCGGTGCTATGGATTCAACAGCCAACCGGCATTTCCTTCAACCGATGATTTCACCGATGGTTCGTGCACAGCCGGCCAGTCATCAGGGGCCGCGGCACAACAGAGGAGAGACCAGATGTTCACACCATCAGCCAAATCGCGCACGCTCTGGCAAGGCCTGGCACTGGCCTGCATGATCGCCGGATCGACCGCCACCGCGTCGTCTGCGCTTGCCGGCGAATGCCCGGCCGACAAGATGAAGGCCAACGTTCGCGAAAAGGTCGACTTCAAACCGGTCGGCGTCACCGACGTCACGCTGGGTTCGATCGATCTCGAGAAGCAGCCCGCACAGATCAAGGGCCGCGAGCTGCGGTTTCGCAAACTGACCGTCGCACCCGGCGGCATCGTGCCGTGGCACAGCCATGACGATCGGCCCGCGCTGATCTTCGTGCAGCAGGGCGAGATCATCGAATATGCCAGCAACTGCGCCGAGCCGATCCTGCACAAGGCCGGCGAGATCAGGCCGGAAGTATCAGGCACCTCGCACTGGTGGAAGAACCTCGGCACCGAGACCGTGATTCTCTATGTCGGGGACATCCGCAAGGATCCCGGCGACCATCACATGTAGCCACCGCCACGTAACGAGCGCCCCCGCCTCGTTGCCGGATGTGACGTCCTGGAGTCCCACGTGTTGCCCCGCACGGCCAGGCGTCACATCCCCTTGTTTCCGGAGCACAGCGCCGTGACGGACATCCCTGCTGCCACGCAATCCAACGGCATGGACATGCACGGCCATTCGCCGGGCATGGCGCTGCGATCCCTGGTCATCGGCCTCACTGCATTCCTGACCGTGGTCGATCTGTTCGCGACGCAGGCGATCCTTCCCTCGCTGACCAGGCATTACAATGTTACCCCGGCGGCGATGGGCTTTGCCGTCAACGCCAGCACCATGGGAATGGCGATATCAGGCCTTGTGATCGGCCTGCTCAGCCAGCACATCGACCGGAGGCTCGGCATCCTCCTCAGTCTTGCATTTCTCGCGGTCCCCACCACGCTGCTGGCCATCGCACCGGATCTCACCATCTTCACCATCCTGCGGGTGACGCAGGGACTGTGCATGGCGTCGGCGTTCGCGCTGACGCTGGCCTATCTCGGCGAGCAATGCAGCGCGATGGATGCCGGCGGCGCATTCGCCGCCTATATCACCGGCAATGTCGCCAGCAACCTGATCGGCCGGCTGGTTTCGGCCGGTGTCGTCGACACGTTCGGGCTGGCGTCGAACTTCTACTTCTTTGCGGCCCTCAACCTGGCCGGCGCGGTCCTGGTGTATTTCACCATCCAGCGGGTGCAACCGATGCATGCGATGCCGATGGCAGGGTCGTCCTTCGCGGCCATGCTCGCGCACTGGCGCAGCCCGGCGCTGCGCGCGGCCTTCGGCATCGGCTTCTGCATCCTGTTCGCCTTCATCGGCACCTTCACCTACGTCAATTTCGTGCTGGTGCGGCCGCCGCTGTCGCTGGGGCGGATGGAACTGGGACTCATCTATTTCGTCTTCCTGCCCTCCATCGTCACGACGCTGATGGCGGGGACCGCGGTCAACCGCTTCGGCACACGGCCGGCGATCTGGGGAGCCCTGGCCATAGCTGCTTTAGGTCTGCCGCTACTGCTGTCATCACATCTCGCCGCCGTCGTCGCCGGGATGGTTCTGCTCGGCGTCGGAACGTTCTTCGCGCAGGCCGCCGCGACCGGCTTTGTCGGACGGGCCGCCCTCGATAATCGCGGCGTCGCCAGCGGGACCTATCTCGCCTGCTATTTCCTCGGCGGTCTCGCCGGCAGCGCGGTTCTCGGCCAGTTATTCGACCGCTTCGGATGGACCGCCTGCGTCGCCGGTGTCGGCGCGGCCCTGCTCACCGCCGGCCTGCTAACGACGCGGCTCAGGCTTCCGCCGGAATCCAGCTGAAGCCGCCGCCCGCTCGATCCGGGAACCGCAGTTCGCTCCACTATTCCCGGATGATGACCAGCCGGCCGTCTTCCAGGCCCGCAATCAGACCCGGATGTCGCCCAATGCCGGTCGATCCGATATTCGTTGCGATGCGTGCCGGCAGCGGAATCCGGGCGATATCGCGAACCTTCGGTACGAAGGCGATGAGGCGAAGCGAGCGCCGATCGAGACTTGGCACCGCCAGATCGGGATGGCCGTCGGCGTCGAAATCCGCCGTCCAGCTCATGCCAAGCGCTTTCGACCCGATGAAGTGATTGGAAGCATCGGGAACCTCGGCGACCTTTCTCAATTGCCGGTCCTGCCAGGACCACAGCTGCAGCAGACCGACGACGTGGGGCTGGCGCACGAAGGCAATATCGGTGGTGCCGTCGCCATCGAAATCGGCGATGCCGGCCGGATTGAGCCATGCATGCGCGTGACCGATCGGCGGCGTCTCCGCAATGATCTTCATGGAGCCGGCATCGATGATCGCCAGCGCCGAACCGCGCTGAAGATACGACTTCACCACCACGATTCGATCGACACCATCCAGGCTGGCGATGCGTGGCAACAGGTCCTCGAACACCGCGTTGGCGCCGGCAGTCACGACGCCGATCCTTCCATCGCGTCGCTCGATGACCAGGCTCCCGGCTTCGATGGCATCGCCGAGAACGCCATGGCGGTAACGATCGGTCGGATCGGCGAGCCAGGCGCGGGCGATGGCGCCGTCGCTGCTTGCGACCCGTCCATCCGAAAGACCGCCCGAAGGTACGGCGGCAAAGCCGGGCGCTTGCGCTGTTGACAGCGTGCCGGTCGCGGGGGCAATCCGGTACCAGTTCGGCCCGATTGCGATGCGCGTGTCCGTGCCCCGGACTTCGATCGATGTCACAGGGCCTGGCGTCGACACCGTCTCGGCACGCCATTCCGCGCGGGCCGGCCCAGCAAGAATCAACCACGAAAGGAGCGATACCCGGAGCAAAATCATCCCGCCCAACAATCACCCTCGGCCCCGATTGTCACTCTGTCAGGTGAACACATTTGCGTGGCGACAGAACCGCGCGGCGCAGGCCACGCGGCTTCTGCCATCAGGCTTATCTGGCAAGCAGGTAGTCGAACTTGCCGGGCTGGTAGATGAAGAACAGACAGTCGGTGCTCGAAATGCACTTCGTCACATGGTCTTCCTTTCCGCGCTGGAACCAGTAGGAACCGGTCGGCAGGGCGACTTCCTCCACACCCGCCTGAGCGTTCACGCCAATCCCGGAGATAACAACCCCAAAGTATTCCGCTGTGTGGGTATGGAGCGGGCTGACATATCCGGCGGGCATGCGGATGAACGTGCCGTGCTTGCCTTCGCCGAGATTGCCGTAGGCCGGGCCGGCATTGAGCTCGCCGGCGCCGGTCTTGATGCCCGTTCCGCCGAAGGCGATCTTCGCCGCGGGGGTGCTGACCGACGCGCCAGGCTTGGTGTCGGCGGCATTGCCTGTCACGGTGCAGGCCATCGCAAGCGCGAACAGGATAGTTGCGGAAGCAAGTTTGGAGCGGAGTTGCATGGGGTTGGTCCATTCGGTTCGCTGCCTCGGATACGCTAGCGGCGGACGGGCAGCATTCGTCCGGCGGAGGCGTGAGTTGATCGGTCGAAGGGTCATTTAGGTACCCGGGGCACCGAGCCTTGTAACCATCAAAATACTATTTTAGTGGTGACAGTTGCGGGGACACCCGTCAATGGCTATTTTAATGGTTACAAAAACGTGACTATGGCGGAAGGAATCCAGTTGTCGTTCGAGGCGCAGCGCGACGAGGAATTTCGAAACGGATTTCCGTTTTTTGGCGAGCGTCTGTGGATCGATCTTCTCAACACGACGCCCTTCGACGGCGAGCGCCGTCAGGACCTCGTTGAGACATCGGATGGCTTCGCCAAGTGGCTCGAAGCCGCGGGTATCCCTGCCCCCCCCTCGCACGGACTACCGACAGCCAGGGACGACGCCCGCAAGGTGCGCGAGAAGTTGCGGTCAACATTCGAGGATTTGAGGGCGGGGTCCGGGGTGCAGGCGCCGCTGCTGCAATGGGTCAATGCGAGGCTGCGCAATGTCAGGCTACGCCTTGCCCTGGAGCAGGACGGAGAAGGGGTTCGTCTGGTCGAGCGGCTCGACCTTGGCGCATCCGGACCATCAGGAGCTATCGCCAGGGATTTCGCCTGCTTCATATGCGACTATGAACCGGCGCGGCTCAAGCGTTGCGCAAATCCGGCCTGCACGATGGTTTTCTATGACACGGGAAAGAACAACACACGCCGCTGGTGCACCATGAGCATTTGCGGCAATCGCGACAAAGTTGCGCGCTACCGTGCGCGTAAATCCCATAGGACCCATGCAAAACGTTGAGCCCGGCTATAACCGCCAGCAGCGACGGCGGTTGACGGTATGCTTTGGTGGAATTGCCGGCGCCAGTGTCTCGCTCCGGGTGCGCTTTGGGCGTGAGATGCGCGTCATGTCCGCACGGGCCGTGAGCTTCACCACTGCGATTGGTTCGGCCAGGAAACAGGCGCGTTGTATCTTCCAGAGCAGATTCCTCTTGATCCAATCTGTATCCGGCGTACCGAAACGAGGCCTTCCGGTCAGTCTTCCCGCGTCAGGATGTAGGTCAGCCTTCGAATCGCCGGCGCGGCGAACAGCACGATCGGCGTCATCATGATCCAGGCCATCAGCCAGGATTGCAGCCAGTGCGTGACGAACGTTCCCGCCGCCAGGAACGGGACGCTGGCGATCGCCGCTGCGACCGCGCAGGTCAGGCCGGACTGAATGAATCCGTAGACGAAGTGGCTGAACCGGCGCGGTATCGGTAGCATTTTGACCTCGGCAGAAGCTGGTGAAAAAAGGCAAGCAAGAGCCGTGCCTAAGCTTCAGGCGAGTGCAAAGCAAGGATCGCAAGAGCGGCTACGCCGGCCGCCCTGTCGAAGGTTTCGCCTCGAGCGCTGGCGGAAGGGCCGGTTCGTCGTCGGCGATGGCGCGCAAGGCCGCGCCTTCGAGATCGTCATACTGGCCGCTCTTCAACGACCAGAGAAATCCGATCAGGCCGACCAGCCCGAGCCCCAGCGCCAGCGGCACGAGAAACACCAGCACTTCCATCAGGACCCCCTGTCCGCGACGCGGCGGGCGCGCAGCGCGTTGAGCATGACCAGGATGGAGGAGCCTGACATCGCCGCGGCGGCGATCAGCGGCGTCACCACGCCGCTGATCGCAATCGGGACCGCCAGAAAATTGTAAACGACCGCGAGCCAGAGGTTTTGACGCATCAGCAGCAGCGCCTTGCGGGAAAAGTCGATCGCCGCCACCACCGGGGCCAGGGGCTTGCCGAGGAAGACCAGGTCGGCGGTCGCCTGGCTCAGATGCGCGGCGGAGATCGGCGACATCGAGACATGCGCGGCCGCCAGCGACGGCGCGTCGTTCAGGCCGTCGCCGACCATCATCACCTTGATCCCCTGGGCTTTCAGTTCCTCGATGCGCGCGATCTTGTCGGCCGGCGTGACGCCCGCCCGCCAGTCGCTGACGCCAAGCGCGCGGGCAGCGGCGCGCACCGCGGGTTCGCGGTCGCCGGAGAGAATCTCGACCTTGATGTTTCGAAGCCGCAGCGCCGATATCATCGCCTGTGCATCCGGGCGCAGTCCCTGCCGGACGCAGAACACGTAGCTTTTTTCGCCATCGCTGAACGCAACG
This sequence comes from Bradyrhizobium sp., assembly GCF_030654605.1. Lineage (GTDB taxonomy): Bacteria > Pseudomonadota > Alphaproteobacteria > Rhizobiales > Xanthobacteraceae > Bradyrhizobium. Next base: position 9,080 of record NZ_JAURXB010000016.1, read on the forward strand.
ATGGAGGCTTCCGGATCAAGGTCCTGGCTGTCGCTGGCCAGTTGCTCGGCGGCACAGAACGACGGCCGTCCAAGCCGCAATTCTCTTCCGCCCAGAGTGGCGCGCACCCCCTGCCCGGGCTCTTCGACGGCATCCGCCAGCGGCGCCTTCGCATTCGCGGCGCGCGCCAGCGCGGCGGCGACCGGATGGTGACTGGCCAGCGCCAGCTGGCCGGCGAGCTTGAACACGTCCTCCGGAATGCCTGAAGCGTTGACAACCTCGAGATCGGGCAGCGTCAGCGTTCCCGTCTTGTCGAAGATGATGTGGTCGACCTCGGCCAGCCGCTCGATCGAATCGCCGGAATTGAGCAGCACGCCGGCCCGAAACATCGCGCCGGACACCACCGTCTGCACCGTCGGAATGGCAAGCCCGAGCGCGCAGGGACAGGTGATGATGAGAACGGCGACGCCGGTCACGATGGCGTCGTGCCAGCTCGCGCCGAACAGGACCCAGCCGAGGATCGTCAGCAGCGCGGTGGCGTGCACCACCGGCGCGTACAGCCGGGAGGCGCGGTCGGCGAGACGCACGTAACGGGAGCGGGCCTGCAGTGCGTTGTCGAGCAGCCGGGTGATTTCCGCCAGCAGCGTCCCTTCGGACGCCGCGGAGACGCGAACCCGCAACGTACCCGTCATATTGAGCGAGCCGGCGTAGACCGCGGTGCCCTGCTCGGCCGCGACGTGGCGGGTCTCGCCGGTGATCAGGCTCTGGTCGATCTCGGATCGTCCCTCGATCACGGTGCCGTCGACCGCACAACGCTCGCCCGGCCGCAGCAGCACGATGTCGCCGGGGTCGATCGCCGCCACCGGCACTTCCGAAATCTCATCGGGGCCGACGAATTTGGTGGCGGTCTCGGCCTTCAGTGCGGCGAGATTTCCGGCCACCGCGCGGGTCCGCCGCCGCATGCTCTGGTCGAGATAGCGCCCGACCAGCAGGAATGTCAGCAGCATGATCGCCGCGTCGAAATAGGCATGTTCGGCGTGGTTGATGGTTTCCACCACCGACATGCCGAGCGCGAGGATGACGCCGATCGAGATCGGCACGTCCATGTTGACGTTGCGCGTGCTCAGCGCGTTCCAGGCCGAACGGAAGAACGGCTGGCCGGCATAGGCTGCGGCCGGCAACGCGATCAGCGCCGACAGCCAGTGAAAGAAATCGCGCTGTTCGGGAATCATGTCGCTGACGTTGCCGGACCACACCGGGATCGACAGCATCATCACGTTCATGGTGGCGAACGCCGCGACGCCGAGACAGCGCAGCAGAAAGCGCGATTGTTCGGCCTCGGCGGCCTCCGCACCCGCGGTTTCGAACGGATAGGCCTTGTATCCGAGCTCGGCCAGCCGGTCGATGAAACGGGCGGGATCGAGCGTTCCCTGCTTCCATTCCAGCGCCACGCGGCGGTCGGTCAGATTGACGCGCGCCAGCGTGACGTCGGGTATCGCCGAAAGTCCGCGCTCGATCTTCGACATGCAGCCAGCGCAACTGACGCCCTCGACCGCCAGATCGATATGCGAGAGGCCCGCGCCGGCGTCCCTGACGTAGTGTGAAAAATCCCGTGTCGCCTGCATCACGCGGCCTCTCCATAGCGTTTTCGAGCGAAGTGGGTACCGGTTCGCGTGAAGAAAACGCGTCACAACAAAAGACTCAGTTCAGCACCACGCGGTTCTTCGACAGGAACATCCGCTTTCCCGCCGCGACGCCCTCGATCACCAGGTCCCATTGCCCGGCGGCGATCATCGCTGCGTTGCCGCGATAGATGCCGATTCCCATCTCCGCCATTTCCACCGGCTGATCGGCGCGCCGATCGGTCGGGCGCTCGAAACGGCCCTGAAACTTCAACCCGGACATCGGCTTGCCGTCATTGTCCCTGGCCTCGACCCGCAGCGTCGCACCGCCATCCGGACCGCGCTCGATATGGGCGTCGACCTTCCAGTTTCGCGCGTTCTGGTCATGGGCGGTCACGATCTCCTTTTCGTAGGCGAGGCTCGCGGTATAGGCGCTGTCGACGTCGGTGCCGGGCATGGTCTGGATCGCAAGCCGCATCATGACCATGTTGACCGAGAAGATGACGCCGAAGAAGGCGATCAGCATGGCAAGCACCTTGCCGCCGGTCAGCGGTTTCGGGGAAACGGGCGGTCTGCTCATGCGAGACTCCTGTGCTTTCATGGCGAAACGAAGTTGTCGGTCGCCGACGCAACTTCGCCGAGCCCGATATCGGTGACCCGGAATCGTACCGCTATGGATTTTTGGGGGTTGTTCTCGGCGGGCGCGGTGACCAGAACTCTCAGTTCGGTGGTCTGATCCCGTCCGAGCACGATCATGGGACGGTCTGGCGTCACGGAATCAGCGCCCACGACGTGGACAGACGCGTTGACCGGGCCGTCGATGTCGATCGCGATGACCCGGTCGAAGCCGCGCTTGTTCAGGAGGCGAACGGTATAGGCGTTGCGGATCGATCCGTCGCTCAGTTTCACCGCCACCGGATTGCGGTCGTGCAACACGTTGACATCGAGCAACGACCGCGTCATGAGCGCGTACAGCATGATCGCGCCGACAACCGAGATCAGGGCGGAGTAGACGATGGTGCGGGGTCGCACGATGCGGTAGATCGGCGGCTTGCCCGCCTGGCGGCGCTGGATGTTGAGGTCGTTGTCGTAGCCGATCAGGCGGGTTTCCCGGCCGATCTTCGTCATCACGGTATCGCAGGCGTCGATGCAGAGGCCGCACTGGATGCAGTCGAGCTGCGAACCGTCGCGGATATCGATTCCGGTCGGGCAGACCGCGACGCACTGGTAGCAGTCGATGCAATCACCGGCGACTTCGCCCGACGCCCGCAATTCGTTCGCCTTCTTCAGCGACGTGCGCTTCTCGCCGCGATCGTATTTGTAGGTGACGTTGAGCGCCCATTCGTCGGTCAGCGCGGCCTGGATCCGCGGCCACGGGCACATGTAGACGCAGACCTGCTCGCGCATGAAGCCGGCCAGCACATAGGTGGTGGCGGTCAGGATCGCGATCCAGATATAGGCCAGCATCGGCGCCTCGAAGGTGACGAGCTGCTTCACCAGCGTCGGCGCATCGTTGAAATAGAGAACCCAGGCGCCGCCGGTCCACCAGGCGATCATCAGCCAGATCGAGTGCTTCAGCGTGATCTCGGCGAAGCGCTGCAGCTTCATGGTGCCGCGCGCCGCGTCCTTGCGCATCCGCTCGCGGCGGTCGCCCTCGACCCAGCGCTCGACGGCGTAGAACAGATCCGTCCACACGGTTTGCGGGCAGAGGTAGCCGCACCAGATGCGACCGCCCACCGAATTCATCAGGAACAGGGTCAGGGCGGCAACGATCAACAGCCCGGTAAAATAGTAGACTTCCTGCGGCCACAGCTCGATGAAGAAAAAATAGAAGCGGCTGTTGGGCAGATCGACCAGCACCGCCTGGTCCGGGGCTCCCAGACCGCGGTTCCAGCGCACGAACGGCAGCAGATAATAGACCCCGAGGCAGAATGCCATCAGGCCCCATTTGACGCGGCGGAAGGTGCCCTTGACGCTCTGCGGATAGACCTTCTTCTGGGCCACATACAGCGGCCCATCGTCGTCGACCTGCAGCTGGATCGGTGCGGTTTTAGCCATCGGAGGGATTGATCTCGCGTTCACGGTTCGAGCCTATGGCTTAACCGCAGAAGCCTGGTTGATCCACCTCAAACTAGCGCCAGGCTTCCCGCGTCCCTCCCCGATTACTTGCCTCCGCCGAGCGAGTGGACGTAGACCGCCAGCGCCTTGACGGTGGAGGGGTCGAGACGCTCCACCCAGGCTGGCATGACGCCGGCCCGGCCATTGGTAATGGTATCGATCAGCACGGCTTCGTCGGAACCGTACAGCCAGATCTTGTCGGTGAGGTCGGGCGCGCCGAGTTCCTGATTGCCCTTGCCGGCGTCGCCATGGCAGGCCGCGCAGTTTTCCGCGAAGATCTTGCCGCCTTCGGCCGCGTTGTATCCCTTGGCGGTGGCCAGGCCCGACAGCGATCGGACGTAATTGGCGGCGGTGACGATCTGGTCCTTCTTCAGCACGCCTTCCTTGCCGAAGGCGAGCATGGCGCTTTCATGGCCTTTCGCATGCCCCGAACGCACCCCGAACTGGATCGTCTGCAGGATCTGGTCGAGCGAGCCACCCCACAGCCATTCGTCATCGTTCAGGTTGGGATAGCCCTTGGCGCCCGCGCCGCCGCTGCCGTGGCAGGGCGCGCAATTGTCGCCGAACACGGTCTTGCCGCGGGCGCGCGCGAGCGCCAGCAGGGCCGGATCCTTCTCGATTTCCGCCAGTGGCGCAGCGCCGAGCTTCACCATCTTGTCGCCGCGTATCTTGTCCAGGTTGGCGAGCTCGACGGCGACGTCGGCACGGCTCGAATATCCGAACATGCCCGTCGTGTGGCTCGTCAGCAGCGGCCATGCCGGATATACCATCCAGTATCCGAACGCCCAGACGATGGTGATGTAGAACGTGATGACCCACCAGCGCGGCAGCGGCGTGTTCAGTTCCTTGATGCCGTCCCACTGATGGCCCGTGGTCGACGTCCCGGTGACCTGATCGATATCGTTGTGTTCAGCCATGATTCTTCATTCCTCCCGCAACGGGATCCTAGCCGCCTCGTCGAAGGTCGCCTTGTTGCGAGGCCAAAGCGCGTAAGTCACGATCGCGACGAATATTCCGACAAAGATCGGCGTCCAGAAGCTCGTGACGAACTCCGAGGTGATGTTCTGGACCGTTAGTATTGCTTTCATCGTATGGGCCTTCTCAGCGGAGATTTGCCTTTTCGTTGTAGAGCTTGAAGTCGACCAGCGTGCCGAGCATCTGCAGATACGCGACCAGCGCATCCATCTCGGTCGGCAAGCCGGCCTTGCCGTCGAAGTTGCGCGCCACCGCCTTCGGATAGCGTTTCGTAAAGGCTTCCACTCCGGGATTGTCGGGATCGGCCTGCGCCTTCAGATCGGCAACCGCGTTGGCGATCTGGTCGTCCGAATAGGGTACGCCGACGGTGCGGTTGGTCCGCAGATGCCCCTCCATGCCGGCGATATCGACCTCGGTCTCGGCCAGGAACGGATACCCGGGCATCACCGACTGCGGAACGATGGCGCGCGGATTGGCCAGATGCGTGACATGCCATTCGTCGGAATACTTGGCGCCAACCCGCGCCAGATCCGGCCCGGTCCGCTTCGATCCCCACTGGAACGGATGGTCGTACATGCTTTCGGCCGCCAGCGAGAAGTGCCCGTAGCGCTCGACCTCGTCGCGCAACGGCCGGATCATCTGCGAGTGGCAGAGATAGCAGCCCTCGCGGACATAGATGTTGCGGCCGGTCAGTTCCAGCGGCGTATATGGCCTGACGCCGTCGACCTTCTCGATCGTGCTCTTCAGGTAGAACAGCGGGGTGATCTCGACCAGACCGCCGATGGCGATGACCGCCAGGATGCCCACGATCAGGATGATCGAGTTCTTTTCGAAAATTTGATGCCGCGTCCAGAAAGACATTTTATCGTTCCTCATTCCGCCGGCTGAAGGGCGGCCGGCGCCTGCACTTCCGCCTCGCCGGCGCGCACCGTCATCCAGAGATTGTAGGCCATGATCAGCGAGCCGATCAGGAACAATCCTCCTCCGGCGGCGCGGATGATGTAGAAGGGGTGCATCGCCTCGACGGTTTCAATGAACGAATATTCGAGGAAGCCGAGCGAGGTGTAAGCGCGCCACATCAGGCCCTGCAGGATCCCGGACACCCACATCGCGGAGATGTAGAGGACGATACCGATGGTCGCGATCCAGAAATGCCAGTTGACCAGCTTGAGGCTGTAAAGTCCCTTGCGGTCCCACAACCAGGGAACCAGGCAATAGAGCGCGCCGAACGAGACGAACCCGACCCAGCCCAGCGCTCCGGCATGGACGTGACCGATGGTCCAGTCGGTGTAGTGGCTGAGCGAATTCACCACCTTGATCGACATCAGCGGACCTTCGAAGGTCGACATGCCGTAGAAGGCGACGGACACCACGAGCATGCGCAGCACCGGATCGGTGCGAAGCTTGTCCCAGGCGCCCGACAACGTCATCAGGCCGTTGATCATGCCACCCCATGACGGCATCCACAGCATGATCGAGAAGGTCATGCCCAGCGTCTGCGCCCAGTCCGGCAATGCCGTATAGTGCAGGTGATGCGGGCCGGCCCAGATATAGAGGAAGATCAGCGCCCAGAAATGGATGATCGACAGCCGGTAGGAATAGATCGGCCGCTCGGCGCGCTTCGGGATGAAGTAGTACATGATGGCGAGGAAGCCGGCAGTCAGGTAGAAGCCGACCGCGTTGTGTCCGTACCACCACTGGAACATGGCATCCTGCACGCCGCCCCAGGCGATGTAGGACTTGGAGCCGAACACCGACACCGGCAAAGCGGGGTTATTGCCGAGATGCAGGACGGCAATGGTGACGATGAAAGCCAGATAGAACCAGTTGGCGACGAAGATGTGCGGTTCCTTGCGCTTCACCAGCGTCATCAGGAACACCAGCAGGTACACCACCCACACGATGGTCAGCCAGTGGTCGGCATACCATTCCGGTTCGGCGTATTCCTTCGACTGGGTGACGCCGAGCAGATAGCCGGTGCCCGCGATCAGGATGAAGAAATTATAGCCGAGCACGACAAACCACGGCGCAAGATCGCCGGCGAGACGGGCCCGACAGGACTTCTGCACCACATAGAACGAGGTCGCAATCAGCACGTTGCCACCGAACGCGAAGATCACGGCCGACGTATGCAGCGGGCGCAACCGGCCGAAGCTTGTCCACGGCAGGTCGAAATTGAGCGCCGGCCACGCCAGTTGGGAGGCGATTATCAGACCGACGGCAAATCCGGCAATGCCCCAGATTACCGACGCCACGGCGGCGAACTTGATCGGGCCCATATTGTAGTTGGGCCGGCCGTTGATCTCCTGCGGCGGCAGCAACGCCGGCCTGTCGTAGTACCGGTTCAAAATGGCAAAAACCGCCGCCAGACTGGCAGCGGCGCTGAGGGAGGCATGGAATGCGAAGGCCGCATCGAGCGCTTTCGCCGCACCTATCATGCACAGAAAGGCGGCAGCCGCGAACACCAGCGTCAAGCCGCTTTCACCTGTCGTCATAGTCTTCGCGTTTGGGGGCTGGCTCATGTGGAATCTCTCGTGAGGATACGGGAACCAAAAATCACAATCCTGCCGGAACCGATTTGATCGAGATCAATTTTAGTGGTTGTGGGCTGATTTCGACCACGATTACGCGGCAGCAGTCGCCAGCCATCAGCGCAGCACCGGCGATGGCCTTCTTCGCCACGTTACAGCGCCTCCACGGTCCAGGCGATCATTTCCTTCGCCATTCGACCGAACGCATCGCTGAAGGCGGCCACGGCTGCCGGCGGCTCGAGTTGGTCGAACTTCTGACTTCCTTCAAACAGGCGCGAGGCGATGACTTTTCCGCCCTTGTCGACGATCCGCACCGACACCCCGATTTCCGCCGCGGGCCCTGCGTCAACCGCAATCCGGAAGCGCCTGACGTCGATCAGGAGCTGGTGGTCGGCCTGTCCGATATCCGTCGCGTGCAACGGAGCGTGCGCGATATCGTAATTTTCAAAGCTCTCGATCAATCGGGCCTGCAGCAGCTTCGGGATGCTGTCGGCCCAGAGAAAGTCCGCAAATCCCGGATAGTCCTTTGCCGGCGAGAACAGCATGCGCTGCGTCGCCAGCATTGCAACCGCCGTGGGCTCCGGGATCGCCAATGGGCCCGTGAGGGTCTTGCCTGCCGGCCCGAGATTCTGCGGCGCCCGCAAGTCGTAGGTGATCTTCTGCGCGGGCGTGCCGCCACCGGTGAGCTTTTCCAGACCGACGATGATGCTGTCGAGTTTACCGGTATTGCGCGCGAGCCCGTCCGTGAAGGTTTCCAGATTGGCGATGGTCTTCTTGAGCGGCTCGGAATTTTCAGTCAGGACCGAATCGACCTTGCGCAATGCGTCGCGGGCGGCCTGGGTCATGCTCTGGCCCGCGCCGGATTCGGCAATAAGGGTCGGCACCGCACCGGTATTCGCCAGCAGCGCACCGCCTTCCAGCGCAATGACGGGAACGCCGGTCAGGCCCTGGAATTCCAGACCGACCCTGGTGTCGGAACGCACCGGCGTCGTCGCGGCCACCGAGATCGTTGCATTGACGCGGCGCGGATTATCCGGCGCAAGGCCAAGCTCCGTCACTTCGCCGACGCGGATGCCATTGAACAGCACGCCGGCGCCGACCAGCAGACCCGGCACCGAGCCATCGAACTGGACGTGATAGGTCGTGCGCGGACCGAGCCCGCCGGAATTGTGGAGCCAGTAGACGAAGCCGAATACGGCGATGATAGCCGCCAGCACGAAGGCGCCGACAACGGCGAAGGGAGCGCGGGTTTCCATCGCTTAACTCGCTTTGGGTTGCAGCATCTGGGAGCGTTTGCCGTGAAAATAGGCACGTACCCAGGGATGCTCGGATTGAAGCAGCTCGCGCATCGGTCCGATGGCGACGATCTTGCCGTCCGCCAGCGCTGCCACGCGATCGCAGACGGTATTGAGGCTGGCGAGATCATGGGTGACCATGAACACGGTCAGCCCAAGGGTTTTCTGCAATGTCTTGATCAGGGCGTCGAAATCGCCCGCCGCGATCGGGTCGAGACCGGACGTCGGCTCGTCGAGAAACACGATCGCGGGATCCAGCGCAAGCGCCCGGGCCAGCGCCACGCGTTTGGTCATTCCGCCGGACAATTCAGCAGGAAACTTGTCGCCATCCTCCGGCGTCAGCCCGACCATTTCGAGCTTGGCGGTGGCGATCTCGTCCATCAGCGCCTGCGACAGCACCAGATTTTCGCGTAGCGGAAACTGGATGTTCTGCCGCACCGTGAGCGAGGAGAACAGCGCGCCCTGCTGAAACAGGATTCCCCATCTTCCGGCGGCAGCCTGGGTGGTCCGGTCGTTGGCGCCGCCGATCATCGAGCCCATCACCTCGATCTCTCCACTTCGCCGCGGAATGAGGCCAATGATTGTTCGCATCAGTACCGACTTGCCGCCACCGGAAGCGCCGACCAGGCCGAGAATCTCGCCTCTGCGGACATCCAGCGACAAATGATCGATCACGACCTTTCGTCCGAATCCGACCACGAGGTCGTGAACCCGAATCGCGAACTGCGGCGCAACTTCCTGCATCGCTACATTCCGATCGATGCAAAGAAGATCGCAAACAGCCCGTCGAGCACGATCACCAGAAAGATCGACTTCACCACCGAGGTCGTGGTCTGCTTTCCAAGCGACTCCGCGCTGCCCTTCACCCGCAGGCCTTCGCTGCAGGCGACGATGCCGATCACCAGCGCCATGAACGGCGCCTTGAGAATGCCGACCTCGAAGTGCGTGACGGATACGGCCTCATGCAACCGCGCAATGTAAATCGGCGGCCCCATGCCGCCATAAAACTGTGCCACCAGGCCGCCGCCATAAAGCGCCGCCATCGCCCCGATGAAACTGAGGATCGGCAGCGCCAGGACCAGTGCGACGATGCGCGGCAGGATCAGCACTTCGACCGGATCGAGGCCCATGGTCGACAGGGCATCGATCTCCTCGCGCATTTTCATCGAACCAAGCTCGGCGGTGTAAGCGCTGCCGGAGCGGCCGGCGACCATGATGGCGACGATCAGCACGCCGAGCTCACGCAGCACCAGAATGCCGACCATGTCCACGACATAGGACTCTGCACCGAACTTGCGAAAATGGAAGAAGCCCTGCTGCGCAATGATGGCGCCGATCAGGAAGGTGATCAGCACGACAATCGGGATCGCCTGCCAGCCGACCCGGTAGAGCTGATAGACCAGCGATGTCAGCCGCAGCGATCGAGGACGGCGCAGCACCCCGACGAGAGCCATGAAGAGCGAGCCCAGCATCTGCAGGAACACGTTCACGTCTTCCATCGCACTGACGGCAGAACGGCCGATATCCCTCAGCTTGGCCACCGCGGGATTCAGCGCCGGCGGCGGCACCGGATTGCGGCGATTGACCTGACGAACCTCCTCGATCAATCCGGTGTAATTGTCGCCAACGCCCACCAGCTCAACCGGACGGCCGGCCGACGAGGCCCGCCGTGACATCTTCTCCAGCAGCCAGGCCCCGAGCGTGTCGAGTTCGCGCAGGCCGGCCAGGTCCAGCTTGATTGCATTCGACCGATCGAGCTGCGGCGCAACACCCTCGGACATCGCCTCCAGCTTCGTCACATTGGCTGCGGTCCAGGATCCGGCAGGGCGCAATTCGAGCACATCGCCCGATGGCGTGGCGGTCAATTCGGGTGCAGTCGCCAAGGTCCATGTCCTTTGAAAATACGTAGCATTTCTAGGCGGACACACTGCCAATCAAATTGACCTGCCTCAAGACCGAATTTCCTGCGGTGCGGTGCTTGACGCAAATCAACAGCGCCGCTCCTGCCCGGAATAAGATCCAGCTCGACCATGTCGGCGAGAATCCGGTTGGATTGTGTCAGCGAGGACGAGATCGATGTTCGATTCAAGTGCACTCAGGGAAGAGCTGCATACACTTAAAGCCGACGTGTCCCGGCTGTTCGATACGACAGGCGAAGGAATTCGGGACACCTCCAGGGCTCACGCCGAGGCGATTGCCGATCAGATCAAGGCCGCGCTGAACGAACTTGGCGAGACCCTGAGCGAGCAGGAGGACGAGGTCGCGCATTTCGTTTCGGATCGGCCGATCACATCGCTCGCCTCGGCATTCGCCGTTGGCGTCGTTGTCGGCTTCATGCTGAGGAGGCACTAAGGTGAACATCGAGAGCATCCTGACCAACCTGCGCGTGCTTTGGCGCACGGACCGGATCATTGCCGATATCCGGATGCGCCATCTGCTCGTCGGCCTCGCGCTCAGGGCTCTCGCTGCCTTGATTGCGGGCTTCGGCTTGCTGATGCTGGAGCTGGCGGCCTATTTCGCGCTGGTCCAGGTCTGGAGCGCCATATCCGCCGCGGCCGCTCTCGGCGCCGTCAACCTTGCGATCGCCGCAGTGTTGTTCGTTCTTGCTTCGAGGTCGCCGGCGGGCCGCGAACTGGAACTCGCCACTGAAATTCATGATACCTCGGTCGAGGCGTTGCAGGTCGAGGCCCGAGCACTGCAATCGCAGCTGAGCGGCATGATCCATCACCCGTTGAACGGGGTGTTGCCTTCGCTGATCGTGCCGCTGATCACCGTCATCATCAGGAGTCTGAAGACGCGGGCGGCGCCGTCGGCCGCCACGACGGCGGCCCCGCAGAAATGATCGCCGGCGGTCGCAAGGTCTCAAATCCATCAACAGGGAGTTTTTCCGATATGCAAGACGCTCATCCAAAACCCATCCTGAATGCATCGCTTCCGGCGCAGTTTCGGCAGATCCGCCTCGAGCTCGCTCGCGAACCCGGTCATCCCGAGGGCGACGCGGCGGTGGCTTATGTCCTCATCGCGCCAGTTGACGCCGAGGGCCGCATCGATCCGGCCCTCTGGCGGGAACACCGCGAAGCATGCCGGGTAGCGCGGCTACGGCCGGACAGCGACCCTCGGCCGGGCCAGCTGCTCCATCGTCAAGGCGGCGGCTGGGCATTCCACTACCCTGCTGCAGCCAATATGCCGGACGAGACGGGCTTTCACTTCGCCGATGAATGCTTCGTGGCCGGTGAATACGTCTCGATCAACGAGGCCGGCAAGATGCATACCTATCGCATCGTCTCCGTGTCGCACCTCTAGCATACCACACGGCCATCGCGACCGCGTCCCCGACCGAGCCCGAAATTGTTCGGGTCAATCCCGACACCGGGGGCGCGCCCAGCGCCCCCAAGCGGTCTCAATGGCAGAATTCCCGGCCAGTTTTCAGTTCTGCGGCCGACTGCCGAACAGCTTCGTGGCCGTTTCGATCATCTGCTCGCCATGCCTGAGGATCCGGTCGGTGTCCCGGCGCATATAATCGAGCTGATGGCGACTGCATTCCGCCCACATCGTCTTGAAGTCACCGACGCTGTGGGCGCTGGCGATCTTTGAAGACAATTCCGCAAACAGGTGCATCTCGGTCCGCGCATGGTCGAACATCTCATTGCCGGCGAACACCATTTCCTGAAGCAACGCCGTCTGCACGCCCATCATCAAACGAAACGCATCCTCGCTGGCGTGGGAAATTCGTGCAGCAGCGTCAGCCGATGGCTGGCCGATCCCGGTATCGCGTGCGGCGACTTCTGTCATGGCTTGCTCCTTGTTATCTCACATCGGAAAATCTAGATCACGCACCGGGACGACGGCTTGCGTTGCATCAATGTGGCAAACCAGCCGCCATTTAATGTTGATCAGATTTCTCGTTTCTCTATATCGTGTGTTTCCCGGCGAACTGCAGCTTCGGAGGCCGTCATGCGCGCCCATCAGATCATGACCCGACCCGTTATCACCGTCACGCCGGAGACCACGATCGTCGAGGCCGCCACCACCATGCTGCAGCGACACATCAGCGGGTTACCCGTGGTAGACGCGGCCGGGAAGCTCGTCGGCATCGTCTCGGAAGGCGATTTCATCCGCCGCAGCGAACTCGGCACGCAACGCAAACGCGGCCGTTTCCTGACTTTCATTCTCGGTCCGGGCCAGACTGCGACCGATTTCGTTCACGAGCACGGCCGCAAGGTGGCCGAGGTCATGACGCCAAAGCCGTTCACCATCACGGAGGATGCAAGGCTGGAGGAAATCGTCGCGTTGATGGAGAGGAATCACGTCAAGCGCCTGCCGGTGGTGCGCGGGGACAGTGTGGTCGGCATCGTATCGCGCGCCAACCTGTTGCGGGCGGTGGCGAGTCTTGCCCGCGAGATCGCGGATCCCACTGCCGACGATGATCACATCCGCAACCGCATCATCGATGCGCTCCACAAGAACGAGTGGTGCCCGCAGGGCCTCAACATCGTCGTCCGCGACGGTATCGTCGATCTCGGCGGCATCATTACCGACGAAAGGTCCCGGCAGGCCTCGATCGTCGCCGCGGAAAACGTCGCCGGCGTGAACAAGGTCCACGACCATCTGTGCTGGGTCGACCCGATGTCCGGGCTCTATTTCATCGCTCCGGAAGACGACGATCTGGCCAAGGCGGGGTGAGCCCGCTCCCCGATGCTCCACGACCGCGACTGCCCTGAGGGCCCTAGTACCTGGAATCATAAGTCCGTGTTGCTGCCATACTTCGAGACGCGGCGAAGACGCCGCTCCTCAGGATGAGGTTTACCTTGTTGAAACGCCACAACCTCATGCTGAGGAGCGAGCGACGCGAGCGTCTCGAAGCATGGGCAGCAAGCGACTCACCCATCTCGGATAGTCGATACTAGCCGCCGGCACAGGTCTCCAGCGCCCTGAGGATATCCCCGCGGGCGATCATGCCCTCCAGCCGGTGGCCGCTGTCGATCACGGGAACGCTGCGGAAGCGATGCTCGACCATCAGCTGCAGCACCCGCGTCAGTTTGGTGTCGGAGCGAACGTAGATGAACTCCGAAGTCATGATGTCGGCGACGGTACGCTTCATCAGGTCGTCATAGCGCGGGACCATCTGGTTGGGCGTAAAGGCAAAACACTTCAGGAAGTCGAACTTGGTGACGAGGCCGACCATCTGTCCGTCCTCCTCGACCGGATAGGCGTTGAAATCGTCACGCTCGAACATCTGGCCCAGTTCGCGCATCGTGAGCCCGCGCGTCACCGCCCTGACGGTACGTGTCATGTGGCCGGCGACGGTTTGCTCGAGAAATTGATACAAGGCGCGATTCCAATCGGTTCCGGTGGTTGTGGCAACGCTCTTTAATGCGACAGCAACACGCAACGCGCGGTCTGGGTAATGAGATGCTGGGTCATTCCGCCGAGAATCAGTTCGCGGAACCGCGAATGGCCATAGGCGCCCGCGACAATGACGCCGGCGCCGACGTCGGCGGCAATGCGGTCGAGTTGGGCCGCGGCGTCGCGGCCGCCGCTTTTCTCGGGTGCCAGCTCGCGGGCGACGATGCCGTGGCGCGACAGCCAGGCCACGACATCGCGAACGCGCGAAAGCGCCGCCGGATGGCTGTCACCCGTTTCAACGATTTCCGCGACGGTAACGTCCCCGGCCTTGCGCAGCAGCGGCAAGGAATCGACGATCGCCCGCCTCGCCTCGGGAGTGTCCTTCCATGCCACCAGCATACTGCTTAGGTCGAGCCAGGTGGCGGTGTCGGGGACAACGAGCAGCGGCCGTCCGGCCTGCATCACCAGATCTTTCGGATTGGCCCCCACAAAGGGATCCGAAAACGCATCGCTATGCCCGCCGCTGACGATGATGTCGGCGCAACGCGCCTGCTGCAGCAGGTACCGGGCCGGAAAGTCGATGGCGCTGCGCCATTCGATTGATTTGGCTCGCTTTCTTGCCGCCCCGAGGAATTGGGCCTCGAGTTCCGCCATGCGGCTTTTCAGCGCCGCCTGGCCCTGATCGATCAGATTCTGGGCCTGCTCTCCCGAGGTAAAGTAAAGCGGCGGGCTGAATTGCGACGCCGCGATCCCGACGACGCCTGCGTCAAAACGTTCCGCGATCTGGCAGGCGGCTTCGAGACGAGCCTCGTTCGGCTGGTCCAGCGCCAGATTGACCATGACGGTCGCGTAACCCATTCAATCTCTCCGCTGCCACGAAATGCCGTCATTTCTAGACCATGGACCGAAGCGCGAAATGAGATAGATCAAAGTCCGGCAATGGCGGGCCGACCTGGGGCTCGCGGGATTTGGCAAGACACCGGGAAAAATATACGGTGGGTTGCGCCAGCGGCGGGAAGCCGGATCGATGGAAGGCGAAGACTTAAACGTGCCCGGTAAAACCCAATCGCCAGCGGATGATCCGGCCCGCAATGAGCATTTCCGGCTCAAAATCGAAGGATTCGGCGTCGGAACCTGGGATCTGAACCTCGCGACCCGGGAGCTGGAGTGGTCCGAGACGACGCGAAACCTGTTCGGAATCCCGCGGGACGAGCCTGTCAGCTACGATCTGTTTCTTTCGCTGCTCGAACCGCGCGATCGTGAGCTCACCGAACGCGAGATCGCGCGGGTCACCGAGTTCGGCGGCAATTTCGACGTTTCCTTCAGGGTCGGCGCGGCGTCGGGAGCCGGTCAATGGATCCGCGAACGCGGCGGCGTGGTCGAGGACGAGGCCGGCGTCGCGCGCCATGTCAGCGGCATTGCTTTCGATATCAACGCGGAAAAGCAACTCGAGGAGACGCTGAGAACCCGGGAAAACCACCTCCGCTCCATCCTCGACACGGTGCCGGATGCCATGATCGTCATCGACGGACATGGCATCATGCAATTCTTCTCTACCGCCGCCGAGCGGCAGTTCGGCTATTCCGAACAGGACGCCATTGGTCAGAACGTCAGCCTGCTGATGCCCGAACCGGATCGGACCCGCCACGACGGCTATCTCGCACGCTACCAATCCACTGGCGAGCGGCACATCATCGGCATCGGCCGGATCGTGACCGGCAAGCGCCGGGATGGAACCACCTTTCCGATGCACCTGTCGATCGGCGAAATGCGGTCCGGCGGCGAGCCCTACTTCACCGGTTTCGTGCGCGACCTCACCGAGCACCAGCAGACCCAGGCGCGGCTGCAGGAACTGCAGTCCGAGCTGGTCCACGTTTCCAGGCTGAGCGCGATGGGAGAGATGGCGTCGGCGCTGGCGCATGAGCTCAATCAGCCGCTCGCCGCCATCAGCAATTACATGAAGGGCTCGCGCCGGCTGCTGGCCGGCAGCGCCGATCCCAAAACGCAGAAAATTGAAAGCGCGATGGACCGCGCCGCCGAGCAGGCGCTGCGTGCCGGCCAGATCATCCGGCGTCTGCGCGACTTCGTCTCGCGCGGCGAATCCGAAAAGCGCGTCGAAAGTCTCTCCAAGCTGATTGAAGAGGCCGGTGCGCTCGGCCTCGCCGGCGCCCGCGAGCAGGACGTCCAGCTTCGTTTCAATCTCAACCCGGCGTTCGACCTGGTGCTGGCCGACCGGGTCCAGATTCAGCAGGTGCTGGTGAACCTGTTTCGCAATGCGCTGGAGGCGATGGCGCAATCGCAGCGGCGGGAGCTGATCGTCAGGAATACCGGGGTGGCGGACGACATGGTCGAAATCGAGGTGTCCGATACCGGCTCGGGATTCCGCGAGGACGTCAAGCCCAATCTGTTCCAGACCTTCTTCACGACCAAGGAAACCGGCATGGGAGTGGGACTCTCCATCAGCCGCTCGATTATCGAGGCCCATGGCGGCCGGATGTGGGCCGAAAGCAACGCAGCTGACGGCGCGACGTTTCGTTTCACGCTGCCCGCAGCAGCCAATGAGAGCTGAGTGATGTCGAACAAGGGAAGGGTCTATGTCATCGACGACGACGAGGCGATGCGGGATTCGCTGAACTTCCTGCTGGAATCCGCCAACTTCAACGTCACGTTGTTCGAAACCGCCCAGCATTTTCTCGATGTGCTGCCCGGTCTCGAATTTGGCTGCGTCGTCTCCGACGTGCGCATGCCGGGCATTGACGGAATCGAGCTTCTGAAGCGCTTGAAAGCCGGCCACAGCGCGTTTCCGATTCTGATCATGACCGGCCATGGCGATGTCCCGCTCGCCGTCGAGGCGATGAAGCTCGGCGCGGTCGATTTTCTCGAAAAGCCGTTCGAGGACGACCGGCTGATCGGCATGATCGAGGCGGCGATCCGGCAGGCGGAGCCGGCCGCCAGGAGCGAGGTGGTCACCCACGAGATCGCGGCGCGGGTGGCAACGCTCAGCCCGCGGGAGCGCCAGGTCATGGACGGCCTGATCGCCGGGCTATCCAACAAGCTGATTGCCCGCGACTACGACATCAGCCCCCGCACCATCGAGGTTTACCGGGCCAACGTCATGACCAAGATGCAGGCCAACAGCCTGTCGGAACTGGTGCGGCTGGCGATGCGGGCCGGCCTGCTGAAGGATTGAGCCAAATCAAGGCGCGAAGCCGGCACCGGGTGTTACCTGAACGTCATGCATCATTCATGTCTAAATTCAGCAGGCGGGAATTTCATGATGTCGTTACCCGCAAAACCTACGATCTACGTCGTCGATGACGACGCCGACGTGCTCGGCTCGCTGCGGTTTCTGCTTGAATCGGACGGCTTCAACGTCCGGACCTTCAGGAACGGCTCGGCGCTGCTGAATGCCGTCCGTTCGACCGGCGTGGACTGCTTCGTGATCGACTACAAGATGCCCGACATGAACGGCATCGATCTGGCGAGGCGCCTGCGCAACCGCGACATGGTCGCGCCGATCATCCTGATTACCGGTTACCCCGACGAGAACATCGCGGCGAGGGCCGCGGCTGCGGGCGTGCACGATGTTCTGCTGAAACCGCTGCTGGATGAGAGCCTTGTGACGCGTATTCGCGGGGCGATTCAGGACGGCCAGGCCGCCGCCGGCACCGGACATTGACCTACGGTATTATACGTAGGTAAACCTACTTAAGATATCGCACGAAATTTCCGGCTTCGAAGTTCCCGCGTAGCAATGGCCATCCGCCGCAAGGAGATGACCATGCTCACCCAGACCCTCACCTCTTCCCCTGTCGCCAGCCGCGTCGGCCCGGTTCCGCACTCGGTCCTCGACCAGTTCGGCGCGGTCACCGGCTACGCCGGCCTGATCGCCACCGAGTTCAGCTACCGGAAGGATGAGGAGATCTACGGCGAGGACGAGCCCGCGGAATACGTCTACCAGGTGATCTCGGGCGCCGTCCGCAGCTACAAGCTGCTGTCCGATGGGCGCCGCCAGATCGGCGCATTCCATCTGCCGGGCGACGTCTTCGGGCTGGAATCGGGCAACGTGCACCGGTTGGCGGCCGAAGCCATCATCGATACCACTGTGCGTCTGGTCAAACGCCGCAGCCTCGAACAGGCCGCTGGCGTGGACGTCAAGGTCGCGCGCAATCTCTGGGCCATGACGGCCGGCGACCTCAGGCACGCCGAAGATCACATGCTGCTGCTCGGCCGCAAGACCGCAATGGAGAAGGTCGCCACCTTCCTGCTGGAAATGGATCGCCGCCTGGACGTCGCCGGCATGATGGCGCTGCCGATGTGCCGTCGCGACATCGGCGATTATCTCGGCCTGACGCTGGAAACGGTCTCGCGCGCGCTTTCGCAGCTGCAGGCCCAGGGCGTGCTGGGATTTTCCGGCGCCCGCCAGATCGTGCTTCGCAACCGCCAGCGCCTGCGCAACATGGATGCGTGAACTTCACTCGACCAACGCGCGCATCACTGCCCGATGCATGGCGCTGGATTGCATCAAGCTGGTGAGCAGCGCGAAGTAGGCCCGATCCCTATCGTCGTCATTGCGAGGAGCGAAGCGACGAAGCAATCCATCTATCCGTGCGAGGAAAGAATGGATTGCTTCGCTTCGCTCGCAATGACGGCTTTGGATTCTTGCCTCTAACTCACCGCCACCCGCTTCGGCTCGACGATCTCGAACATCCGCGGAAATTCGTCCATCAGCGCCATCAACTCGCCGAGCCGCATCGGATTGCCGGTGAACTTGATCGCACCGCTGCCGACGGCGTCCTGAAACGTCGTCAGCTTCGCGATCACTTCGTCGAGGGTGCCACGCGGCAGCGTGAAGCCGGCGTCCGCCGTCGCCGCCTGCGCGCCCGCGACATAGGTCAGCGCGCAGTTCTCCAGCGTCAGAACAAACGTCTCGCCGGTATCGGTGAAACTCCAGTTCAGCACGATGTGCTTGCCTTCGGCCTTGGGGCCGTTGAGCCTGACACCGAGCACGTCCCACAATTGCTCGGTGCGCAGGGCCGCCAGCGTCTCGCGCGGCATCGCTGCGCGCGCCGGCACCTTCGGCATGCCCTGCCGCAGCTCCTGCGCGCCGAACAGATAGGCGTTGCGCCAGGTCGCACTTTCGGCGGCGTAGCCGAGCTGTTCGAGGGTATCGGCCAGCAGTGCGCGGGCGGCCTGATTGTCGGGATCGGCGAACACCAGATGGCTCAATGCCTGCGCGATGAAGCGAAATTCGCCTTTGGCAAAGTCCTTCGCAGCCCGCGCGAGGATCGCGTCGGCCCCGCCCATATACTCGACGTACTTTTTGCCGGCCTCGACCGGGGGCAGCGGATCGAGATTGACGGGATTGGCGTCATACCAGCCGAGATATTTCTGGTAGATCGCCTTCACATTATGCCGGATGTGGCCGTAATAGCCGCGCGCATGCCACGCGCCGTCGAGACTGGCGGGCAGCTTTATCGTTTCGGCGATTTCGGTCGCGGTGAGCCCATGGTTCATCAGGCGGATGGTCTGGTCGTGGGCGAATTTGTAGAGGTCGCGCTGCTGGCGGATCATGGTGTCGATGCGCTGATGTCCCCACACCGGCCAGTGGTGCTGGCCGCACATCGCATCGGCCTTGCCGCCCCACATCTGCAGCGCCTCGCCGAGATACTTTGACCACGCCAGCGCGTCGCGCACGTCGGCGCCGCGAAACGGCAGCAGATTGTGGAAATTATGCGTGCAGTTCTCCGCCAGGTTCAGAAGCTTGTAGCGCGGAATGAAGAAATGCATCTCCGCCGGCGCTTCGGAGTTCGGCGCCATCTGGAATTCGAATTCGACTCCGTCGATGCTCCTGATGTCGCCGGTCGCCATGATCAGGTCGGTCGGCCGCAACAGCGCCACCGAACCCGTCGCCATCGACTTGCCGAGGCCGCAATCGACCTGCCCGCGCGCGCCCTTTGTCAGCAGCGGCCCGAACTGGTACTGCGCGCGCCGCAGCATCGCGGGGCCGGCGATGATGTTCTCCGAAACCGCATGCTCCATGAAAAGGTTGGGCGCGATGATCGGAACGCTGCCGTCAGCCAGTGCGCCGTCGTCGATCACGCCGCGCGCGCCGCCCCAATGGTCGGTGTGGGTATGGGTGAAGATCACGGCCACGACCGGCCGCTGGCCGCGATGCTGAAAATACAGCGCCATCGCCGCGCGCGCCCCCTCGATCGAGGTCAGCGTATCCACCACGATGACGCCGCTGTCGCCCTCGATCAGCGTCATGTTGGCGATGTCGAGCCCGCGCACCTGATAGACGCCGGGCACGACTTCGAACAGGCCGTGGTTCATGTTGAGGCGCGATTGCCGCCACAGGCTCGGATCCACCGTGGCGGGCGATTCCGCTACGGACAGGAAGCCATAGGGTTCGAGGCTCCAGACCACCCTGCCCTGCGCGTTGGCGATCCGCGCATTCTCCACGGTGCCGAGAAAGCCGCGCGCCGCCTCGTCGAAATCGCGCGTGTCGGAAAACGGCAGCGCCTTCAGCGTCGCCGCATGCTGCGCGACCACGGGCGCCGAGGCGTCCTTCGGGGTTTCCCTGGGTGCTTCAGCGTTGCCTGTTTGGGTCATCTTGTTCTTGCTCCCTCGCGTATAACGATCTTCTGATCTCGTCATGGCCGGGCTTGACCCGGCCATCCACGTCTTTATTGCCGCAACACCATCAAGGCGTGGATGCCCGGCACAAGGCCGGGCATGACGAACTGAAATCAAGCCGGCCGCGCCGCCAGATACGGCGAGTCCGCGATCGACCATGACGGCATCGCTTCCATCTTGAATATCTGCCGCAAATGCACCTCGTCCGGCCCGTCGCCGATCCGCAGCAGGCGTCCCCAGGCCAGCGCCTGGTGGATCGGGGTATCCTCGGATCCGCCCATCGCGCCGAATACCTGCATGGCGCGGTCGGCGATCCGTTGCAGCATGGCGGGAACGGCGACCTTGATCAGCGAGACATCACGCCAGGCGCCGTGGTGGCCGGCCTGGTCCAGCCGCCACGCGCAACGCCAGGCCAAGAGGCGCGCCTGCTCCAGCTCGACGCGGGATTCGGCGATCCAGCGCTGCACCGTGTCGTATTGGATGATGGCGCGACCGAAGGCGGAACGTTCCGTCGACCGCACCATCATCAGCTCGATCAGCAATTCGCACAGCCCGATCGAGCGCATACAATGATGGATTCGCGCCGGGCCGAGGCGGATCTGGGCGACCTTAAAGCCTTCGCCTTCCGCGCCGAGCAGGTTTGCGGCGGGCACCCGGACATTCTCGAAAGTGAGTTCGCCGATCGGGGCGGTGTGATCCTCACAGCCCATCCAGCGCAGCGAACGCACCAGCCGGACGCCGGGCGCCTCCATCGGCACGATGATGCAGGAATGGCGGCGCGTGCGGTCGGCCTCCGCATCGGTCACGCCCATCACGATCAAAAAACTGCAGCGCGGATGCGCAGCTCCCGTGATGAACCATTTGCGTCCGTTGACGATGTAGTCGTCGCCGTCGCGGACCATGCGGGTGGCGATATTGGTGGCATCGGACGAAGCGACGTCGGGCTCGGTCATGCCGAAGGCCGAGCGGGTTTTTGCTTCGAGCAGCGGCCGCAGCCAGCGCGCCTTCTGTTCCGGCGTGGCGCAATTCTGCAGCGCAATCATGTTGGGTACGTCGGGCGCCTGGCAGTTGAAGACTTCGGAGGCCCAGAACAGCCGTCCCATGATCTCGGCCAGCGGCGCATATTCGAGATTGGACAGCCGCGTCCCCGGCTCATCGGCGGCGAGTTCGGGCAGGCCGAGATTCCACAGGCCCGCCTGCCGCGCCTTCTGCTGCAGTTCGGCCATGAAGGGCGGCGTCTCGCGGCTGACGGCAACGTGCTCGAGCCAGGCGCGATGGCGCGGCAGCACTTCCCTGTCAAAGAAGGATTGCAGCTTCGTTCGCCACGCTTCGGAACGTTCGGATAAATCGAATTCCATACCGCCTCCCAAGGATACGCCATCTAACCGTATACCGACACGAATGGCAAATTCATTTCGATATATTGACAATCTTCTACATTATGACCAATATTTCGCATGGCTTCGACATCTCCCCTGACCCGTTCCGTCCCCCCACGGCCGAAAGCCGTGGCGGACCACAGCGATCCGTCCTTCGCGACCACTCTGGCGCATGGGCTCGATGTGCTGTCGGCGTTCCGCACCGGCACCGGCGCGCTGTCGAACGCCGATCTCGCCGCCTCGACAGGCCTGTCGCGGCCGACCGTGTCGCGGCTGACGCACACGCTGGCGCAGCTCGGCTATCTCAAGCGCGACGCTAGGGGGCGCTTCGAACTCGGGCTCGGCATCCTGGCGGCGGCCTATCCCGTGCTGTCGCCACTGAAGGTCCGGCAACTGGCGCGGCCCTTGATGCGCGACTTCGCGGCCTACACCGGCGGCACGGTATCGATCGCGATGCCGTTCGGCCTCGATTTCATCTATGTCGAGACGCTACGCACCACCGATGCCGTGCCGCATATGCCCGACGTCGGCTTTACCGGCACGATGGCGACCACCGCGGTCGGCCGCGCGCTGCTGTCGCTGTTCACCGACGACGAACGCAACAGCTACGTGAGAACCGTGAAAGCGGAGCGTCCGGAGGAGTTGAAATATGTGCAGACGCGGACGCTGCCCGACAGCGAGCTTTGCAGGGAGCGCGGCTTCGCAGTCTCGCTCGGCGAATGGCGGCGCGAGATTTTTGGCGTCGCAGCACCGCTCTACCGCACGCCGACCGGCGACTGCCTGTCGGTGAATTGCGGCATTCCCTCGTTTCGCTTCAGCGCCGAGCAGATCGAGCGCGAATGCGGGCCGCGCATCCTCGGCCTCGCGCGCAGCATCAAGTCACTCGTCGCCAACGAATAGGCTGCATCACCGCAGTCCAACGCACCAAAACCGAAGACATCGCTCGAACGATGTTTCATACATGGGAGGGAAAAATGAGGGGCATCCGGACCTTTGGCTTCGCTGCGGGGATCGTCGCAACCATGTTGGCCGGCGCCGCATGGGCGCAGGCGACCGACAATTATCCGAACCGCCCCCTTCGTATCGTCGTGCCCTACCCCGCCGGCGGCATCGTCGACCTGGTCGCCCGCGCCGTGACCGAGCAGGTTGGCCGCGACTGGAAAACGCCCGTCGTCGTCGAGGCAAGGCCCGGCGGCAACGCCAACATCGGCACCGCCGCGGTCGCGCGCAGCGATCCCGACGGCTACACCTGGCTGGTCACCGGACCGGCGGTGCTGGTCAATCCCGGCCTCTACAAGGATGCCGGCTGGGACGCGATGAAGGATTTTACATGCGTGGGGCTCGCGGTCTGGAACCAGAGCGTGGCGGTGGTCAATCCCACCCTGCCGGTCAAGACCATCGGCGAATTCGTCGAACTGGCGCGCAGCAAGCCCGGCGAGCTCAATTTCGGCAATCCCGGCACCGGCTCCTCGATCGACCTGAGCGCCAAAAAACTGTTTCAGGTCGCCAACATTCAAGTCACCAATGTCGGCTACAGGGGCCAGCCGCCCGCGCTGATCGATTTGATGACCAATATCATGAATTTCGAGATCGTGTCGCTCGAGCTCGCGCTGCCGCACATCAAGGCGGGCACCATCAAACCGCTCGCGGTATTGACCGACAAGCGTGTCGCGGATCTGCCTGACGTGCCGACCATCGCCGAGGCCGGATTTGCCGAGGCCGCCTATGTGCCCTGGTACGGCATCTACGTGCCGTCAGCCACGCCCCCGGCGCTGGCCAAGAAAATCAATGAAGCCATCAACAAGGCGTTGCAGAATCCCGACGTCCAGCGCCAGCTGTCGGTCGCCAACATCCCGGGCAAGCCGATGCCGCTGAACGACCTCGCCGCGCTGATGAAGGCGGATCATGAGAAGCTGACGAAAGTGGTGAAGACGTCGGGGATGCCGCTGCAGTGAAGGTTCCGTCATTCCGGGGCGATGCGTAGCATCGAGCCGGGAATCATGGATGCCGGCAAGGTGCCGAGGTGAGGCTATTGGCCGGCGCTTCAGGCGGCGAGTTCGCTATCCGCTGCCTGATACGATCCACCCATCCCCTGCAAAGGGTTGTCAGCGAAAACATAGCCGCCGCGATTCTGCTTGGCCCGGTAAAGCGCATCATCGGACCGCACCAGCAACGCCTCTACCGACTGGCCGTCGTCCGGTGACATCGCCACGCCGACGCTGACGCCGATCACGATGTCATGTCCGCCGATGTGATAGGGCGCGGAAACCGCGTCGCAGATCTGCTGGGCCCTGACTTCCACGTTGCGGCGATCGGAAGGTTGCTTCTGCGCCAGAATGAATTCATCGCCGCCCATGCGAACGATCAAGTCACCGGGCCGTGCGATCGACCTCAAGCGTTCGGTGACCTGCTTGAGCAAGGCGTCGCCGACGGGATGGCCGAAACGATCGTTGGCGGCCTTGAAATGGTCGAGGTCGATAGCGTGAACCGCCACGCCTGTTCCCTGTCGTGCGACCATGTCAGCGAGGTCGGTATTCAGCACCGATCGATTGAAGACGCCCGTCATCGGGTCGAGACGCGCGAGCTGTTCGAACTGCTGCTTGAGCGTGATATGGCTGACGGTGGATTTGTGGGTCAGGCGGACCATTTCCATGCTGGCGACCAGATAGATCGCAAACAGCAGTCCAAGCCCGAAGTGACGGGCATCGGGCTGCATGAACGTCACCGCGATCACCGGCAGGCCTATTGCCAGCAAGGCGAGGATTGCGACACGAGGACAAAGCGAAAGCCGTGCGACCACGCCGGCGCCAAAGCCGAAGCCGATGCCGATCGCCATGACCGTGCAAAGGGCGTCGTCCAGGATCATGCTGCGGGCGGCGAACAGGCCGAGGATCAGGGCCGAGATGAAGCTGCCGGTCGTATAGCGCCGTTCCCAGATGGCCGCTTCGGTGCGGTCGAGCGGCGAAGACCCGGCGGCACGGCGCCGGTAGGCCTGGACGCCAAGGACGCGCACCACCGCGACGACCACGCCGGCGACTGTGAGGATCGCGGTCGTGAGGTCGCCGGTCTGCCACGCGGTAATGCCGCCGACGATCGCCTGCGACAACCCCACAAACACGATCGGAACCAGCGTGCCATAGAGCGTCGCCATGACCTCGAAACGGACGGCATCGGAAACGCCGTCGTCCTTTGGAAAAAGTCTGTTTGCTGAAAACATGTTGCCCCCGAATCCTCTTGGGGACACTAGGGTAAACCCGTAAAAGCCCGGCCCTGCGGATCCCTCGATTTTATCGATCGCAATCAGGTCCGCGTTAACTACGCTCCCTCGCCGGAATACTACACGTAATTCCACGCCCTCGCCGCCGCTGCGCGCAAGCCTGGTCGATAGCGGGGCCGGCGGGAAGTGGGGCCGGTCGAAGGAGCCGTATTCGTCGCACCCGTGGGAGTCCGCACGTGACTTATCGGCACGTGACTTATCAGGTGACTTGCCCGTTCCTTACCCTCTAGGATGCGCGTCCGGAGGGCTGCCGTGAACAATGCGATTTATCCAGGTCTCAAGGACAAGGTGGTTTTCATTTCCGGCGGCGCCAGCGGCATCGGCGAATCCATCGTGCGGCACTTTGCCGAGCAAGGCTGCAAGGTCGGCTTCGTCGACATTGCCGACGACGCCGCCCGGACGCTGATCGCCGACATCGGGCCAACAGCCCGGCTGCATTACGAGCATTGCGACGTCACCGATATCGCGGCGCTGAAGCAGGCCATTGATGCGGTGCGCAAAGCGCTCGGCCCGATCACCATCCTGGTGAACAACGCGGCCCACGATCAACGGCACACGATCGACGAAGTCACGCCTGAATTCTGGGACAATCGGCTTGCCGTCAACCTCAAGCACCAGTTCTTTGCGGCGCAGGCGGTCTATCCCGACATGAAAGCCGCCGGCGGCGGCGCGATCATCAATTATTCGTCGAGCGCATGGATGACCGCAACGGCCAATCTTGCGATCTATTCAACCGCGAAAGCGGGCGTGCTGGGCCTGACGAAATCGCTGGCGCGCGACCTTGGCGTCCACAATATCCGCGTCAACGCCGTGATCCCGGGCTGGATCATGACCCAGCGCCAGCTCGACCTCTGGCTGACGCCGGAGGCTGAAAAAGGCCTGATGGAGCGGCAATGCCTGAAGCACAAGCTCTATCCGGCCGATTGCGCGCGGATGACCTTGTTTCTGGCCTCGGACGACGCGTCGGGCCTGACAAGTCAAAGTTTTGTCGTGGATGGCGGCAGGCTCTAGAATTGGGCCCGAAGGGGGTCCTGCTCAGTCTGCGGCCTTATGCTCGCCGTCACCGATCACGCCGAATTCCGTGACCGGCACGATCCAGTAAACCAGTCTGGTTCCCGCGAACGCCGTCCTGATCCGGACGAGCAATTGCGAAGCATCCTGCCTTTCCAGAATGATCCGCACCAGCACCTCGTCGGCATGACCCTTCACCTGTTCGGCCGTCGACTGCAACCGGACCGAAGGCCCATGACCGGCAGCGTCGGATGCGGTGAATCCGGATACCAGATCGCGCTGCTCGCCGAGATAGTCGAACAGCTCTTCGCGAAGGCTGCGAGCCGCGATCAACATCAGGCATACCGGTTCGCTCGTCATTTGACCGCCTTCGCAACCCCGCCGAACCGGCGATAGAGGATCGGCAGAAGGACCAGGGTCAACAGCGTCGACGACAGCAACCCGCCGATCACCACGATGGCCAGCGGCTTCTGGATTTCAGATCCGGGACCAGACGCGAACAGCAACGGGACAAGTCCGAGCGCGGTAATGCTTGCGGTCATCAGCACCGGCCGCAGCCGGCGCCTGGCGCCCTCCACGACAATGCGATCCTCCGGGAGACCGTGGGCGCGCAACTGGTTGAAGTACGAGACCAGCACGACACCGTTCAGGACCGCGATACCGAGCAGCGCGATGAATCCGACCGACGCCGGAACCGACAGGTACTCGCCGGTCAGGACCAGCGCGAACACGCCGCCGATCAAGGCGAAGGGGATATTCACCAGCACCATCAGCGCCTGGCGGATCGAACCGAAGGTGGTGAAAAGCAGCACGAAGATGAGCCCAATGGCGACGGGAACGACGACCGACAGGCGCGCGGCGGCGCGCTGCTGGTTCTCGAACTGGCCACCCCAAGTGAGCCGATACCCCTGCGGCAGCGCCAGTTCGGTGCCCACCTTCTGTTGTGCAGCCTCGACGAAACCAACCATGTCGCGTCCGCGAACATTGGTCCGCACCACGCTCATCCGGGCGCCGTCTTCACGGTCTATCTTGACGGGGCCGTCGACGCGATGAATGCGGGCGACCTGGGAGAGCGCCACGTGCTGCCCCGACGCGAGCGTCAGGGGCAGATTTGGCAGCAAGGTGGGCGCCTCGCGGGTCTGCTCGCTGCCACGAAGCAGGATCGGGGTGCGGCGTCCCGCTTCCAGCGCGGTGCCGATGGTCCGGCCCTCGATCTGGGTGCGTAGCGAGGCGGCAATCGTATCCACCGCCAGACCGAGACGACCCGCCTCCAGCCGATTCACCGCGACCGTGTAGTATTGCGCGCCTTCGTTCAGCGTCGTGTACACATCCTCGGCTCCATCGATGCTGGACAGGATCGCAGACAGCCTGTTTGCTATCTCGTTCAGCTTGCCTATGTCGGGACCGAAGATCTTCACGGCGACGTCGCCGCGCACGCCGCTGATCATCTCCTGGACGCGCATGTCGATCGGTTGCGTGAAACCGAGCGAAAGTCCGGGAAAGTCATTGAGCACGTTGCGCAGCTGCTGAATCAGGGCGGCTTTGTCGGCCGTCTTCCGCTCCTCCGGCGGCTTCAGCACCAGAAACGTGTCGGTCTGATTGAGTCCCATCGGGTCGAGGCCGAGTTCGTCCGATCCGGTTCGAGCGACGATTCCCGCGATGTCGGGAACGCCCGCAAGAATGGCAGCCTGCAGCCTGGTATTGATGGCATTTGCCTGGTCGAGATTGACCGACGGAATCGCCTCGACGCTGACGATGACGTCGCCTTCGTCCATGGTCGGCATGAACGTCTTGCCGAGCTGGGTGTAGGCAAAGCCCGCCGCAACCAGGGCCGCCACGGCGGCGACCATCACCTTGCGTTCATTGGCCAGCGCCCAGTCGAGCGCAGGCGCATAGCCTCGCGAGGCAAGGCGGATCAGCCAGGGCTCCCGGTGCGGTGCCGCCTTGAGCAGGAACGAGGTCGCTACCGGAATGACCGTGAGCGCCAGCAACAGCGAGGCGGCCAGCGCAAAGATGATGGCGAGCGCCAC
>NZ_JAURXB010000017.1 GCF_030654605.1 Bradyrhizobium sp.
GTGGCGCGGCAATACTCGCGGATTTCGCCGAGCACCTGATCGGCGGTGGCGTGTCCCTGGTGTTCCTCGACCCGCATGGTTGATCTCCCGCGGCTTGATCCCTGCCTGCAATCAGGGGGCAACCGCCGGAATGCGTCAACCACAATCGGAGTGGGCAGGAAATGTGGGCGCACGCCCATATGCCGGCCCCCAATCCTCAGGGGCGCGCCGGCCATTGCGGCGGGTGACTGCCGAGCGGCATCGCCGGGCGGGCCCAGAACGCCGGTGTTTTCGACAGCATCGCCGCGTGCCTGACCGACCGCAGCGGGCCAAAACCGGAGGGAAGATCCTCGATCAACGGCGTGACCGCGTCGCCCTTCAAATCCTCGATCCCAAAACCGTCGGCGACGCGGCCGAGATTCCACAGCCATTGCCCGGTCCGTGCCAGCGATACCCTGACGTGCCAGCTGCCGCCTTCGCGCGCCTGACGCGCCTTCGCCATCATGGCGCCGAACGCCATCAGGTAGCCGGTGGCGTGGTCGAGCATTTGCGCCGGCAGTTCCTTCGGACCCTCCACCCCGGCCGCCACGCCTTCGGCATGATTGAAACCGGTCGCAGTCTGCACCAGCGAGTCGAAGCCGCGGCGCCCGGCCCATGGCCCGGCGTGGCCATAGGCCGAAAGCGACACATAGACGATGCCGGGATTGATCTTCGCCGCGTCTTCCGGCGAGAAGCCGAGCGCGGCAATGGATTGCGGCCGGTAGCCCTGCGAGAAAATATCCGCATCCGCCAGCAGGTCGCGCAGGACTTGCCGTCCTTGCTCACTCCTCAGTTCGACAAAGCTGGTGAGCTTGCCGCGACCGGTGTCGATGGTGAGCCAGGGAATGAACGGCAAATCGGGACCGGAAATCAGCAGCACGTCGGCGCCATGCGCCGCCAGCGTGCGGCAGGCGACGGGACCAGCGATCACCCGTGACAGATCGAGCACGCGCAGCCCGGCCAGCGGGCGATCGCCGCCGGGCCCAATTCTCGTAGGCCAGGATTTTGGCGCGGCATCGCCGATCTTTTCGATCGAGACCAAAGGCTGTTCGGCCAGTGCCTTTGCGTGCGGGTGCGCCAGCCATTGCTCGCGCGAGCGCATCATCGCGACCACGCCGCCGGCGGCATAGGCCGCGGTCTCGAACGCCTCGGCGTCCCATTGCAGCAGGGCGGCCTGGACGTCGTCGCGCTCCGGTTTGCAGTTCAGCACCTTGCAGACGGCATCGCGGTGATGACTGAAATTGGTATGCAGCCGCACGAAGCGCGCGTCGCGGGTTTTGTAGATCCCGGCGATGGCGTCCCAGGCCGGCGGCGGCGGTCTGCCGTCGACGCGAAGGTAGCGCTCGCTGCGGCATTCGACGACGGCATGACGCATATCGACGGCGACGCCTTGCGCTTGTCCGCTGCGCATCTGCCAGATCTGCGCGGCGGCAAGGCCAGTCGCGGCAATCGAAGCCTGCGCGGCGGCGGCGACACGAAACGACGACGGCAATTGCGGCTCCTCGCCATCAAGCGTGACAGCATCGAGCGCGGAGGGTTCGCCGCCAGCGGACGTCCAGATGTCGGCGAGAATTTCGCGGGGGGTTTGCATGGGGGCTTCTCGTTTATCTCAGGCCGCCATTCAAAGCGGATGAATGGCCGGGTCAAGCCCGGCCGCGACGAGGCACCGCTCTTTCGACGTCATTGCGAGGAGCTCTTGTCCGCCGAAGCCCGCCTTCGGGCGAAGGCGGATGCGACGTAGCAATCCATTTCGCAGCGCAAAGAAAAGATGGATTGCTTCGTCGCAAGAGCTCCTCGCAATGACGATCTCAGGACATGCGTATAATTCTCGCGGCGCATCTCGCCCGAGGTTTGCTATCAAATTCCTCACCCTCTCAAGCAGAGGGCGCAGGGAAAGCCGGGTGCGCGCTGCACCCGCGGTCTCGTGTGCGGTAGTTTAAGTGGTAGGCGGCACACGAGCATACAGGTGAAGCGGAGGCATCCGGCTTTCCCTGCGCGATGGTTTAAGGCTTATACGTGCTCTTCTCGGTGAGCCCTGCAC
>NZ_JAURXB010000026.1 GCF_030654605.1 Bradyrhizobium sp.
CTTTTCGCACCCCTCCCTCCACGCTCCCGTGCGCGTGGCGGGGAGGGGCCGGGGGCGGGGGTTAGCGCGCCACACGCGCGGGCAATGTTACTCGCCGATAGACCCCCCACCCCCGACCCCTCCCCGCCGCGTTCGCGGGGGGAGGGGAGAAGAAGGGCGACTGGGCCAAATTAGCCGGTAGGCTAGCAACGTCCGCGCCGCTGCAGCCGCATCCGTTCGCTGGCGATTTCGGAAAAGGCATCGCCAAGCTGATGCCGGTGGATGCCGATGTCTTTCAGCCCCCGGTCGTCGAGCTGGCGCAGCGCGGCACCCGCTGCTTCGCGCTCGCAACGGGCGATGATACCCGCAACCCAGCGGTTGACCAGGCGGTTCACAAGGCTTGCCAATCCTCCCGGCAATATCTCTGTGTCCGTCGATGACGGTTGGATGTTTGTGCGAATCGCAGTCATCACAATTTCCTGGAAATATTCCAATTCGGCGTCTGGCCGTCTGCCGCTTTACCAATAGGCCGCCCTGCGGGTTCCTGAAGCGATCTCCTGCTTCGTTTCAGCCGTACGGACTCCGGTATCAATTTTGTACAACACGACCCCGTGTGCCACGGCGATGCCGACGATGGCACCAATCAAGAATATTCGCTTCAACACGACTCGTTTCCTTTGGAATGGAGCAGCCACAGATAGGTCTCGACGCGCTCATCGTCATCCTCCATTCGGACGAAATCCGATTACAATATTTTGATTCACGATTGCGCGAGCCGCATGCCGGCTGCCCGCGTCCCCGCGCTCACCGAACCAGGCTGTGTCAGCTCGCCAGCGGTGTGGCGAATCCGGCGACCAGCTTGACCAGGTCGGCTTGACGACCGACGCCGGTCTTTTCAAACAGGCGGCTGAGATGGGTCTTGATGGTGGTGGCCGCGACGCCGAGCGACGCTGCCACCTCGGGAACGCCGCCGACGTCGACGATGGCGAGCAGCACGCGCAGTTCGGTCGGCGTCAGATTGTACATCTGGCCAATGACTCCGGAAGGCGAGAAAGCCTCGAGCGCCGCCTTGCGCACGAACAAGGCGGCTACCGCGTCGTAGGCAAGCCCGGTCTTTCGGCGTGCGCCCGAGGTCAGCGGCAACACGTGAGCGACGTAGCGTTCGCCACTGCGGGCGGTCAGCGGCAGGGCGATGCCCTTGACGCCAAGCGCCGCGTCGCCGCCGCCGGCGCCGAGCAGGATCTCGCGCAAGGCTGCGTTGACGGGCGCCTCACCGGCAACCAGCCGTCCGCAGGGCGTCCTGCGGAGAAAGTCGGCGGCGGCGAGTATGGTGCTGCCGGCCGCGTTGGCGTGGACGATGCGGCCGCCGGCGTCGACGAGGATCATGCCGGCGCTCAGCCCGTCGAGAATGTCCGTCAGGCAGGTTGCCTCGGCTTCCTTGTGATGGATGGTCCTGCCGATCAGAATTGCGCGACGGACGTGGGGTATGATCAGCGCCATGCGGCGGCGCATGTCGGCGTCGACCAGGCCGCTGGCCTCGCGTCGCGCGACACTGATAAACGTACAGCTGGTCGCCGACTTTTCGACCACCGCGCTGGCGATGTCGATCCACCCATGCGGCCGGGCCCATTCCCGATAGAAGCGGCCGCGGCGAAATTCCTCGTAGGGCACGAGATCGGTGGTGCTCACGATCTGCTCGACTCCGACCGACAGTGGGTCCGCCGTGGAATCGAGTTTCGGATAGCTCTCCGAATAGGCCCGCAGGCCCTCAGAGTCGTTTCCAATGTAGCAATACAGGTGTTCGGCGGTTTCCAAGGAGCTGCCTAAGGAACTGCCCAAGGCATGCTTCGAAAGCAGGCCGCCCGAATCGCCGCCGGCAAAGTCCGCAATCCTGTCGAGAACGTCGGTTCGATGGTCGGGATCGAACACGGCGTCGTAAATATCGCCGATTAACGCTGAAAGCTGTTCTCTATCATCCATTATTATCAGTCCCGGTAAAATGACGTGAAACGAAAATATCCCACTGTCGAGACATTACGATTCAGCGGCAATTCCGTGGCAGCGCAAACCGACCGCATCATTGCGTGGCGCGAAACGGCTAGCCGGGCGCTGCCTGCGATTTCACATGTTGGTTATCGGATGGATTAACCAAAACTGCGATACGGCCTCCTCTGATTGGAGGACGCTGCGGTCCAGGTAAGAAGCCCGTCGCAGGCGTCACGTCGATGGGCCGCAATACGATTCATGACTAGAGCGGCAAACCCACGCTGTGCAGCGCATCGACTACCCGGTCGCAATAGGATTGCGGCAGCGGCGGCAGGCCGTTCTGCACTTCCGAGACCGTCAGGTCCGGATAGTGCTCCCGCAGCGCCGTGACGCTGCGGCGGGCCTCGGACTCGGCTCCCACCAGCACATAAGCGGGGCACATGGTGCGGTGGATCCAGGTCGCCGACGGATGCTCGGCCAGCGCGCGCTGCTGCCAATGGGCGGCTTCGGTATAGCGGCCCGATTCAAAATGCGCGCAACCGATGCCGACCATGCTGTTGAACGCGAGGCTGTCGTTCGGCGCGAGGTCGAGCGCGATCTTGAGCCGCTCGATGCCCGAATCCGCGTCGTTGTTGTAGACGTCGAGCCATCCGCTCCGGCTCCATGCCCAGGCCGAGCCGCCGTCGATCGAAAGCGCCTTGCGGATCATCAGTTCCGCTGCTTCGAGGTCGTGCAGGAAGGTGAAGGCGTTGCCGAGAACGGCGAGCACGGTGGCGTCGCCGCCCAGGGTTTGCGCCTTTCGCGCCAATTCGGCGCTTCTGGCGCGGTCCTCGTTCGGTGTTGCGGTGAAATGATAGACCAGGCGCTGGCTATAGGCCCACGCCGCAAGCGCGGTCGCCAGTGCGTTGCCCGGATCACGCTCCATCGCGCGTTCCAGAAGGTCCAGCGCGTGGGCATTGCCTTCGGCATTGAGCGAAAGCACCCAGGGCATGGCCCGCAGGGCCATATCGTGCGGGCTCAGATCGGTCGGCGGCTTGCGGCCGGCGCGATCGATTTCCGCGAGGCGCAGGCATGGCTGCATCGCCGCGATGATCCTGGTGGCGAGATGCTCGTCGAGAGACGCGTCGTGACCAAGGGCACCATCGGAACGGTATGCCGTCAGATGACGGCCGGTTTCGGCATCGATCAGCCGGAACGTCAGGCGCGTTTGCCGGTCCGATCCGCTGATGGCGCCGATCAAGTGGTAGCGTGCCGCGCCGGGTTGCCGGACAACGGCGGCGCCGGCCCGCGTCAGGGCGATCGAAAGCTCATCGGCAATGCTGTGCGCGATGTCGCGGTGTTCGGGGCCGGCTTCGATCGGGCGCAGCGCGACGGTGGGCCGATCGCGGCTGGGGATGGTAAACGACGGCATCGACCTCAGCGCATCGGCGAAGACGGCCTGCCGCTTCGCGGTCTGCGACGGGGTTTCGCCAAAACGGCGGCGATACTCGACGGAAAACCGTCCGCAATGCGGGAACCCGCAGCGCTGGGCGACATCCATCACCTTGGCGTCGGGAATGCCCTGCAGCAGTTCGCGGCGCGCGGCCTCGAACCGGATATCACGCAGCGCTGCGCGGGGTGCCTTGCCGACGAATTCCCGGAATTGGCGCTGCAGCGTGCGGCTGGACAGGCCCGCGGCCTCGGCGAGTTCCATCACGCTCCAGTCACGCCCGACATTCGTGCGCATCGCATCGAGCGCGCGGCGGACGCCGCGCGGCAGCAAAGCCGTGCTCGAATCTCCGTTGGGACGTGCATTCATGAAGGAATCTCCAGCGATGTGATGATGAACACCAGGTTCGGTGAAAAATTTCATGATCGGGATAGCCCTGTCGCTAACTGGATAGAGGACAGCCGCCCTCTCAGTTACGTCCTTTGAGCGGGGATTAGGTTCAGATCAGGAGCAATTTTAATGACAGGCATGGCCGCAATCCGCTGAGCAAATGACCACGACAACGCACCGGTACCGGCAAGCCAGACGACACCGGTAGCATCAACATCACCAGAAAATTGAAACGGAGAATGATTATGACTCTATCCACCGCCGTTCAGAACGCCCCGCCCGCCCCGATCGATCTCGGAGCCCTCAAGACACGCCAGCAAGGCGCATGGTCTTCCGGCGACTATGCCGTGGTCGGCACCACGCTTCAGATCGTCGGCGAGGATCTGTGCGAAGCTCTCGATATCCACGCCGGACAGAAGGTGCTCGATGTCGCCGCCGGCAACGGCAATGCCACGCTCGCCGCGGCCCGCCGCTGGTGCGACGTCGTATCCACCGACTATGTACCTGCTCTGCTCGAGCGCGGGCGGCTGCGCGCCGCGGCCGACGGTTTGTCGATCGAGTTCAGGGAGGCGGACGCCGAGGCGCTGCCCTTTGCCGACGCCAGTTTCGACGCGGTGGTCTCGACCTTCGGCGTCATGTTCACGCCGGACCAGGAAAAGGCCGCGGCGGAGATGCTCAGGGTATGCCGGAGCGGAGGCAAGATCGGCCTCGCCAACTGGACGCCGGATGGTTTCATCGGGCAACTGTTCAAGACGCTCGGAAAATACCTGCCGCCGCCATCAGGCGCGAGGTCGCCCGCATTGTGGGGGACCCGGGCACGCATCACGGAGATGTTCGGGCCTTCGGCGCGGGCGATCAATGCGGTGCCGCGGAATTTCATGTTCCGTTACCGGTCGCCGGAGCACTTCGTGGAGATTTTCAGGACCTATTATGGTCCGATGCTCAAGGCCTTCGCCGCGCTCGATGCCGCCAACCAGCAGGGTTTGAGAGACGACCTGCTGGCGCTGATCGGGCGGATGAACCGCGCCGAAGACGGCACCGTGATCGTTCCCAGCGAATACCTCGAAATCGTCATCACCAGACGCTGATCGGTTCGTTCGCTGCTGACGGCCGCCGCACCGATTGATCATTGGTCCGGCGGCCGTGCGCCGAGTCTTGCCTGAATTGAAGTGGCTTGAAGGAGTCCTCAAAACCATGATCGAAGACATCGGCGGATGCATCGATTACGACGAAGCCGGAGCCGGCCCGACGGTCGTGCTGGTGCCGGGGTCATGCAGCACCGGCGCTGCATGGCGGCCGGTGATGGCGCGGTGGAAGAACAGTTTTCGCGTCGTCACCACGAGCCTGCTCGGATATGGCGGCACGCAGGAGCGCCGCAGCGTTGCCGATGCCGATATGGCTCACGAGGCCGAAGCGCTTGAAGCGGTGATACGGCGCGCGGGCTGCCCGGTGCATCTGGTCGGCCATTCCTTTGGCGGTCTGTCAGCCGTCGCGGTAGCGCTGCGCGGGCGCGTGCCGTTGCTGAGCTTGACCGTCGCCGAAGCGCCCGCGCCGGAGATCCTGCGGCACATGGGCGAGTACCGGCACTACCTGGCGTTCCGGACGATGTCGGACGCCTATTCCAGGGCCTATCAAGCCGGCGACAACGCGGCGATCGAACAGATGATCGATTTCTATGGCGGCGCAGGCACTTTCGCCGGTTGGCCGCAGCGCGTCCGCGATTACGCATCGCAAACCACGCCGGCCAACCTGCTGGACTGGGCCAGCGCCTATGGGTTCGATCTGACGCCCGGGTTGCTCGCGACGATCAGAATTCCGACGCTGGTGTTGTGGGGTGAGGCCAGCCATCCGGCCGCGAAGCGCGCGAACCAACTGCTTGGCCAGTTCATGCCGAACGCCAAGGTCGCGCAGATCGCCGGCGCGTCGCACTTCATGATTGCGACCCATGCCGCCGACGTGGCCGGCATGATCGCGCAACACGTCGCGAGCGTGGAGGACAGGGCGGAGGCGGCGATCTGAAACAGACTCCATCGTTGCTCGGGCGGCACATCCCATTCCCTCATGGTGAGGAGCACGAGGGCAGCGCGCTTGCGCTGCGCGCGTGCGTCTCGAACCATCTGGCACTGTGCTTGTTGCCATCCTTCGAGACGCCGCGCGAAGCGCGCGCGGCTCCTCAGGATGAGGCCAAAGTTTGCTGAAACACAACAAACGTCAAGCTGAAGAGCGAGCGGCTATTCCACGATGGCTTCGCCCGAACCGCCGAGCTCCTTGGGAAAATCCTTCAGCTTCGGCAGGCCGTCCCGCATCGGCAGCACCGTCTCGGCATAGTTGACGTGAACGCCGGGAACGAAGGCGAGGGTGGGGATGGTCGCGGCGAACACGTCGACGAGGCCGAATGTCGGATGGTTGGTCATCAGGTGACCGCCGCACTTCGCGCAATATTGCCGTTGGCTGAGCGGGGTCTTCTGGAAGGTCGCGACATGCTCCTCGCCCGCGGTAATTCGCACCGCTGCCGGCTTCCACAGGCTGAACGCGTTGACGGGGCCGCCCGACCACGACTGGCAGGAACGGCAGTGGCAATAGCCCATCCCCTCCGGCTCACCGCTGACTTCCAGTCTGACCGTGCCGCAGAAGCAGCTTCCGATATGAGCCATGTTCTTCCTTTCGAGTCCGATTGATACGGGTCCGCCGGCGCGCGCCGGGGACTGCCATTTCAAGCGTTAGCAGGCGAGTTGCCGCGTCGCGTCGGTCGATCGGATGACGAGGTGTCCCTCGTCGTGAATTTCACGGCTGCGATGTATCAGCGATATGGC
Organism: Bradyrhizobium sp.; assembly: GCF_030654605.1. Lineage (GTDB taxonomy): Bacteria > Pseudomonadota > Alphaproteobacteria > Rhizobiales > Xanthobacteraceae > Bradyrhizobium. Next base: position 6,598 of record NZ_JAURXB010000026.1, read on the forward strand.
GGCCTGCGATGTAGCCGAAGGTCAGTGCGGGCCCGAGCGTGATGCCGGCGCCGGGATAGTTGCCGCCCATGATGCTCGCCATGTCGTTGCCGGCGGCATAGAGCCCGTCGATCGGGTGGCCGTCGGCGTCGAGCGCGCGAGCATTGGCGTCGGTCTTGATCCCGGCATAGGTACCGAGATCGCCGATCACCATTTTGATCGCGTAGAACGGCCCTTGTTCGACCGGGCCGATGCAGGGGTTCGGTCCATGCAGCGCGTCGCCCTGAAAGCGATTATAGGCGCGCGATCCCTTGCCGAAGGCGGTATCCTGTCCGGTCGCCGCCGACGCATTGAATTGTGCGATCGTCGCTTCCAGCCCGCGCGCATCGATGCCGGCCTGCGCGGCGAGTTCCGCGAGCGTCGCGCCGCGCATCAGGTAGCCGGTCTTGACGTGACGGCCGATCGGCATCGGAAACGGCGGCACGCAGCCCAGGCCGTATTTGCGCAGGGTCTCGTGATCGCAGATCAGGAAGGCGGCGATCTCTTCGCCCGGCCTGGCGGCCTTCATCATTGCCTGGACGAAGTCGTGATAGGAATTGCCCTCGTTGGCGAAGCGCGCGCCGTCGCGCATCACGGCAATCACGCCGGGCTTGGCGCGATCGATGAAATGCGGCATCACGCCGCTGCTGCCATCCTTGCGCGTGGTGACCGATACCGGCACCCATGCCGCGGCATTCGGAAGCGTGTCCTCGACACGCCCGCCGACCGCTTCAGCCAGGCGCAGGCCGTCGCCGGTGTTGCCGGCAGGACCCGGTGAATAATGCTGCGTGCCGTCAGGCGCATGCGGAAACATCGCCTTGCGCCTCATGACGTCATGCGGAAAGCCGCCGCAGGCCAGCACCACACCGCGTCTGGCGTGGACCCGAATCAGGCGCCCCTCGCGTTCGACGATGGCGCCGCGCACCGCGCCGTCCTCGACGATCAGCTCGCGGACCGGGGACGACAGCCACAAGGGTATGTTGAGGTCGAAGGCGGATTTCGCCAGCCGTCCGGCCAGCGCGTTGCCATTTGTCAGTGTCATGCCGCGCCCGTAACGCATCACGTCCATCAGATGGCGGGACAGCCGCTTGGCGACAAAGATCGCCGAGGCCAGCGACTTGGTCACGCGCATGAAATGGATGATTTCCTTGCCAGACCCCAGCATCATGCCGAACACGGTCAATTCCGGCAGCGGCGCGCCGAGTGTTTTGACATGCCCCCCGAGTTCGCGGCCGTCGAACGGCCGCGTCACCATCGAACGGCCGCCCTGCGTTCCGCCGGGCGCTTCCGCGTGATAGTCGGGAAACACCAGCGGCATGTCGAAGCGCAGCGCCGTTTTCGAGGTGAAGAAGTCGACGGCCTCTGGTCCTGCGGTCAGGAAGGCATCGACCCGCGCCGCGTCGAAACTGTTGCCGGCTTCATGCCGCAGATAGGTTCGCGCCAGGTCCGGGCTCTCGTGGATCCCCCAGGCCCGCGCCAGCGACGTGCCGGGAATCCAGAGCCATCCGCCGGAACGCGCCGTGGTGCCGCCGAAGCGTGGCTCCTTTTCGACAATGAGGACATTGAGGCCGCGATGACCGGCTGTGACGGCGGCGGACATGCCGGCGCAGCCGGAGCCGACCACGAGCACGTCGCATTCGTAAGATGTGTCTGCGCCAGTGCGCACGCCGTCAGTCACTCGACCCTCCCGGTTCTTTATGCTTCTGTCCGAACCTACAATAGCATCACCCATGCTGTCGCGCATGCTGACAGAAGGGAACGAACTGGCTATCAATGGATGCGCTGGGGAGGAAAAATCGATGCTTGATAAAGTCGATGTCCTGATCGTCGGTTCCGGGGCATCGGGCGCCGCGGTGGCCTGGAGTCTGGCCGATACCAGGATGCGGATCGTCTGCCTCGAGCAGGGCGACTGGGTGAAGCCGACGGATTATCCCAGCAACGGCAGGGACTGGGAAGCGCGGCTGTTCAGCGATTTCGCCATCAATCCCAACCGCCGGGCGCGGCCCACCGATTATCCGATCAACGACGCCAATTCGCCGATCAAGGTGGTGAATTTCAACGGCGTCGGCGGCAGCACCATCATGTACACGGCGCATTTTCCGCGCATGCATCCCTCGGACTTCAAGGTGCGCACGCTCGACGGCGTCGCCGACGACTGGCCGGTCGACTACGCCACGCTGGAGCCGTACTTCGCCGAGAACGACCGCATGATGGGTGTCTCGGGTCTCGCGGGTGATCCGGCCTATCCGCCGCATCAGCCGCCGATGCCGCCATTGCCGCTCGGCAAATCCGGCGCGCGGTTCGGCAAGGCGATGAACCAGTTGGGCTGGCACTGGTGGCCGTCTGACTCGACGATCGCGACGTCGGACTATGAGGGGCGGGCGCGCTGCATCAACCTCGGCCACTGCACGCCCGGCTGCGCGCAGGGCGCCAAGGCCTCTACCGACATCACCTATTGGCCGCATGCGATCCGCGCCGGCGTCGAGCTTCGCACCATGTGCCGGGTTCGCGAGGTCACGGTCGACGCATCAGGCATGGCTTCCGGCGTGATCTATTACGACGCCGAGGGCAAGGAGCAGTTTCAGCCCGCCGAAGTCGTCATCCTCGCCTGCAACGGTGTCGGCACGCCGCGCCTGATGCTGAACTCGGTCTCGGCGAAATTCCCCAACGGTATCGCCAATTCCTCGGGGCTGGTCGGCAAGAACCTGATGTTTCACCCTTATGCCCAGACCTACGGCTATGTCGACGAACCGCTCGACGGCAATCACGGCCCGCCGCTGTGTCTGTGGAGCCAGGAATTCTACGAGACCGACCGGAAGCGCGATTTCGTGCGCGGCTATACTTTCCAGTTCGGCCGCGGCGTCGGCGCCATCATGGAAGCGATCATCAGTTCCAATGCCGGGCGGCTGCCCTGGGGTGATGACCATCATTCGGTCTATCGCAAACTGCTGAACCATCGCATCTCGCTTTCGGCGATCTGCGAGGATCTGCCCGAGGAGCACAACCGCGTCACGCTCGATCCGGACCTGAAGGATTCCAGCGGCATCCCGGCGCCAAAACTCGACTATACCATCAGCGCCAACAGCCTGAAGATGATGGACCATGGCATCGCGCGCGCGAAGGAGGTGCTGGCCGCCGCCGGCGCCAGCAATATCGCCGTCGAGAGCCCGATCCTGAACGGCGGCTGGCATTTGCTCGGCACCGCGCGCATGGGCACCGACCCGGAACGTTCGGTGGTGAACGAATGGGGCCGCTGCCACGACGTGAAGAACCTGTTCATCGTCGATGGCAGCATCTGGGTGACCTCAGGCGGCGTCAACCCGACCTCGACCATCCAGGCGCTGGCGCTCTATATCGCCGACAGCATCAAGCAGCGTCTTGCCAATTTGTTCGACTGAGGGCGATTTCATGCAGAACCAGGATCTCTCCGCCGACCAGGTCCGCGACTTCCGCGCGCTGGCCGGCATGATCATTCCCGCCAGCGCGGTCTATGATGTGCCCGGCGCCGATGACGACAAGATATTCGACGACATCCTTCGTAACCTGGAGCGCGACCGCGATGACATCCGTCGCGCCCTGTCGCATCTGGCCGCGATCGGGGGGGCTGCCTTCGCCGATCTGGAACCGGATCACCGCGCCGATGCCACAAAGGCGTTTCGCGAGGTCGGCGGTGCGCCGCTGGCGGCATTGGTCCGCGTGGTGCTGCTTTGCTACTACCGCGACGACCGGGTGATGCGATCGCTCGGCCAGGAGGCTCGCGCGCCTTTTCCGAGGGGGCATGTGGTGGAGCAGGGCGACTGGTCGCTGCTCGATCCGGTCCGCGCCCGGCCGCCGATGTATCGGACGGTAGATTAGCGGCGCTCCTTCACCCCCCTCCCTCCACGCGCCCTTGCGCGTGGCGGGGATGGGTCGGGGGTGGGGGGTGCTTCCGCAAATTCGCTATCAGTTGTTCGCGCTGATAGACCCCCCACCCCCGACCTCGAGAGCGAGCTTCGCTCGCCTCGGACCCCACCGCTCGCTTCGCTCGCGGGGGGAGGGGAGAAGAAGTTCAGACCGCGCGGCTGCGCGCCTTCGTCTTCGGCATCTCCGCCACCGCCACCCGCTTGCCCGGTCCGGGATGCACATGGACGCCCCTGGCGGTGACCGGTTCGCCGCATTCCGAACAGACCAGCACCGGATCGAATATCTTGCCGCAGCCCTTGTGCTCATGGAGCAGGGGCCTGCCGCGTTCGTCGACCATGTGGGTATCGCCCCAATGCACGATCGACAGGATGATCGGGTAGAGATCGAGGCCCTTCTGGGTCAGGATGTATTCATGCCGCTTCGGCGACTCCTGGTACGGAATCCGCCTGAGCACGCCGAGGCGAACCAGTTTCTTCAGCCGCTCCGCGAGCAGATGCCGGGTAATCCCCAGCGCCGACTGAAAGCCCTCGAACCGCCGGGTTCGCAGAAAGCACTCGCGCAGGATCAGGAGGCTCCAGCGGTCGCCGATCACCGCGACGGTGCGGGCCAGCGAACATGGCTCCTCTTCGAGTTCGTCCCACTTCATCGTGCGCTCCGGTTGGCCCCATCGAGATCGGCATTACATTCCAAATCAGAACTATTGGAGCGATACGTAGAATTTTGTCCCTACAAAAGAAGAGCATATCACTGCTTTATTGACAGTTCAATTATAGAACTTTAACATTGCAGGTGCCGTGTCCGCATCCGACCGGGAGAACAGCCTTGCAGAAGAGAAACGCGACGGTGGCCGTGATCGGCGCCGGTGACTTCATCGGCAGCGAGATCGCCAAAAAGTTTGCTTCCGAGGGATTCACGGTGTTCGCCGGACGCCGCAACGGCGCCAAGCTCGACCCGCTGGTCAAGGAGATCGAGGCGGCCGGCGGCGAAATTCACGCCCGATCGCTCGATGCGCGCAAGGAAGAGGAAATCATTTCCTTCCTTGGCGATGCCGACAAGCACGCGCCGCTCGAGGTCTGCATCTTCAACGTCGGCGCCAACGTCAACTTCCCGATTCTGGAGACCACCGAACGGGTGTTCCGCAAGGTCTGGGAAATGGCCTGCTATTCCGGCTTTCTTGCCGGCCGGGAGGCCGCCCGCCTGATGCTGCCGAGAGGCAAGGGCAACATCTTCTTCACCGGTGCGACCGCCAGCCTGCGCGGCGGGTCGGGTTATGCCGCGTTCGCCAGCGCCAAGTTCGGCCTGCGCGCCGTGGCGCAAGCCATGGCGCGCGAACTTGGTCCGAAGAACATCCACGTCGGTCACCTGATCATCGATTCCGGCGTCGACACCGAATGGGTGCGCCAGCGGCGGATCGAGGCGTTGGGACCGGGCGCACTCGACAACCCCGATCTCCTGATGCCGCCGTCGTCGGTCGCGGAATCCTACTGGCTGCTGTATCAACAGCCGCGCAGCGCCTGGACGTTCGAACTTGAAATCCGTCCCTTCGGCGAAAAGTGGTAAACCCAGCGTTCGTCATGGCCGGGCTTGACCCGGCCATCCACGTCTTCCTTTGCTAAGGCGAGGCTAAGACGTGGATGCCCGGGTCAAGCCCGGGCATGACGAGCTTTGCCAATGGCCTATGTTGCCTTCGCGGCCTTGGGACAATGATATAGGCTTGCCAGGACCTCGTCCCCATCAGAACCGGAGGAATTCGTGAAAACAGCCATCACTGAAATGTTCGGCATCGCGCATCCCATCATTCAGGGCGGCATGCATTATGTCGGTTTCGCGGAGCTCGCGTCGGCGGTGTCCAACGCCGGCGGCCTCGGCATCATCACCGGCCTGACGCAGCGGACACCGGAATTACTGGCGAAGGAAATCGCGCGCTGTCACGACATGACGGACAAGCCGTTCGGCGTCAACCTGACCTTCCTGCCGGCCTTCACCGCGCCGCCCTATCCGGAATATATCGCCGCCATCCGGGAAGGCGGTATCAAGATCGTCGAGACCGCGGGCCGCAGCCCGGAGCAATACATGCCGGCGCTCAAGGCCGCGGGCATCAAGGTCATCCACAAATGCACCTCGGTCCGTCACTCGCTGAAGGCCGAGGCGATCGGCTGCGACGCGGTCAGCGTCGACGGCTTCGAATGTGGCGGGCATCCCGGCGAAGACGACATGCCGAACATGATCCTGCTGCCGCGCGCCGCCGAGGAATTGAAGATCCCCTTCGTGGCGTCGGGCGGCATGGCCGACGCGCGCAGCCTGGTGGCTGCGCTGGCGATGGGCGCGGCCGGCATCAACATGGGAACGCGCTTCATCGCGACCAAGGAGGCGCCGGTGCACGACAACGTCAAGAAAGCGCTGGTAGCGGCGTCCGAGCTCGACACCCGCCTTGTCATGCGCGCGCTCCGGAACACCGAGCGGGTACTGAAGAACAAGGCCGTCGACCGGCTTTTGGAAATCGAGCGCGAGAAAGGTGCCAGCCTGAAGATCGCCGATATCCACGACCAGGTCGCCGGCGCCTATCCCAAGGTCATGATCGACGGTGATATGGATGCGGGAGCCTGGAGCTGCGGCATGGTGGCCGGCCTGATCAACGACGTGCCGACGGTGAAGGAATTGATCGACCGCATCATGGCGGATGCCGAGCGCATCATCCGTGACCGGCTGGTCGGTTTTCTCGACGGCACCGGTCAGGCGCAGCCGGCGAAAGTCGCCTGAAGTGAAACGCGTTCTCCCCAAAGGAATTCCTGAATGACAGACTATGTGAAAACCGAAGTCGCGGCCGGAATCATGACGCTGACGCTGGCCCGGCCGGACAAGAAGAACGCGCTGAGCAGCGCCATGTACAGCGCCCTGTCGGACGGGCTGGAGCGCGCGGAAAAGGACCCGGCGATTCGGGTCGTCGTATTCCAGGGCGATGGCGACAGCTTTACGGCGGGCAACGATCTCTCGGATTTCGCCGCCCAGGCCATCGGCAAGGACCAGGGCGAAAACCAGGCGGGTCGCTTCATCAAGAACCTCGGAAAGGCGACCAAGCCGCTGATCGCGGCCGTGCAGGGCAACGCCGTCGGTGTCGGCACCACCATGCTGCTGCATTGCGATCTGGTCTTCCTGGCCGAAACGGCGCGGCTGATCACGCCGTTCGTCAATCTCGCTCTGGTGCCCGAGGCGGCATCGAGCTGGCTGTTGCCGGCGCGGATCGGCCACGTCCGCGCCTACGCCATGTTCGCGCTCGGCGAACCGCTCGACGCGGCGTCGGCGCTGGCCTGTGGCCTGGCCAACGCGGTGGTGCCCGCAACCGAGCTGCGCAGCCGGGCGCGCGCGGCGGCGGAAACACTGACCAGGCGTCCGGCCGGCGCGCTCAGCCACACCAAGGCGCTGATGCGCGATTTCGAAGCGATTGCCGCACGGATCGATCGCGAGAGCGCGATCTTCAAGGAGCGGCTGCAGACCGCGGAGGCCCGCGAGGCATTCACGGCATTCGCCGAGCGCCGTCCGCCGAATTTTTCGAGCGCTGCGGGGTAGTTGCGTCGGGTGTCTTCTTCCTTCTCCCCTTGTGGGAGAAGGTGGCGCGAAGCGCCGGATGAGGGGTCCTATCCGCGGGCAAACCATTTGTTGAGCCAAACCCCTCACCCGTCTCGAATGCGCTAATCCCGCATTCGATCCACCCTCTCCCACAAGGGGAGAGGGGAAGATCACCTGCGACAAATTAGCCCGTCGGGCAAATCACTTCGGTTTAACAGAAGTAGTGTCAAGCCCCTCGCGAAAAAATATTTCTGTTTTTCGGAAATGAAAACCAGGCTATATGATTGGCCATCCCGTCCCACTCAGGGGGGCGTTGCGCAACGTACCGGCGCGGGGCGGGGAAGCGGTGGACGCGGATGGCGCTCCTGACGAGGGCATCTGAAGCGGACGGCGAAGTCGTGGGGTTCCGACACCCTCAGGCTGGTGTCAAGTTCGCAGCTTAAGGCAGCGCGGGCGACGGTGGCAAAGTGCATAGCTCGCCGAGGAGACCACGTATAAGCCGTAAACTGCCGCGCAGGGAAAGTCGGATTGCCTCCGCTGGACCTGTATGCTCGTGTGCGTTTTCTACCACTTCCATTGCACGCGAGACCGCGGGTGCAGCGCGCATCCGGCTTTCCCTGCGCCCTCTGACTGGAGAGGGCGGACGTTAATGGCAAAGCTCGGGCGAATAGCGCCGCGAGAACGCGAAAGTGTGTTTGTTGTTGGAACTTCGAATTGGCAATTCACATCTCGTCGTCCCTGCGAACGCAGGGACCCATACCGCGTTGCGCTCTCGTTCAAGCGAGAACGGATGACGCGTTCTTCGCCAGGCTGGCGCCGGTGGTTATGGGTCCCTGCGTTCGCAGGGACGACGCTGAGAGAGCATCGCGGAAACCGTAGCCCCGTAGATGGGGTAACGGGCCCCGGTCCACCCTCCAAGCCAGCCGCGCTAGCTACGGCGCTGTTTGATAGCGCGCGTCGCGCGGCTGGCTTGGAGGGTGGGCGGTCGTCCCTCACATGATGGTGTGGCGGAGTCGAGGGATGGACCTCGCTCCAAGCATCGAGGAGAGACGACCATGGAGTATTATGCGGGAATCGACGTTTCATTGGAATACTCGAGCGTATGCGTTGTGGATGGGACCGGCAAAATTTTTAGGGAGGCCAAGGTGGCCAGCGATCCGGCTGCGTTGATCAGCTGGCTCAAGTCGCTGGACTACGGACTGAGCCGGGTCGGGCTGGAAGCGGGGCCGTTGTCGCAGTGGCTTTATGCGGCGATACGGGAAGCGGGGCTGGCGGTTGAGCTTCTGGAGACGCGGCATGTGCGCAAGGCGTTCGAAGCGATGCCGGTGAAGTCGGACCGCAACGATGCCCGCGGCATTGCGCAACTGATGCGGTTGGGTTGGTTCCGGCCGGTGCATTGCAAGTCGATGGATGCGCAGGAAGTTCGGGCGGTGCTGACAGCACGCAAGCTGGTTCAGACCAAGTGTCAGGATGTCGAGAACAGCCTGCGCGGGATCCTGCGCGGCTTTGGGCTGAAGGTCGGCAAGACGACTGATAAAAGCTTTGCCGGTCGCATCCGGGAACTGGTGCAGGGCCATCCAAGCCTGGAGGCGGTCGGCGAGGCGCTGCTCTCGGTGCGAGCCGTTCTGCTGAAGGAGTTTAATGCGTTTGAGAAGCGGGTGCGCGCGATGGTGCGTTCGAATGCAAAAGCCAGGCTGTTGACCTCGACGCCGGCGGTGGGCCCGATCGTGGCGCTCACCTACGCTTCAGCGATCGACGATCCGGCGCGGTTCAAATCGTCCAAAGATGCGGGTCCGCATTTCGGACTGACACCGAAGAAGTATCAATCCGGCGAGACTGACTACTCGGGACGGATCAGCAAGATCGGCGACGCCGCCGTGCGCGAGGCGCTTTACCAGGCCGCCCACGTCATGCTGACCAAGCCGCTCAAGGGCTGCTCACAGCTCAAGAGCTGGGCGATGCGGATCGCCAAGCGAGCCGGCATGAGCAAGGCGAAGGTCGCGCTAGCGCGCAAGCTCGCTGTAATCCTGCACCGGATGCTCGCCAACGGAACGCCATTCAACCCCGCTGCGTCAGCAGCCTAGCAGGGAGAAGAGCCAGGTTTTCGGGCGGGTCACGACACCAGCCTTCCCGAAGCGAAGTCCCTTCGCCGGGACGATGGATCAGGTCAGGCCGTCATCCGGGATGTCGACACATCGAAAGATGTGATCACGCTTCCGTAGATTGGCCGGCCTATCCTCATGAACCCCATCAGGCGACGGCCTTGCGCCGATCCCGTACAGAAGCATGTCCCCGGCGAGTGGATAACGCAAATAGGGATTGACTTATAGAGGCCCGTTACAGAAGCCCGGATGGAGCGCTTGCGAAATCCGGGGCCGCCGTCGCAGCGATTCCCGGATTGCGCCATCGGCTCGGCGCTGACGCGCCAACCCGCCGGCTCCATCCGGGCTACGTCAACGCGGTTCGGTGACGATGGTCTGCTTCAACACCTCGAACACCGAGGCCGTATCCTGCTCACCCAGCCCCATCGCCATCGCCTGCGCGTAGACCGGCTGCGTCAGCGTAAACAGCGGGGTGGCGCAGCCGACCTCGGCGGCGAACGCGGCGATGATGGCCATGTCCTTTTGCCACATCGACACCTTCATGGTCGCGGGCTCGTAAACACCTTCCGCCATCATCGGCGCGCGCATCTGGAACATCCGGGAGCCGCCGGCGCCGGGACCAACCATATCGACCACCATGTTCGGATCGAGCCCGGCGCATTGCGCCAGCAGCATCGCCTCGGCGGTGGCGACGTTGTGGATGGCGACCAGGTGGTTGGCGATGAATTTCATTCGGCTGCCATTGCCGTAGGCGCCGAGATCGGCGCTTTGCCTGGCGAAATCGGCAAACAGATCGGCGCATCGGGCAATGGCGGCACTGTCGCCACTGGCGTAGACCACGAGATCGCGATTTTTGGCCTGCGCGCCGGTTCCACTCAGCGGACAATCCAGCGCTATATGGCCAGCCTGCGCCAGGATGCTTTCGAAGCGAAGCTTGTCGGCGATGGTGAGGGTGGAGAGTTCGATCACAATCCGCGGCGGCGCGACAGAACCGGCGATACGCTGCGCGACATCCTCAACGGCTGCGGGACTCGGCAGGCTGGTCAGGATGATGGGCGCGCTGCCCGCGACCCCGGCGGCATCATCGGCGATCGTGACACCGGCCTGCGCAAGCTCGGCGCATCGTGCGCCATCGAGGTCAAAGCCGATGACGCGCCACCCGCGCTCGACGAGATTGCGGGCGATCGCGCTTCCCATGATGCCAAGCCCGACGATTCCAACGGTCTTGTCCATCCGCGTTCGCTCCCAGTACCGGCCGCGCCTTGAATAGTTGATGATCAGGCGATAAACAATCATCGGATAGCTTCGACCGGTCAAGCAGGTTTCGCACCGATCGGCCGCATCTCGAGACCGCGCCGAGCGGCGAGATTGCGGGAAGGCTGAAATGGGAGGTGTTGGCGAAATGCCAAAGGCAAGTCCGCCCGGAGATATCAGCATCTATGCCGCCATGATCGACCGTGCGAAGGCGCTGGTTCCGCGCTTGCGCGACCGCGCGCCCAAAACCGAGGAGTTGCGGCGTCTGCCGCCGGAGACTGAACGCGACCTGCATGATGCCGGTCTGTTCCGGATCGTGCAGCCGAAGCGGGTCGGCGGCGCCGAACTCGATTACGTCGCGCTGGTCGATTGCGCCGATGTGCTGGCGCGAGGCGATGCGTCAGTGGCCTGGAATTTCGCCAATCTCGCCAGCCATCACTGGATGCTCGGCATGTTCGACCGGCGCGCTCAGGATCTGGTCTGGAACAAGGATGTTGACGCGCTGATTGCGTCCTCGTTCATTTTTCCCAGCGGCCGTGCCAGCAAGGTCGATGGCGGATACAGGCTGCGCGGCCACTGGCCGTTTTCTTCGGGCGTGAGTTCGAGCGAATGGAACATGCTTGGCGCGGTCGTCTCGTCCGAAGATGAAGCCGATGGCATCGAATACAGGATCTTTCTGCTCCACAAGAACGACTACGTGGTCAAGGACACCTGGAATGCGAGCGGGTTGCGGGGGACGGGATCGAACGATGTAGAGGTCGCCGACACTTTCGTTGCCGAGCCGATGACGGTTGCCGTGGGGGAGCTTGCCGGCGGTCCGACCCCTGGAAGCCCCGACAATCCCAATGCGCTCTATGCGCTGCCGGTATTCTCGCTGTTTCCCTATGTGCTGTCAGGCGCGGCGCTGGGTAACGCGCAGGCCTGCCTGGACGACTACATCGACATCACGCGCCATCGGGCGTCGACCTATAACCGCGCCAAGCTCGGCGATTTCCAGAGCACGCAGATCAAGATTGCCGAGGCCTCCGCCAAGATCGATGCCGCCCGACTGATCATGCGCTCGCGATGTATCGAGGCGATGGCCGATGCGCGCTCCGGCCGTATCCCCGACATTGCCGCCAAGACCAGGTTGCGGCGGGACGGTGCTTATTCCGTCAATCTATGTACCGAGGCGGTATCGCTGTTGTCGTCCGCCAGCGGCGCGCGCGGCCTGTTCACCACAGGCGCGTTACAGCGGCAGTTTCGCGATGCCCACGCCATTAATTCGCACCTCGCGTTCAATTTCGATGCGGCCGGCACCAATTACGGCCGGGTGGCGCTCGGCCTGCCCTCCGAAAACCTGACGCTCTGAGGCCCGGGGGATGACCGACGCGCCCAAGCATCCGATTGATCCAGATCCGGCCAACGAGTTGGCCAGTGACAACTCGGCGATCAATCCCAGGGACTTTCGCAACGCGCTGGGCACCTACGCCACCGGCGTCACCATCATTACCGCGGTTGCGGCCGACGGCAGGCCCTATGGGCTGACCTGCAATTCGTTCGCCTCGGTATCGCTGAATCCGCCGCTGGTGCTGTGGAGTCTCGGCATGTTTTCGCAGGGGCTCAGCACGTTCCAGAACGCCAGCCATTTCACCGTCAACGTGCTGGGCGCATCGCAGCAGGCGCTCGCCAACAAATTCGCGAAATCCTCGGAGGATAAATTCGCAGGCGTCGAGTGGACGCCTGGCCTCGGCAATGCGCCGGTGCTCGCGGACAGCGTGGCGAATTTCCAGTGCCGCGCGGCCAATCGATATTATGGCGGCGATCACGTAATATTCCTGGGCGCGGTCGAGGCCTATGCCTACAACGGGCAGGAGCCACTGTTGTTTGCGCGCGGCAGTTACGGCCGGTTTCTCAAGCCGGACGGCGCGTCATGAAGAAGGTCCTGCCCAGGCGCGCCCGCGCCAAGCAGAAGCGGCTTTCTCCCGAAGACCGCCGCCGGGAGTTCGTGGCCAAGGCCACCGAATTTTTCTCGGAAGAAGGATTTGACGGCGGCACCCGCGATCTGGCGCGGCGGCTCGGCGTCACGCAGCCGCTGCTGTATCGCTACTTTCCGAGCAAGGACGATCTGATCAAGGAAGTCTATCGCACCGTCTATCTCGAGCCGTTCGATGCCGGCTGGGAGAAGCTGCTGACCGACCGCTCGCAACCGCTTCGCGAGCGGCTGCAGGAATTCTATCAGGCCTACACCGATGTGATCTTCACCCGCAAATGGCTGCGGATCTATTTCTATGCGGGCCTGAAGGGGCTCGACATCAACCGCTGGTACATCGGCGTGGTGGAGGACAAGATTCTGTCACGCGTCGTGAGGGAATGCAGGCATGAAGCGGGGCTGCCGGAGCAAGGCGAGCCGACCGCGGCTGAAATCGAGATGGCGTGGGTGCTGCAAAGCGGAATCTTCTATTACGGCGTTCGCAAATACATCTTCGAGTCCCCGGTCCTTGAAGACAAGCGCCAGGTGATCGGCGACGCCCTGGATGTCTTCCTGACCGGGTTCGCACGGGTCTTCGCAACCGCCACAGGCCCGCGGCGCGCCCCGGCAAAGGCGGTTGGATGAGTGAAGTTGGGATATGCGGCCCGGACTATGATTTCGACATTTCCGCCCGGTACCAGTCGCCGATCTCGCTGGCGGTCATCAGGGCGACGCCGTCATGGCCGATGACATAGTCGAGCAACGCTTCCAGATATTTGATGCGATGCGGGACACCGGTGATGTAGGGGTGAATCGAGATCGCCATCACCCGCGCATTGTCGGCGCCTTCGAGGTAGAGCTGGTCGAACTGGTCGGTGCAGCGCTGCAGGAATTGCTCGGATGTCAGGTGCTGCAGCGCGTGGATGACGATGTCGTTGGTCTCCACCGAGTAGGGAATGGTCGTGATGGTGCCGTGCGGCGTCGCGATGTCCTGCGGAAGATCGTCGATCACCCAGTCCGCGACATATTCGATGCCGTTGAGGCGCAGCAGATCGAGGGTGTCGTCGGTTTCCGTCAGCCCCGGACTTTCCCACGATCGCGGCGGCTTGCCGGTGAATTTGGCGATGGTCTCGACCGACCGCCTGATCGCATCGGCCTGGTTGTCAAGTTTGTGCATCGGCCCCTGAACGAAACCGTGGCCCATGAATTCGAAGCCGGCTTCGAGCGCGGCCGATGCGACGCGGGGGTAGGAGTGGCAGACGTTGGCGTTCAGCGCCAGGGTCACCGGCATGTTGCGGTCGGTCAGCGCCTTGAACTGCCGCCAGAAGCCGGCGCGCATGCCGTATTCGTGCCACGACCAGTTCGGTACGTCCGGCAGCAGCGGTTGTCCCATCGGCGGGCTCAGCACGGTTCGCGGCATCGCGTTCTCGATCCGCCATTCCTCGACATTGAGGATGACCCATACCGCGAGCTTCTTGCCGCCGGGCAGCCGGAGTTTTGGCCGGTCGACCTGCGCCTGATATGGAATGCGATCGGTCAGAGCCACGGCGCCCTCCAAAGTGGATTTATCGGATCATTCCGCCGCGCTGGAGCAGGCGGTGCTACCGGCATCGACGAGCGGCATTACCTGCTCGGCCATCAAAATCATGGACTGGCGTCCGAGCTCGCGGTCCTTCCAGTCCTTGCCTGCATAGAGCAGCGTGCCGAATGGGCCAACTTCGTCCTGGAAAGCCAGCAGTTGATCCGCGACGCTTCCAGGCGTCCCATGAATGATCAGTCTGTCGCAGATCATTTCCAGCGTCACTTCATCGTCGCGCTGGTCGCGGCGGGTCTTGAACAGCTCGATGCGGCCGTTCATCTTCAGCTTGGTGAACAGCGAACGATAATAGGAGACGTAGGGTCCGTCGGGATCGGTGGCATAGGCCTTGGCGGTCGCCGCGTCCCTGGCGACGAATACGCTTTTTGCGACGCGCCAGTTGGCAGGATCGGCCGGACGGCCGCCGCGTTCGCAGCCTTCGACGTATTTCGGCCAGTGGCTTTTCACCCAGGCCGGCATCAGGAAATTGGCCGAGATCGGATCCCAGCCGCGCGCGGCAGCCTCGGTAACGCCCTTCGAGAACGGCGCCACCGCGGTGACGACGATGGGCGGATGCGGCCGTTGCAACGGCCGCGCAATGATGCCCTGGCCGATATCCCTGATCAGGGTCTTCTGCGTCGAGACGTTCCAGTATTTTCCCGCGAGATTGTACGGCGCCTCGCCGGACCAGATCTCCAGCACCTGGTTGATCGACTCCAGAAACATGGCGTTGCGATCGGCGTCGAGATTGCCGAACAATTCCGCGTCCGACAGCAGGCCGCCGGGGCTTATTCCAAAGATCAGACGGCCATCGAGCATGTGATCGAGCATGGCGAGGGAGGCGGCGACGGCGGCGGGGTGGGTGTTCGGCATGTTGATCGTACCGGTGCCGAGCCTGATCTTCCTGGTGGCGGCCGCGATCCACGCGATAAACGCGATGCAGGAGGTGATGTTCTCGGCTTGATCGGTGACATGTTCGCCGACATAGGCCTCGGTAAATCCCAACTCGTCGGCGAGCAGGAAAGCTTCGCGGTCCTCCTGCAGGGACTGACGCCAGTCCTTCCCGAGAGGATGAATCGGCATCGTGAAGAATCCCAGATTCATTGCCGCTCCTTTCTGGGGCCGCGTCAGGACAGCATCGTCCGTTGCCGATACCATTATGACAAGTCCGGAAGGCCAGTCACCAGAAATAATCGCTCGATAAACAAACTTGACCTTTCGGAGGCGTCGCCGTCTAATCCAAAGAAAATACGCCAAGAGGATCCGGGGAGGCCACGTCGAATGAAAGCCGCGGCTTTCGCTTACGCACGCGCGACCAGCGTTGGCAATGCTTTGGAATTGCTCAAGGCGTATGGCGACAGGGCGAAGGTGCTGTCGGGCGGCCAGAGCCTGATGCCCGCGATGAATCTGCGCCTGATCTCACCCGAATTCATCGTCGACATCGGCGAACTCGCCGAGCTGCGCGGCATTATGGTGACCGACGGTGTCGTCAGGATAGGCGCGCTGACCCGTCATGTGGATCTCCTGACATCACCTGATATTGCCGCGCACGCGCCGCTGTTGACCGAGGCGATTGCCCATGTCGCGCATCCTGCGATCCGCAACCGCGGTACGCTCGGCGGCAGCCTCGCCCATGCCGATCCGGCCTCTGAGCTGCCGGCCTGCATGGTCGCGCTGAATGCGACCATCATCGTGCGCGGTCAGGCTGGCGAGAGGCGGGTTGCGGCCGTGGACTTCTTCAAGGGGATCTATGAGACAGACCTGTCGGCGGAGGAATTGCTGATATCGGTTGAACTGCCGGTGGCGGGCAAGAATTCCGTACATTACTTCCACGAATTCGCTCGGCGGCATGGCGACTACGCCATTGCCGGTCTGGCGGCGCAGGCGACCGTGGAAAAGGATGTCTTCACCGATCTGCGACTCGTCTTCTTTGCCGTCGGCGATCGGCCGGTGTTGGCCAGAGCCGCAACAAGACTGGTCAACATTACCATCACGCCCCCGGTGCTGGCTGCAGCTTCCAGCGCCTTAAGCGAAGAGCTGGACCCGCACGATGACCAGCAGGCGTCTGCCGCCATGCGCCGGCACCTTGCGAAGGTGCTGCTGGCGCGGGGCGCGTCCGCGCTACTGAACCAACCTGATCTCAATGCCGGGGGGCGTGCATGACGGCTCCCATGCCAATCTCGCTCGAGGTGAACGGCGAGCGCGTCGATGCGCAGGTTCTGCCGCGCCTCAATCTGGCGGATTTTTTGCGGGAACAGCTGCAGCTGACCGGGACTCATGTCGGCTGCGAGCATGGGGTCTGCGGTGCCTGCACGGTGCGGGTGAACGGGGAGATCGTCCGTTCCTGCCTGATGCTGGCCGTGCAGACGCACGGCGCTTTCGTTCAAACCATCGAGGGGTTGTCTGATAGCGGCGAGGTCGCCGATCTGCAGGCGGCCTTTCGCGAACGCAACGCCTTGCAGTGCGGGTTCTGCACGCCCGGCATGCTGATGGCGGCGCAGGATCTGCTGAAGCAGCAGGCTGCGCCCGACCGCGAGCAAATACGCGAGCACCTTTCCGGCAACTACTGCCGCTGCACCGGCTACCAGGCCATCATCGACGCGATCGAGACCACGGCACGGGTGCGTGGCAGAGGCACGGCATGACCATCACGTCATCGAATCCCGAAATCCTCTCGGAGCTCGATCGGCCGAACTCCTATATCGGCAAGTCGGTGCCGCGGCCGAATCTCGAGCGGTTGATGCAGGGACGCGGGCTCTATGTCAGTGATATGGAGCTGCCGCGCATGGGGCATGTGGTGTTCCTGCGTTCACCCCATGCGCATGCGAGGATCGCCGGCATCGATGTCGCCGCGACGAAGGGCGTACCAGGTGTCATCGCGGTCGTGACCGGCAAGGAGCTTGCCGCCGTCATCACGCCGTGGGTCGGCGTGCTCTCGCATTTGAAGGGCCTCAAATCCGCCCCCCAGCACGCCATCGCCATCGACCGCGTCTGCTGGCAGGGCGAAGCCGTCGCCGCCATCGTGGCGACCAGCCGCGCCGTGGCGGAGGACGCCGCGGAAATCGTCAGGGTTGACTACGAGGAACTGGAAGCCGTGACGGACATGCGCACCGCGCTCGATCCGGCAACCCCTGTGATTCATCCCGCGCTCGGCGACAACCTGGCTTTCGAGCGCAACCTCGACGCCGGCGAGGTCGATGCGGCGTTCGCCAGCTCCGATGCGGTGGTGGAAGCCGACTTCATCTTCGGACGGCACACCGGCGTGACGCTAGAGCCGCGCTCGGTTGTCGCCGACTGGAACGCCGCCGAGGCGAGGCTGACGATCTACCAGGGCACGCAGGCGCCGCACATGGTGCAGAACATCGCAGCACTCCATCTCGGGCTCGAGGAATCGCAGGTCCGTGTGGTCTGCAAGGATGTCGGCGGCTCCTTCGGCATCAAGGTCCACATCTACGCCGACGAAATGGCCACCTATGCGCTGTCCAAATTGTTGCGCCGGCCGATCAAGTTCGTCGCCGACCGGGTCGAGAGCTTCAATACCGATATCCATGCTCGCGACCATCGCTGCCGGGGGCGGATCGGCGTCAAGCGCGACGGGATCATCACGGCGTTCGAGATCGACGATCTCACCGGCATCGGACCCTATTCGATGTATCCGCGCACCAGCGCCATCGAAGCCAACCAGGTCGTCAACCTCGTCGGTGGCCCCTATGTGACGAGGAATTATCGCGCGCGGGCCCGCGTCGTGTTCCAGAACAAGAATGTCATGTGCCAGTACCGCGCAGTCGGCCACCCGATCGCGTGCTCCGTGACGGAAGGCCTGGTCGATCTGGCGGCAGCCAAAATCGGGATGGATCCGGTGGAAATCCGCCGTCGCAACCTGATTGCGGATGACGCCTACCCTTGCGCGTCGCCGTCCGGCTTGCGGTTCGAATTGCTGTCGCATCACGCAGCGATGAACAAGCTCATGGCGATGATGGATTACGACGCGCTGCGCGCCGAACAGGCGACGTTGCGAAACAAGGGCATTTACCGTGGCATCGGCATTGCGAGCTTCATCGAAGTCACCAATCCCAGCGCGGCGTTCTATGGCGTTGGCGGCGCCAAAATATCCTCGCAGGACGGCGTTGCGATTCGGCTGGACGCCCAGGGTTCGGTGATCTGCCAGACCAGCATCACCGAACAGGGGCAGGGCTCGGAATCGCTTACCGCGCAGATCGTCGGCAGCGTGCTCGGCGTGTCGATGGAGCGCGTCCGCGTCATCCTGGGCGATACCGACAACACGCCCTATGGCGGCGGCACCTGGGCCTCGCGCGGCGCCGGCATCGGCGGCGAGGCTGCACTGCAGGCGGCTAAGATTCTGCGCAAGAATATCCTGGATGTCGCGGCCGCCATCCTGCAGTCCTCGCCGAACGAACTCGACATATCAGGCAATGCGATCGTGAATGCCGGCGATGGTGTGTTGCGGATGGAGTTGCGTGAGCTCGCGCGGATCGTGTACTTCCGTCCCGACACCTTGCCGCCGGGCATTCAGCCCGAGCTGATGGCGACGCGCCACTTCGTGCCGCGGGAGTATCCGTTCGCCTTCACCAATGGCGTCCAGGCCTCATGGCTGGAGGTCGACACTGACACCGGCTTCGTCAAGCTGCTCCGGCATTGGGTCGTCGAAGACTGCGGCACCCTCATCAATCCGCAACTGGTCGACGAGCAGATCCGGGGCGGCGTGGTGCAGGGCCTCGGGGCGGCGCTGTTCGAGAAGTGCGTCTACGACGAGCGCGGGCAGCTGACCAACGCCAATATGGCCGACTATCTGGTGCCGATGTCCGGCGAAATGCCTGACATTGACGTCGGTCATGTGGTGTCGCCGACCTCGGAAACGGAGCTGGGTGCAAAGGGCGCGGGCGAGGCCGGTACGGCCGGGGCCGCCGCAGCGGTGGCCAACGCGGCGAACGACGCGCTCGGGCCGTTCGGTGCCGTGATCACCGAGATTCCGCTGACGCCGCAGATTATCCTGAAGGCGTTGGGACGAATTTGAACAGGGCGAGGCGGGAAAGCCTCATACGGTCAGGGCGTGACCGGCTTGCGATAGACGTCCTTGGCCGCGAGCATGCCGTCCCTGAAGGTATAACGTTCGATGCCGCGCTGTTCTCGCTGTTCGCCGCTGACTCTCAAGGTTTCGCTGACGCGAAAGGTCATGAAGGTCACCTCGCCGGCATGATGGTAGGCTATCTCGTGGAAACGTTGCGCCGAGAAAAGTGCCTTCTGCCCGGCCAGATGCTCGCGAATCGCCGCGGGGCCGGCGAGGGCCTTGCTGGTGGCGAGGCCGTCATGGAAGCTCCAGAGAAAGTCCGATGTGACGATCTTGTAGAGCGCGTCCATGTCGTTCTGGAACAGGGCGCGCGCGAAGCCCTTGAGCAGTTCGTATCGTTCTGCAGGTGACGGGATCATTCCGCTGCCACGCCTTTGAGCATTGCAGCCTGACGCGCGGTCACCACCACCTTGATGGCGTCCTCGACCCGATCGCGTGCGTACCGAAGGGCGGTCGGCAGGTCGTCCAGCGCAAACGTATGGGTATGGATTTTCGTCGCGTCGAACCGCTTTTCCGCCATCAGCGCCATCGCGCGCCGCGTGGCGCTGCGGCCCTCTCCCCTGATGCCGTAGACGTAAATGTTGTTCTTCACCAGATGCGCCAGGTCGGTCGTGACAGGATCGTGCGGAAAGGCCGCCAGGCAGATCTTTCCGCCGCGATTCGCCATGTGGATGGCTTGATTGACCGTGGCCTCGGTGCCGGCGCACTCGATCACATAATCCGCGCCGATCCCGCCGGTGAGTTCTCTGACGACATCGACGGCGTTGTCCTCGGCGATATTGATAACGCGGTCCGCGCCCAACTCGCTGCCGATCGCAAGGCGCTTGTTGCGTGTTCCCGTCAGGATCACGGGGCTCGCGCCAAGCGCCTTGGCAACGGCCACCGCGAGCAGCCCGATCGGACCAGGGCCGATGACCACGACGCTTTCACCGGCCACCAGTCCGCCAAGCTCGGTGAGGCCGTACATCGACGTTCCGGCCGTGACGACAAGCGTGGCTTCCGCATCGCCCATGGTGTCGGGAACCCGCGCCAGCGTGTTGATATGATTGACCGCGTATTCGGCGAACCCGCCGTCGGTGGTAAAACCGTTGGCGCGGTGACCCTTGTCGGGCTTTCCGTAGTTGAGGCACGAGGTGTACATGCCCTGGCGGCAGCGCTTGCACTGGCCGCAGCCGGCATGGATTTCCACGCTGACGCGTTCGCCGATGGCAAACTCGTCGACGGCGGGCCCGAGGGCAGCGACCGTGCCCATGTATTCATGACCCGGCGTAAAGTTCCTGTTGAAGGGCAGGCCACCCTGGATGCTTGCAGGCGACCCGCCGTGGATGATCTCAAGGTCGGTGGCACAGATCGCAACGGCGTCGATACGGACCAGCACCTCCGCGCGCCCCGGTACCGGGGTGGGCTTGTCGCGTAGAAGGAGTTCATCCGGGTTTCCCAGAACCCAGGCTTTCATCCGCGCGGGGATGAAAAATTCGGGCGATCTCGTAACGCCGGCAGGGTCGTACATTGGCGCGCTCCCCATCTGTGACCTCGGACGTTACTGGGCCAACATAATACTGGAAAGGGGGCGGGCAAAGATTAGACAGCAAGCCTGTCTCTTTTTGCCGGGAAGCCGAAAGACTGCCGATGCCGACTCTGCTATCGTCGCAGGGCAGATTGGCTTCACACTTGGGGAGTGGAGTTCATGAAGAGGCTCGTTGAGATTCGCAACCAGGAATTTCTTTGCCGAGAGCGTGCTTTGCGGGATTCCGAGCGCAAGAGTTTCTGGCTGGCGAAGGCGGCAGAGTGGGAGCAATGCGCGCTCGATGAAATTGCGTTCCACTTCAGGGAATGCAACCTCGATATGGCCGCTGCCCGCTAATGCGAGCGCCCGAAGCATTGTAGCGGCGGAAGCGTTGATTGCAGCGCCCGAGGGAGCGCGTCATCAGTTGTATAGGTCGCGCCTGGAGCGCGCTTTTCGTCCTCGAACAGCCTGCGGCGAGAACGCGTTAATGCCGCCGTTCCGGTTTGGTAATGGTCTGCCTGACTTCGGCGCCGCAATCGGAGCACTCGTAGATGAAGTCGATCTTCGCCATGCTCCAATGCGGCTCGACCTCCCTCACGAACATCGGGAGTAGTCCCATACAGCCGGGGCAGATGATCGGCGCGGTCTCAGCTACGTGATGCTGGATGTAGGCTGGCATGTCGGCTCTCCTTCGCAGCGGAAGCACGGTAGATTCAACCCCAAGGTAACTTACCGCGTTGGCCGGATGCTCCTCATCAACTCTTGCGAACGGACAAAGAACGGTCGCACAATCCTGGCGCATGTGGCTTTGTAGTAACATCGAAAATCGACCGGCAAATTTCTCGCTTCGGTCCGGCGCGGCCTTCGCTTCGATCAAACAAGCTCGTGCTTCCTGAGGTCGCGGGCGTGATCGAAACGGCTGGCCTGCGGATCGGCGTCAGACGTCCGGATCTCGGGAACGGCTGCCTCGGCGAGGATTTCCGCCGTGATATCGTCAACCGAGGTGTCGGCGACCTCGTGGATGAAACTGATGTTGTTGTATTCGCCCGACGCCACCCGCGAGATGACTTCGCGTCGCGTGATTTCAGGATCGACAATCGCCTCCCGTCCGCGCCGCCCATAGTCGATCATCACGACGAAATATTGCATGGACCCTCACGCCTCGCGCCGGCCACGGCAAGGGGCCATGGCGAACGAGGTTATATTGTTTCCGAAAATCAGAAATAGGTCAAGTTAAAAATTCGGAAAATAAGAAACATGGCGGTGGTCGACGTAGTTTGGCCCTGTGCCGGCGCGAATCGCCAGCTACGGCTTCGCCGATTCGGGGGCCTTACTTCTGGGCTTTGGCCGCCTTGCGCGCCCGGGCGGCGGCCTTGGCCCGCAGGCGCTCGATCTGGCCCTTTGGCAGGGTAAGATAGATCTCGCCGATCCATTCCAGCTTCACCCCGTTGATCGCCTTAGCGTTGAAACTGGTGAGATTGACCTGAGCGGGAGATTTGCCGCGTTCGATGGTTTTCAGGTAGCGCTCGCCGGTCTTCAGCCGCACTGCGGCCTCTTCGCCGTAAAAGCTCGAGACGGGATGCCGCTGCTCCTTGAAAACCACGATAATGTCGCCGTTCTCGTATTTCGGCAGCATGGAATCGCCTGATACCTCGAAGGCGATGGTTTCCTCCGAAATGGGGAAGGGTAGTTCGACCTCGCCGAGGCCTTCCGGCGGCACCTGTTCGTGTTCCGGCTCGATCACGGCGCCGGCGCCGACCCGGCCCATGATCGGCACCGTGTTCAGATCCAGATATTCGGTGATTAGAGGGATCTCAGACGCCTTGATCAGGCGTATCCCCGACAGGATTTCCGAGACGGCCCCCGGACGAACGCCCATCGCGGCCGCCAGGCCCCCCTTGGTCTTACCCGGCTTTTCCAGTGCCCGCTCAATCAACCCAATATCCAGCATGGTGCTTCCCTTCCGAATTGCCCTATTCTTTCCGATATTCGGAAATATAGCAATTACGATTATCAGAATCAAGGCTTGACTTTTATTTCCGATTATCGGAAATTGATGCTTCGCGGGCGCCGAGACGGTTCGTCCGAGCGGCGCTCCATATTTGCGGCCGCCAGCATTTGGGGAGAATCAAGACAATGCAGATCAACTGGCCTCCCGAGCATTGCGATGCGCTGCGGGAATACCTCGCCAAGGGCATGTCCTTTGCCGAAGCTGCCGATGCGATCAACGCCAAGTACGCTACCGCCTATTCCCGCAATGCCGCCATCGGCCGGGCAAAGCGGATGGGACTCGCGGCCCTGGACCGGCCAAAGCGGCTGTCGAGGGTGCCGCGACAGCTCCATGCAACGCAGCTTCGCAAAAACGCCGAGCGCGCGGTCGAAGCGAAGCCGGAGCCGGAGCCGGAGCCGCCGATTTCCGAACGGCCAGAGCGCGTAAAACTCCGCTGCGTCCAGATCATGCCGCGACATCTGTCGGTGATCGACCTGGAAACCGGCGATTGCCGGTATCCCTATGGCGGCGACGCCGAGGACGAGCCCATCACCTTCTGCGGTCATCCGCAGCGCGAAGGCTCGAGCTACTGCCTCGGGCATTTTCACCTGACCCGTGGTCCCGGCACGGCTTCGGAACGGGGGGCCATCCCGGTGGCGCTGCGGCTGGTGGCGGCGGCATGACCATGATCGCCTGGCCGGCAAATCCGATCTTACGAATGGAGAAATGAAGCATGGCACGGGCCAAACGCAGAAGGCCGCATGATCCGGCAAAGATACATGACCGGCGATCCCGCGATCTGCCGCGCAACGCGGAAGTCGCCGCGGTTGAAGTGGACGATCCCCTCGGTCTGGAACCGGGCGACAAGATTGTCACCCTGCGCTCGATCCGCAACGATCCGCTGGGCCGCATGCACTCGCATCGCCATGTCGACGAAGCGCAATATCGCGGCGGGCGGGCCTTTCAGGCCGATTGGGAAAAGGCCGAGCGCGGGCCACAGGCGGTCGATCCGACCAGGGACTTTGTCGATGGCGGTCAGGTGCGGGAGCCGATTACCGAGGGCCAGCGCAAGGCAGTGCTGCGGCTGAACCGCGTCGAGCTGGAACTCGGCGCGGACGGCGCGGCGCTGGTGCACGATGTTCTGATCCAGGGCATGACGATGGAGCAGGTCGGGGGACGACGTGGATTGCGCGCCCAGCGCTGGAAGGACTATTTCGTACGAAGGTTTCGGGAATGTCTCGACCGGCTCGCTCTGATTTACGGGTTCGCGACGGAGAAGCGATAGTGTGCACCGCAACTTCGCAAACCTCCCGCTCGGATAGTCGGCAATAACGCTCCTTCCGGCCCGCTCTAATTTCCTTCCGGGAGGCGCGAGTCAATATTGGCTTCCATCGCGGCACTCTCTTGCATACGCTAGCCGTTTGCAGGCATGCTGCAGAGCGACTTTCGCTAGTCGCGAACGCCCAAAATCCCGACAAAGGGATGGGTATTACGGGAGGGAAGCCTATGAAGCGCAGAACAGTACTCGCCGGGCTCGGTGCAACGGCCGCCGCTGGCGTGCTCGGCATGCCATCGATCCTGAAGGCGCAGGCGCCCGTCACGCTGAACGGCGCGGTGCAGTTCAACGATGATCATGCCTTCACCAAGGCTCTGGTCAGGTTTGAAGAGCTGGTGAAGAAATATTACGGCAAGCCGGTCAATTTCACGCTGCACAAGAACTCATCGCTTGGTCTTGAGAAACAGTATTTCGAGTACATGTCGCAGGGCAAGGCGGTCGATTACGGCATCGTCTCTCCCGCCCATATGTCGACCTTCGCCAAGGCGGCTCCGTTTATCGATGCTCCGTTCGTCTTCAAGGGCATCGAGCACATGAACAAGGTCGTTGCAGCGAGCATCCTGGCGCCGATCGCCGACGAAGTCGCCGGGAAGGCCGAGGTAGTCCTGATCGGCTATGCCGGCGGCGGCATTCGCAATATCTTCGCCAACAAGCCGCTCAAGAACCTGGCCGATATCAAGGGCCTCAAGGTACGCGTGCAGGGCGCGCCGATCTGGTCGAAGACGTTCGCGGCCGCCGGCATGTCTCCGACGGTCATTGCCTATAATGAGGTCTACAACGCCATTCAGAACGGCGTGATTTCGGCCGGAGAAAACGAGGCGGCGGGGGTCGAAGCGATGAAGTTCTACGAAGTTGCGCCGCATCTCAATCTGACCCAGCATGCGGTGTCGATCCGCCCGATCTGCTTCTCGGTCAAGACGCTCAAGACTCTGCCCAAGGACTTGCAGGACGCGATCATGAAGGCGGGCAAGGAGGCCGGCGATTTCGGCCGGCAACTCGAGTCGAGCGAGGAAGTCATCAAGCTCGATGCCCTGGAAAAGGCCGGCAAGCTCAAGCGGGTTCCGTTCGAGGAGCGTGACGCGATGAAGAAGCTTACCGATCCCGTGATGGCCACCTACGCCAAGGAGATCGGTGCCGAAGCCATCTTTGAAAAGATCAACGCCGCCTGAACCAGAAATCGTTGAACGAGAATTCGGGGCAAGCCTCGCGGCTTGCCCCGCTTGATGACTGTATTTGCGCGGGGGCCAATGACCGAAATACCGATGCCATCCCAGCCGTCGTTGTGGCGACGCGTGACGGCCGGCTATGCCAAATTGCTGGAAATCCTGCTGGGAGCCTGCGTCGGCATCCTGATCATTCCCGTCACGCTGCAAATCATCTCGCGCTACACCCCTTTCATTCCGTCCTACATCTGGACCGAGGAGATGGCGCGGTTTCTGTTCGTATGGACCATCATGATCGGGGCGATGGTCGGCGTCAGGGAAGCGCAGCATTTCGAAGTCGATGTATGGCCCGATTTGTCGCGGCGGTCCGAAGCCGCGGTACGGATCCTGTCGCGGCTCGGCATCCTGGCGCTGGCGCTGGTGTTCGTGTGGGCGGGCATCGAGTTCACGCGGTTTGCCTGGAATCGAACCTCGGAGCTGGCCGACCTGCCGCTCTGGCTGATTCACGTCGCATGGCCGGTAGCGGGTTTCACCTGGATCGCGTTCGCGGGCGAACAGATCGTCGATGAAGCACGGATCCTGTTCGGGGCAGAACGATGAGCGGCAGTGTCCTTTCCGCCGGGCAGGCCGCAATGGTTCTGTTCGGCACCTTCGTGGCGCTGCTCGTCATCCGCGTGCCGGTCGCGTTCGCGCTCGGGCTCGCATGCCTGCCGATCCTGCTGATCGAGCCGCGGCTGTCAATGATGATGCTCGCGCAGGAGACCTTCAATGCCTACAACTCCTTCATCCTGCTGTCGGTGCCGTTCTTCCTCTTGACGGCAAACCTGATGAGCATCGGCGGCATCACCGACCGGCTGGTGGCGCTTTCGCGCGCCATGGTCGGGCATTGGCCGGGATCGCTGGCGCAGATCAATGTCGTGTTGTCGGTGTTCTTCGCCGGCATCTCCGGTTCCTCGACCGCCGATGCGGCGAGCCAGTCGAAGATCTTCATCGATGCCCAGACCAAGGAGGGTTACGACCTCTCGTTCTCGATCGCCATTACCGCGGTGTCGGCCGTGCTTGCGGTTATCATCCCGCCATCGATCCTGATGATCGTATGGGGCGGGCTGATCTCTACATCGATCGCCGCGATGTATCTGGCCGGCATCATCCCGGGATTGCTGATCGCAGGCGCGCAGGTGGCGACCGTGCATATTTATGCGGTGCGTCGTGGCTATCCGACCTATCCGAAATCCACCTGGATAGAGATGTGGTACTCGGTCTGGCGCTCGATTCCGGCGCTGGTGACGCCGTTCATCATCGTCGGCGGCATCCTGCTCGGCTGGTTCACCGCGACCGAGTCCGCCTGCGTCGCGGTGCTGTATTCCATGGCGCTGTCGACCTTCTTTTACCGGGAAACCGGAGCCAAGGAGCTGTACAAGGCCTTTCTCGACACCGGACGGCTCGCAGGCGTCGCGCTGTTCTGCATCGGGACTGCGAGCGCGTTCGGCTGGTTGCTGGCCTACTACAAGATTCCGCAGGCGCTGCTGGAGAATGTCTCTACCTGGGGAATGGGTCCGATCGCGGCGGGTTTCTTCATCTCCTTCTGTTTTCTGGTCGTGGGCTGCTTTCTCGATGCCATTCCGGCGATCGTGATCGTCGGCACTGTGCTGGAGCCATTGGCGAGGTCTGTCGACCTGCATCCGGTGCAATTCGCGATCATCTCGATCGTTTCGCTGGCGTTCGGACTGGTGACGCCGCCGTATGGCTTGTGTCTCCTGATCGCGTGCTCGATCGCGGGCGTGCGGCTGCGCTATGCGCTCAAGGACACGGTGATCATGCTGATACCGATGCTGCTGGTGCTGGCGGCGCTGATCATCTGGCCGGACGTATCGCTGTTCCTGCCGCGGCTGATCGTGCCTGATATGCTTAAATAGCAGCGGATCCGGCTGGTCAGGCTCATGCGAATCAGGAAGGGGCGGCCGATGGCCGGAAGCGGGGCATCCATGCGCCGGGGTTGATTGCGCATCCATGAGCGTCCGGGCTATCAATCGGCGGCCCGTCGAAATCATCCAGGACAGAACGTATGACCGCCAGACCGCAATTACCGGATCGCACGCCGCGCGCGAAGGACGTGCCGACCGCACTTGACGGGCTGCTGGTGATCGATTTCACCCGTGTCGTCGCAGGACCGGCCTGCACGCAGACGCTGGCCGATTTCGGCGCCGAGGTCATCAAGATCGAGAATCCGGATGGCGGCGACGATACGCGAAGCTATGAACACGCCGATCTCGCCGGGGAAAGCGCCGCCTTTATCAGCTTGAATCGCAACAAGCGCGGCATCGTTCTCGATTTCACCAACGCGGCGGCGTGCGTGGTCGCGCGCGAATTGATCGCACGGGCCGACGTGGTAGTGGAGAATTTCTCCGCCAGCGTGATGAAGAAGTATGGCCTCGACTATGCGTCGGTGGCACCGGCCAATCCCCGGCTGGTCTATTGCTCGATCTCGGCCTATGGCCGCCAGGGACCGTTTGCATCCCGTCCCGGCTTTGATCCGATCACGCAGGCCGAGAGCGGGTTCATGTCGCTGAACGGCTTTCCGGACGGGCCGCCGGTGCGAACCGGGCCGCCCGCGATCGACATGGTGACGGGCATGTCGGCCTGCAATGCCATCCTGCTGGCACTGTTGGCCCGCGACCGGCTCGGCCGCGGCCAGCAGGTCGAGGTGGCGTTGTTCGACGTGGCCTTGGGGATGACAGGATTTTACGGCATGGCCCATTTGATGACCGGCGAGAATTTCAGCCGTCAGGGCAATTCGCCGAACGGATCTCCCTCGGTCGGGCTCTACGATGCCGCCGACGCGCCGTTTTATATCGCCTGCGCCAATGACCGGCTGTATTGCCGCCTCGTCGTCGACGTGCTCGGCCGGCCCGATCTCGCCAGCGGTGAATTCGCCGACCGGCGTTCGCGGACGGCCAACAAGGACAAGTTGCGCGCGATACTCAACGAGATTTTTGCCGGCGACAGCCGCGAAAGCTGGGTGACGAAGATGAAGTCGGCCAATATTCCGGTCGGCTACCTTCGTACCGTCGAGGAAGCCTTTAATTCGCCGGAAGTACGCCAGCGCCATCGCGTCAGCCAGATCCCGCACCGGGCTGCGGGCACCGTGCCTCATATCGAGCAGCCGATCAGCCTCGGCCTGACGCCGGTCGCCGATCCCGTTGCGGCACCGATGCTGGGCGAGCACACCAGGGAAGTCCTGCGCAACACGCTCGGCTATGACGACGCCCGCATCGCCGCGCTCGCGGAGAAGGGGGCTTTTGGAGCGATGCGAAATGTTGGCTGAGCAGGGACCACCGACGGGCAAGTGCCGTTCGCCAGAAGCGGGGAGCGCCAGGCCGGAACCCGATCTGGCATGGTTTGGCTGTTGAGGGCGTTTTTCGGCCCTCAGTTTGGCTTGCCGCGCGGGTTGTTCCTTGGCATACTTTCAACTTCGTCGGGTTCGGCCCGGTCAATTTCCAGCCGAGCCATCCGAAGAATCAATGTAGCCGTAGTCAAGCCGAGACGCTCTGCCTCTTGTGCTGCCGTGTCGACCTTTCGGGCCAAGCCTTCACGTTTGCCTGGATATGTCATTCCTGTTCCTCATCGAAGGTGCGAGATGAAAGATCCCACATTTGTTGCAGAGCTGCAGAAGAGGCTCGGAGCTCCATCGAGCGAAACTGTCGAAAGCCTGCGGCTGTTGAAGGCCTTTCTCAGACTTGCACCCGGCCAGCGCTTTGAAATCATCGAGCTGGTCGAACGCCTGGCCGCCGAGCCTGCCGGCAGCGATCCCTCATTGTCCTGAAGATCCTCGCTTTCCCGCACACCCGTCGCGTTAATTGCTGGCCGGATTGGCGGCGGGTGGAAGCGTCGCGATGGCATAGATCGCTTCATCCAGCGCCTCGGATTGGTGCAGTGTGCCGGCGGGCAGCAGGATGGTGTCGCCGGGCCGGCAAATGTGCTCGCCGCCATCCCACTCGAATTTCAGCGCGCCCTTGATGATCACCAGGATCTCATCCACCGGGTGGGTATGGAAATGATGCACTTTGCCGGCGGCATCGCGCTGTAACTCGACGCTGCCCTGCGCCGGGAGCAACGCCAGGATGTCGGGGTCGATGGTGAATTCCGTTTTCGTGCCAGCGATGATCCGGGTCATGCCGCTTGCTCCCTGTCTTTGGCTGGAGAGGTCTCGTTGTGCGCGAGCTTGGCAAATGGACATCCCGTCTCGGTATGGTTGTCGTCCGTCAAAAAGTATTGCTGGTATTCGCGTCCATCGGCGGCACCGTAGCGTCCAAGCAGCGGCGAGGGGCTGGTGCTGTCGTAGGGGATGAGCCGCTCACGTACTTGGGCGAACGCGGCCGTTGCGGCCTTTTCCGTCCCGAGGATCTTTTCAAACACCCAGCGCGGCTGAAACGTCAGCGTGAAGGTGCTGCAGCGGCGACTTTGTCGCATCACATGCGCCGGCGTGCTGCACACCACGAAGATCGGTTCACCCGCGAACGAGAACTCCCACATCGGATGGTCGATCTGTTCGGGGATAGTGTCCGGCCACGGACTCTTGTCCAGTTGCGCCAGCTGGTCGAGTGTATGCCACATTTTCCGGTGATAGGCGTCCAGCGTCTGCACCGGCCGCGGCCGGGTGAATACGATCAACGATGTGTTTGGTCCGTGCGAGCGGGATTCGGCCACGAACAGCGCGAGCTGTGCGCCGAGAACTTCAATGTCAAAGGGGTCGAGAAACAGATAGCGCAACTGGTCCTGCCGGTAGCCGGCGACGCCGAACACGCAGGGAAAGGGTCGCGCTTCGCTGCTCATTTGCGCCTCGAATTCGGAAAACATCACACTTTGCCACGTACTCACCGCGTGGCTCGATGCGACTTCGCCCCTCCTCAAATACAATCGCGACATCCTGTCCCTCTCCCGTTAATGCGGCTAGCGAACTATCAATTGGCTCCTCATCAGCAGCGGGCCGGCAATGCCCGGCAGCGACATGAGCAGCAGAATTCCAATCAGCGCGCTGTAGCCGGCATCGCCGACCGAGCCGGCCCCGGGCTCGAGCCCGGTCCCTGCAAGCTGGCTAACGCCAACCATGGCGAACCCAATGACGGGCTGTGAAGCGCCAGCGAAAATGCCCGCAGCCGTCGTGTTGACCGATGCGCCGACGCCGATCAGGTCGGCGGTGTAGAGCTTCTTGGTGCATTTCAGCACCAGCGGTACGGTTCCGCCGGCGACCAGTCCGAGTACCGAAAACACGACGGTGACATAGAGAAGGCCCAGCGCATGAGCGATCGGAGGCAGCAGCATCGCGATCAGGAGCATCCGCAGCAGGCAGATGCGGATCAGCGCGGTATCGAGCGCCGCGGATGCCCGGTCCGCCATATGGCCGAGGAAGATCGAACCGATTGCGTTGCCGACCATGAAGGCGAGCAGGGGGGCGCTGGCGGCCGACGGGGAGATGTTGAAGAAATGCGCCACCATCGGAATGCCCCATACGCCCGACAGCGTCGTCACCACGGCAAAATGGGACGCAAAGGTCATGGCGCATCCCCAGTTCGCCAATCGCGCCAGCGATTGGCGGCTGGCGGCGAGCACGCTCTTCAAGGTCTTGCTGCTATCCGACACCGGATCCGGTTTGAGCACGATGGAGGCGAAAGCGAGGTTGGCGACGCCGACGCAGGCGATGAAGACAAAGCAGGCGCGCCAGCCGAAGCCCGTCACCGCCGCGGCCAGCGGAGTCGTTGCCAGCACGCCGCCGACATAGCCCGAGACCTGCGAGATGCCCGACATCATGCCGAACCGTTCGTCCCTGAAACTGAGTGCGACAAGCTTCAAGAGCGCAGTGAAAACCAGCGCATCGCCGCAGGCAATGATCAGTCTCGCGGCAAAAACGTCGAGCAGGTTCGGCGCCAGTGCGAACGCCGCACTTCCGAGCGACGACGCGGCCATGCTGAACAGCACGACGCGCTTGACGCCGAAGCGGTCGACCAGAACTCCCGCCGGAATCTGCATCAGGGTGTAGCCCCAGAAGTAGCTTGAGGCGAGCATCGAGACACCGGCGGCGTCGGTAGATAAATCGGCCATGAAATCCAGGCTGACCGATTGCGGCGATACCCGCTGCAGGAACGCGATCGCGTAGGCGGTGGCCACCGCCGCCCAGGCCAGATAGGCGCGATCCGTCGGGCGGATGGCGGGAGCGAGCACGGTGTGTTGTTCCGTCAACGCCATCACACTCTCACAAGGCCGACCGAGAACAGGGCGTCCGCGGGGTCCGGGATGACGCGCTGCATCGCTTCGTCAGCCAGCGACGCTGCGCCGTGATAGGCCTGACGGTGATGCTTGATGTGGCCGTAAGCGCCGCGCATGATCATGCCGGGTATTTCGAGGCTCTTGCCGGGATAGAGCAAGGTGCACATCTCGACGCAGGCGGCCTGCAGCCCAGGGTCCTGGGCGGTGCCGAGCAGCGAGGGCGTAACTTGCTCGCAGATCCTGGCGTTTGCCGCCCACACGATGGGATTGCGGGTGCGCCACCCATAAAGGATGCCGCCATCGCCGCTGTCGGCGACACCCAATGATCTCAGGATCTCCGTGGTGAAAAACCCGTAGAGGCCGCGGCCCTGATGGGCAGGAAGCACTTCGGTGCCGCTGCGGTAGATCGCCGGCCGGCCTGCGATCAACAGCTTGCGGTAGACCGAGAATGCCACCAGTCCAGAGGCGTCGTAGACCAGGATGAGGCTGAATTTCCTGTCGAACGGGGAGGAGGCCGGCGTCCAATGTGGCTCCGTCGCCTGCCAGTTGACGGCGATGATGTTGTTCATCGCATCCATCAATGGCCGCTGTTCGGCGGGGCTGACCCGCGTCGCATCCGGGAAACTGTAGACCGCGTAATCGGGCCAGGGCGATTTGATGGTTCCGTATTGGCGGCGCAGCTCTCGCGACATGTCCGACACCCCAGCTATCCTGGCGAGCTATACAGGCGAGCCCCGAATGGCTTAAAGGACAATATGCCCTCGAAATCTGCCAAACCCCGGCGGCCGGAGCCGCGCGAAAAATCCGCGGCAAGGCGCGTGGCGATCGTCGCGTTTCCCGGCGTGACCCTCCTCGATATTTCAGGCCCGGCGCAGGTTTTCGCGGAATTGCAGGCGATCGAGCTGCCCGGCGCGGGCTATTCGCTGTCCTACCTCTCCGCCTCCGGGGGCTTGGTGCCGACCGACGTCGGGATGATGATCGATACCGCCCCGATTTCCAGCATTCGGCCGAACCAGGTCGATACCCTGGTGATCCCGGGCGGTCCGGGGATCTGGGCGCTGCGGCAGGACGCCGTCATGATAGAATGGATTTCGGAGGTGCTGCCCAGGGCCCGGCGCGTGGCGTCCGTCTGTCTCGGAGCATTTGCGCTGGCCTGGACCGGCGCGCTGGACGGCAAGCGGGCCGCGACGCATTGGCGCTATTGTCCAAGACTGGCGGACGGGTTTCCCAAAATCAGCGTCGAGCCGAATGCGATCTTCGTCAAGGACGGGCGGGTCTGGACCTCGGCCGGGGTCAGCGCCGGCATCGACCTGGCGCTCGCCATGATCGAGGAGGATTTCGGCCATACTACCGCGCTCGACATCGCGCGCAGGCTGGTGGTGTTTCTCAAGCGCCCCGGCGGCCAGAGCCAGTTCTCAACCGTGCTGGCGGCGCAGGCTTCTGACGTCGAAGGGCGTTTCAGCGCGCTGCACGCCTGGATCATCGAAAATATCGCCGGCGATCTCAAGGTCGAAACCCTCGCCGGAAAAGCCGGCATGAGCCCGCGAACCTTCGCGCGTGCCTATACCAGCCGCACCGGAATGACGCCGGCAAGCGGGGTCGAAGCGTTGCGCGTGGAGACCGCGCGGCTGCTGCTGGAAAGCAGCGAAATTCGCGGCGTGGTCGATGTGGCCCGGCGGGCAGGCTTCGGCGATGACGAACGGATGCGGCGGGCGTTCATTCGCCACCTCGGCATATCGCCTTCGGAATACCGAAGTCGATTTTCGGGTTAGCCGCGGACGCCACGATGTTTTCCCGGTTCGTCCCGAAAATACGCCAAGCTCTGACATTTTTCGCCACAATCCAAAACGACGGTGTCGCCATGAAAACATTGGCCGTCATTTCGATTCTAGCGCTGCTCACGATCTCCGGGGCAGCCTACACGGATCAGGTTTTGATCGGCGAACAGGCGATGCAGGGTGCGAATTGAAGCCGGCGGTTGAAGCCGGCTTTTTCTGTCTGGGGGGACAACAACGATGCTTTCCGTGGATCAATTTTTGAGGTTCATTAGCGTGCCGGCCGTCATGGCCGCATTCCTGATCGCATCGCAGGTCTCCGGAGCAGGAATTTTCCACTCCGCAGCGGTGCAAATCGCCAGCCGTTGACGAGCCGGCCTATCGTCTCGTCTTCGAATAGACCAGCGACTGATCGTCGATCTCTTCAATCGGAAGCTTGTTGACGTCGGTTGTCGAGTACAATTCCTGCAACGACTGCGTGCCGGCAGGACGCGCGGCTGAGGGCGGGTGCGATCGCAGCATGCCGGTTGCGGCTCCCAGCATGCGATCGCCGCGATCGCAGAAATCATCAGGCGCTTCATGGGAAACCTCCATTCGGTTCTCCACCCCAAAAAGCCGTGCCGCCTGATTGGCGCGGACCGCAAGGCAGCCATGTGAATGGCGTCACATCTCACCTTTATGTGTCCTTATCCGACGCGGGCTGCTTTATGAGTCGAGGGGCAGGACTCGCGTTCGGGCTTAGAACGCGCGGGCAGGCAGCTTTCCCAGTCGGTCCGCAGCGGCTATTGTCCCCAAAAAGGGGAGCGAAACACCATGAATGACGGGACGCCCATCCAGCAGGTGGCCGCCGAACTCGGCGCGAGCGGCGAAGAGTACCAGAACCTTCACGAGTTCATCCGCAGGGCGCGGGCGAATCTCAATCAGAACGCCTGGGATTATATTGTCGGGGCCGCCGAGACCGAGACCACCATGCGCCGCAACCGCATGGCGCTCGACGAGATCGCATTTCGCCCGCGCGTGCTGCGCAATGTCACCAGGGTCGACGCCTCCGTCGAACTGTTTGGCCGCAGGTTGCGACTGCCGGTCGTGCTGGCACCGGTTGGCGCGCTCGAGATCTTCGATCCCGGCGCCGGCGCGGCCGTGGCGCGTGGGGCCGGTACATTCGGCGCCGCGCATATGTTGAGCTCGGTGTCAGAACCGGGCCTCGAGGACGTCGCCGAAGCCGCGCCGGACGCCCTGCGCATGTTCCAGCTCTACGTTCGCGGCGACGACGCTTTCGTCGAGGATTGTGTCGGCCGCGCGATCGCGGGCGGGTATACGGCGTTCTGCCTCACCGTCGATACCGCGCATTACAGCCGGCGCGAACGCGATATCGCCAAGCGCTACGTCCGTGCCAGCCGGGTTCGCGCCACCGGAGGCGACTTCCAGAAGGGACTGGAATGGCGCACCGTGAAGCTGATCAAGGACAAATTCAAGATCCCGCTGGTGATCAAGGGGATCGCGACTGCGGAAGACGCGGCCATCGCGATCGATCACGGGGTCGAATGGATCTATGTGTCGAACCACGGCGGGCGCCAGCTCGACCACGGTCGCGGTGCCATGCAGGTACTGCCCGAGATCGTCGCTGCGGTGGGCGGCCGGGCAAAAATCATGGTTGACGGTTCGTTCTGTCGCGGCACCGACATCGTCAAGGCGATCGCGATGGGCGCCGATCTCGTCGGCATCGGCCGTCTGCAGTGCTGGGCACTTGCGGCTGCTGGCGAGGCCGGAGTCGTGCGCATGCTGGAACTGCTCGAGGACGAGGTGATGCGGTGCCTCGGACTGCTTGGCGTGACGAGTTTCGCCGAACTCGACAAATCCTATCTGCACCCGGCGACGCCGACCAATCTGCCCCACGTGTTCAGCGCGTTCCCGCTGCTGGATATCGAGCCTTACCGTTATTGACGGCGAGAGCAGTTCTCGCGGGCAGCGGCGCTATCGGATAGTGATCTCGAAACCAAACCTGCCTGACGCGATCGTCGCCGGGCAGGTTTTCTTCGCGCGTCATTGATGGAACTCGGCGGCAACAAATCGCGTTGACCGGCTTGAAATGCTTCTCGCGCAAAAGGTGTGATCGCTATGCCCAAGGAAACTGATATGGAAGGTGCGCAGGATCAAGGCGGCAAGCATGGCCAGAAAGGTATGCCAAAGCCGGAACTGCCACCGGCCGGCGCAAATGATCAAGGTATCGTTCGCGACGAGCGGGGACAGGAGCAGCCGCGGGACAAGGAGCGTGTGCAGCAAGTCAGTCAGACAGATTCGGTCCGCCAATAAGGTTCCAAATCCCGGGCAATGCGGGCTCCATTGCTTTATCTTGCGGGGCGCACTCAGGCCCAATCGTTCGGCTCACTCCAGTGCCGCCAGCCCCGCCTCGGTCACGACGGGAGCGTCATCCTTCATCTCGACGAAGCCCAGCTCGATCAGCATTCGCAGATCGTCGTCCCTCACTGGCGTCAGCTGGAGCCGGCTTCCAAGGATGTCGCGAAGGGTCCAGCGAAGGCCAATGGCCTTTTCGAGATCAAAATCTGCAAGAGGTCTTTTCATTCTGATGTGGAAATGCATGGCCCGTCGATCGGTCCCGCAGAAGACGAGCTAGTCCGGCAAACCGCTGACGATGTTGACCCCGGTCGGGGCAAACTCTGCAAAGACGCCGCTGCGGAAATGTGGTAATTGTCGGTCCAAACCGGAGGGTGGCGGAATGATTGAACCGAAATTGGAAGTCCCGGCCGAATTGCGCGAGCTGGCCGAAAAGACCATCGACCAGGCGGAAAAGGCCTTCGGAATGTTTTTCGATGCCGCGGGTAAGTCCATGACGTCCGTTCCGAGTCCGGGAACGGAGATGTCCAGGCAGGCCCTATCGTTCACTGAACAGAACATGAAGGCAGCGTTCGATCATGCGCGAAAGCTGGTTCATGCGACCGATCTCCAGGAGGCGATGCGAATTCAATCCGAGTTCCTGAGGAGCCAGTTCACCAATGCCGGCGAGCATATGAGACAGATCACCGGTGGCGTGATGTCGGCTGCCAAGGATGCGTCGAAAGGCAAGTTCTGACCGCAATTTCCGCGCGGTCTCATCGCCGGCCAATCCTGGCCTGATGCGCTCAGCCAAGCCGAACGCGGATTTCATCAAGCGCAATTCCGGTTGGCGCCGCGCTCCACACCTCGCCGGCGGCAACCGGCATGGCTCTGGTCAGCGTGCCGGTGCTGATGATCTCGCCGGCAGCGAGCGGCGGGTTGAGCGCGTCGCTCGCCAGCAGTCCTACAAGGTGGCGCAGCGCAGAAAGCGGGCCGCCCAGCACGTTTTCGGCATGACCCCGGTCGATCAAACGGCCGTTGCAATTCAGCTCGATCTGGAATGCGGGCAGTGTGCGCTGCCATTCCGCTGCGCGCGGCACAAACGGATGGCGCGGCCCGATCAGGAGCGCGCCGTGCAACCCGTTGGCGGCAATCGTATCAGCCGCGGAGAACCTCCAGCCCGGAAAGATCGACTGCACGATCTCGAAGCCGAGTGCGATCCATTCGATACACGACGACAAAGCCGTCTCGTCCATCAGTGCGGAGGGCGCTGCCGAAAGGCCGAACACGATTTCGGGCTCGATGCGTGGTTCGGAAAATGAAGCCAGCGGCAGCGTATCGAGTGCGGCGAGATCGTGCAGGCTGCGGTCGAACACATAGCCCCAGATCGGGGCATAGACCCCGTATTCCGGCCAGATCGTGCGATTGGTGAAGCCGATTTTGCGCCCTATCGCCTTGGCGCCGCCAGCCTCGCATAGTTGCCGAACCCGCGGTGTCACGCGGTAGGCGTCATCGACGCTCAGGCCACCGGGCCTCGAGGAGAAGGGTGGGATCTGCCAGGTGCCGACCAGCGCGGCGAAGGCATCGGCCGCGATGGCTTTTCGAGCCTGGGCGTTTTCGTCCTGATCCATTTGGGATAGCTCGTTCTTCTGAGAGACCGCGCTGGTACGATCTCGGACATGTGCGAGATCATCGGTGGCGGGATCGCCCCCTCGACATGACCTTGCTCCGGTTGTGCCTTGTGCTTCACCTGCCAAGCGCGCCGAGACGGGACGAGCCTACCGCGTTGACGCCCTGGACGGGTCCGTAATCGCAGCGCGAATTCCCGTCAATACGGAATTGAAATGCTTGTCGCGCTCCCGATCGAAGCGTTGCTGATGGGCGCGAAAAGCGGCCACCCTGCCTTCAATCTCTTCGCGAATGGCGCTCCGGGCAACGGGTGGCTTCCGCGGTGTCGCCGCGACTTCAACCGGCGATTCGAATTGTTCAAATTCGATCACGGGAGAAGAGGGGGGCGCAACCTGCGTATCGGCCTCCGGCTTCTTCCCGGTGACGGACTGCACAAATGCCATTGTTTGCGCGATTAAAAGATCGCGCTCCATTACCCACTTCATTACGCACCTCACCCGGCATCAATCTCAGCAAAAAGCGGCCGATGAATCAAGCCGGTTTTTTGCCTATGAGGCCTGCGCGGGGGAACGATTGGCGTTCACGCCGTCGGGCCACCGCCGCGCTGAGCAGAAAAGGCGGTAACTTTCGAATCTTGTTCTTCACCCGTGCTGCGTTACACCCGGGTACCGGCTTGCTGTAGGCAAGCCAATCAACGGACGCTGACAAAAGCGCCCCACAGGGCGGCGAGAATGGCGCCCGCCAATACGTAAGTTGGACTGCGACAGAACGTGCTTCCGTATCGACACATTTCCATGCCGAGCGTGCCAATTTCCTGATTGCCGGCGGCATAGAACAGAGCGGACAAGATCGCCAGTGCGGCAGCGACAAAGTACATGGGATTCCTCGGAGCTATTTTTTCTGGCCGCGTCTGCGGAATCGTTCCAGGCAACAGCCCGCATATCCTGTGGTCCAAGACTTAAATAGCCCTGACACCGACGTGCGGAATTTTCGTGCAATATTGCTTCAACAGAGCGGCAAATTGTCCGGAACAGGTGGTTCCGGCCAAGGCCGTCTCGCACGATGGTTGGGGTCGGAGCGGACGCGCCGGTCGTCCGGTCGGCTTACAGGCAGCGCGCCTGCGCTCGTTCCGGACAGAGCTTGAAGGAGTTCGACAGCGAAAACAGAACGCGTGCACTGCGGGTCGTGTTGTCGGGGGCGCGATAACTCAATGGCGCGGCCACTGCGATGTCGGCCCGCAGATCGTCGCCCAGGAAGAAACGCGCACCGAGACCGGCGGAGGTGAGCGCAAGGCCCTCGGTATACTTGTATCCGTAATTCCAGGCTGTCCCGGCATCGACGAAGCCGTAGAGTTGATAGCCGGTCAGATGTTTGAAAGTGAGCTTCTGATCGAAACGCAGTTCGAGCGAACCGGCCATGGCGTTGTCGCCGCTAATCTCGGCGCTGCCGTAACCGCGCCCGAAGGCCGCGCCGCCCAGATAGAACTGCTGCGAGGTGAATAAGGGGCCGGAGGCGAGCTGACCAGCGCCTGATAGCTTCACCGACCATGCGTCGGACAGCGTCTGGTACCGCGTGAAGCCGAGGTTCAGCACCGAGAACGTGCTGGATACGCCGTTGCGCGACACAAAGAGGTCGTCGCCGCGCGAGGCGCCGAAGACGTCGAGACCCTGGCGCCATGTCGCCGTCAGATAATTCGTGCCGCCGAAATTGTCCTGCAGCCGGTAGTCTGCGGTCAGTCGAATGGTG
The DNA here is from genome assembly GCF_030654605.1 of Bradyrhizobium sp. Classification (GTDB taxonomy): domain Bacteria; phylum Pseudomonadota; class Alphaproteobacteria; order Rhizobiales; family Xanthobacteraceae; genus Bradyrhizobium. The sequence continues at coordinate 45,802 of NZ_JAURXB010000026.1, forward strand.
CGAATGTGATCCATGTAGAACGCGCCGAAAATGTCCTTCTCGGTGACGTTGGTGAAGGCCAAAGCTCCGGTGAGAGTCAGGGTCGATTTCTGGGTTTGCAGCGGAACGATGCTGCCTCGGATTTCGAATGACTCCGTTGTGGTGACGTCGTTGAAAAGGCGCCGGAAATCGCCGGGCCGCACCTCGCTGTACAGCGCGGACGCGCCAAACTGCGCCCCGTCGGTGCCGACCGGTACATCATAGGACAGCCGACCGAACGCCAGCTGGCGCGGGTCGTTGGCGATGGTCGAAAGATTGACCGCGAGCACGTCGCCCGGCGCAAGGTAGGAATTGAATGCGCCGGCCGCATAGGTCTGCCAGGGACCGACCGATGATGAACCCAGGTTATCGATCCCTAATGAAGTAAAGATGCGCCAGGTTTTGAGGTGAACGACGAGGCGGAAACGCCCGCTGCCGAGGCCGATCTCTTCGAGTTGGGTATCGGTGACGCGCACGCCCGGCCGGCCATTGATCAGCAACAATTGCCGCTCCAGCGTCGGCAGGCGCGAGGGCTGCTCGGCCAGCACAGGGCCGAGCAGGGAGCGCACGCCGAATTGTTCGGCGCCGTCGCCCTTGAATGCGATTTCCGTGATGCCGCCTTCGATCACCTGAAGACGGACATGACCGCCCTCGATATCCTGGGGCGGCACGATGGCGCGGCTCAGGTGAAAGCCGGCCGCGCGATAGAGGTCGCTGACCGCCGAGGCGATCGCCGCGAGGTCGGCTTGGGAGATCTTTTTTCCGAGGTAGGGTTGATAGATCCTTGTGATGTCTTCGTGCGGGATCGCGCCGGCGCCGGTTAACGAAACCTTACGGAGAACGACCAGCGGGGTTGAATCCGCGGGCGCCTCTGAGCGGGGTACAGGCGGGACCTGCACGCCGGATCGGGCGGCGGCCGCGGCCTGCTCTGATTGCAACGCGTCGAAGCGCTTTTCGGTCTGCCGCGGATCGAAACCGGGCTGGCTGGCGTGCTGCGCCTGTGCCGGCTCCGGGGCGATCACAGTCAGCACCAGCATGGTGGCAGCATACCAGACGCGAGTGAGCCCGTTCTGTCGGGGCGCCAACATGTATCCGTAGTTCCACGGAGAATGGCGATCGTGTCCTTGTGGAGCCGCTACACGCATGATTTTTCTTAGAATTTTATGGTCAATGAACCGTTAACGGGTCTGCTCGATCCGGGGGTATACGCTCACTCAATGTTGAAACATTTCCGATAGGTCTGAGGGGTACGTCAGACCCTGGAGATTTTTCATGAGTGCGACTGGCCGATTTTCGCGCATCCTGGTGATGGCGCTCGTCGTAGGATCCACGTCCCATGTGCTCGCCGCGGACGACGGGGCCTGGTCGGTCAGGAAGTCATCAGGCGAAGTCTGGATGACCACGACTGGCGCCCAGCCGGTTTCGCTTGGCAAGGAAGAGGTGTTGAATCCGGGCGACAGCATCCGGACCGGCCGCAACGGGCGAGTGCTGCTGGTGCGCGGCGAGGAGACCATCATGGTCTCGCCGAATTCGGTGATAGGCCTGCCCTCGGAAAAGAAGGAAGGGCTCTCGACCACGATCGTGCAGCGGGCCGGTTCGATTCTGTTGGAAGTGGAAAAGCGCAACGTCAAGCATTTCGAGGTCGAGACGCCGTACCTCGCCGCGGTCGTCAAAGGCACGCAGTTTCGCGTCTCCGTGAACGCCGGCTCGACCAGCGTCGACGTCATCAAGGGACAAGTGCAGGTCGCCGACTTCAAGTCCGGCCAGATCGCGCAAGTGCTGCCAGGGCAGCATGCGACGGCTTTCGCGCAAGGTAATGCGGGTCTCTCCCTGGGTGGATCGGGCACCTTCAGTCCGATCGAACGCGGCCAGCCGCGCGCACCGTCGATCGACCGCGTTCCGGTTCCGAAGTCGGGCCTCACCGCGCCACGCCACGCCGCCAACGGATCGGCGGTCCGCGCGATCGGGCAAGGTAACACCGCGAACAGCGTCAAATCCGGCAGCGCATCGCTTCAGACGCAACGCAATACAGCTGGCACTCCGGCGAGGCATTCTCCGACCCGGATTTCCTCGTCGCTCGGCGAGGTCCGGTTGAATATTCATCGGGTTACCAACGGCCTCGCCCGCGGATCGGCACAGGCGCACGGCGCGACGCGGAACGTTGCAAGCCGGGATACCATTTGGGGTCCGCGGAATTCTGCGACAACTGCGATGGCAAATGGCTCCAGCAATGCAAGTGACGCGAGCAACGGCATCGCCGGTGGCGTGGCCGGTTCGAGCGCGGCCGCAGCAGCGGGCGCACCCAGCGCGATAGCCGCCGCGGCCACACCGGTGGGTGGAAACGGCAACAACGGCAACAACGGCAACGGCAACGGAAACGGCAACGGAAACGGCAACGGAAACGGAAACGGAAACGGCAACGGCAACGGCAACGGAAACGGAAACGGCAACGGAAACGGGAACGGCGCGAACGGCAACGGCAATGGCAGCAATGGCAATGGACGCGGGCATCGTTAACCGGTCGGGGCCGGCCGAAGGGGTGGATTGAAAAGGGGGCGCGCTTCCTGGTGGGAGGTGCGCAAGGGGGATGACTTGAAACACTATCGACCGCATATCTTTGTCGTGATTGCGCTGGCGATCGTGCTGTCGTCCGGCTGGCATGGCGCGCTTCGCAACGTCCTGACCGATCTGCGGTTTGCCTGGCAATCGCGCCAGGCCAGTGGCGACATCGTCGTTGTCGCGATTGATGCTCCGTCGATCGAGAAAATCGGAGTCTGGCCCTGGCCACGCCGTCTTCACGCCGACCTGCTGCGGCGGCTGGAAACCGCCGACGTAAAGGACGTGGTATTCGACGTGGATTTCTCGACGCCATCGGATGCTGCGTCGGATCAGGCATTCGTCGAGGCGCTTCAGGCGGCCGGCGGATCGGTGGTGTTGCCAGCCTTCAAGCAACCGGCTACCGACGCGGGCGACGCAACGGCCGTGCACATCAATCGTCCGGTCAATCAATTCGGCGACCATTCGTGGACCGCCGTCGTGAACGTCGCGATCGAACGTGACGGACTAGTTCGTCGCTACCCGTTCGGCGATACATTCGACGGGGAATTTCATCCCTCGATGGGCGCCGTACTGGCGGGGCAGTATGCTGCAAAGAACCCTCCGTTCCTGATCGACTTCAGTATCCGCACCGCGTCGATTCCAGTTGTGTCCTACGTCGATGTGCTGCGCGGGGACGAAACCGCTCTGAACAGGCTGAAGGGCAAGAAGGTCATCATCGGCGGCACCGCGCTCGAGCTCGGCGATCGTTTCAGCGTCCCCAACGGCGGTGTTGTTTCCGGACCCATCCTGCAAACCCTCGCTGCCGAATCGATCCTGCAGAACCGGACGCTGCGCTGGACCTCCGATGTCATGGCGCTGGCGGGGGTATGCATCATCGCGCTGATCATGATGTTCTCGTGGCGTCGCCTTTCCGCTGGCGTCCGGGTGATCGTTCTGGTCGGAATGGCGGCTGCCACTGAGGCCATCGCCATTCTGGTGCATACAAAGCTGCCCCTCGTTTTCGATACTTCGCTGCTTCTGACGGCGATCGCCGTCTACATGGCGGCCATCGCACTCGACGAAATCGACTTTCGGGACCTGCTGGGCCGGATTGCCGAAAACCGCTTTCAGCGCATCGCGATGTCGCTCGGCGATGGCCTGGTGTGCACCGATTCCAACCACCGGATCACCGTGTGGAACCCCGGGGCGGTCGCGATCTTCGGCCACCAGCCCGCCGAGATGATCGGACGGCCGCTCGATTCGATCTGCGCAGCATCCGTCAAGGGCGCACCCGGTTCGATTTCGACCTTCGAAGTCGCCCGCGCCCGATCACAGCAACCCGGCGGCGTCGTGATGGAGTTCGACGGATTGCGAAGCAATGGCGAAGTGTTTCCGGTCGAGGCCTGTTTCTCCGGCTGGCAGGGTACCGACGGCTTTCAATATGGCGCGATCCTGCGCGATATCTCGGTACGGAAGCGCGAAGCCGAGCGCATCAGGTATCTGGCGGAATACGATTCTCTTACCGGGCTCGCCAACCGCGATACGCTTCACGATAGCCTGTCGGTGATGATTTTCAACGCGGAAAAGCAGGCCGATCAAGTGGCGCTGCTGGTCGTTGGCCTCGACGGATTCCAGCACATCAACGACATGCTCGGACACGCCTGCGGCGACAGCGTGCTGCGTGCGGTGTCCGAACGGCTGAAGGCCGAGTGCGCGGGCGCCGGAATCGTGGCGCGTCTGAGCGGCGACGAATTCGCCATCGCCGTTCCCGGCGCCGCCATGACCGAAACGGTAGCGCAGCTATCCGAACGCATCGCACTCACATTTGCTACGCCTCTCCTGGTCGGAACACGGCTGCACCGCCTCAAGGCCAGCATCGGAGCCGCCGTTTATCCCGGCGATGGCTGTACGGCAGAGGAATTGCTGAGCAACAGCCATCTCGCATTCTGCCGCGCGAAGGCGACCAAGCGCGGCGGGCATGTGGTATTCGAAAGCGCCATCCGGCACGAACTTGAATCGCGCCTGACGCTGGAGGCGGAACTGGCGCGTGCCGCCGAGCGTAATGAATTCGAACTGTTCTATCAGCCGCAGGTCCGTCTCGCGGATGGTGGCTTGACCGGTGCGGAGGCCCTTATTCGCTGGCGCCATCCCGTTCGTGGCCTGGTCTCGCCGGCGGAATTCATGCCGGTCATCAATACCTCCTCCATTTCGGAGCGAATTGCGGGTTGGGTTCTGGAAACCGCATGCCGGCAGGCGCGGATCTGGGAGCGGGCCGGCCACGGCGTCCGCGTCAGTATCAATCTTTCGCCTTCGCAACTCCAGTCGGGTGACCTCGCGGCCTCGGTTGCCGAGATGCTCGATGTCACCGGCCTGACGCCTTCGCTGCTTGAACTGGAGCTGACCGAGGACATTCTGCTGCTGGACGAGCAGCGGGTGCTCGACACCTTCCTGAGAATCCAGAAGCTTGGGGTGCGCGTCGTGTTCGACGATTTCGGCACCGGCTATGCCAGCCTGAGTTATCTCAAGAAATTCCCGCTCAATGGGCTCAAGATCGACCGCTCCTTCGTGCTTGAGCTGTGTGCCGATTCCGACGACGCGGCGATCGTCGGTTCGACGCTCGGCCTCAGCAAGAAGCTCGGCCTGTCGGTAATCGCCGAAGGTATCGAGAACCGCGCTACCGTCGATCTGCTGGTCAGCATGGGATGCCAGGAAGGGCAGGGCTATTTCTTCGGCCGGCCGATGCCGGCTCAGGCGTTCGAGGACCGGTTTCTGACGGTGTGCGGGCCCACAGCGCTCGTGCTTGAAGAAGGCGAGGCTGCTTAAGCAAGGCTCGCCTCGCGCGGGCTACGGCGCATCAACACCGTCGTTGTGCTGGCCGACGGGCGCCGTGCTGGTCAGCTTGAGCGCGGCGTCAATTTTCGACTGAACGCGGCGGGCCGCCATGGCGCCGAGCCTGGTTCTGGTCTTGCCGGTCTTGACGTCGTCGCCGATCTGGAATTGCCATTGCCAGACGTCCGGCTCGACGGTCGGCGCGACGCTGTATGGGACGCCTCTATAAATCACAAAAAAATTCCATCGCCAGAATTTGGCCGAGGGACGATATTTCGGTTCCCCGATCAATCCGGGTAACTACGGGGTTGCCGGCGTGGGGCTTCGTGCCGCCACCCCAGCGCCGCGCCTCTGGCGAACTTGACGCGTCGGGCAAATCAAGCGCATTTTGACACCTCGCAGGAATTTGAAAGCCCGCGCCGGGAAACCGGCCGCGGGCTTTCTCAATCGGAGAACACAGGCGTTTGGGGCGATTGTGTCCTTGAACGTGGACCGCCCCGCAGTATAGTTTTGGAGCAGTTGGAGGACATTGGAATGGGGAGGGCCGCGCACGTCCGGCCGGTCTGTCGCGTGGCGTTCGCCGGGTTGATGCTGGTTTGTTTTTCCGGCCTCGCTTTGGGCAAGGACGCCGATGACGGCGACGATGAAGCGGTAAAGGCCGCTTCGACGCCCAATCTCTATCTGGACTTGAGGACGAACTACGGCACCTTTCCCGCTGGCTCGCTCTCGATCGGGTTTGGTGGCTTTGGGTTCGCCGGGCATCAGGCACTGTCGGCCCTCGCGGGCTTTTCGGGGTTTTCGAACCTCGCGGCGCCCCCGGCCTTCTCGTCACCGTCCAGCCAGAGCGTCGGGCTCGACGTTCCCCTCACGAGCGATCTCAATGACCAGGTCTCGGTGTATGGCGGCTTCAGCGCCAGCGCGTCCCGCACCGATCTGTCCGACTGGTCGGCGTTCACGATCTACAGCTGGAACGTCGGAATCCAGGCCGACATCCATCAGCAGAATGGCGGATCGATTCCGACGATCACACTGCAGTCGACGCTGACGCTTCCGGTGCCCCACGCGACCCTGCCCACAACGTCGCTCAATACCATTCTCGAGTTCGACTACGCCCTGAACGCGGACGAAACGCGGGGGCTGCTGGCCGGCGTGCAGTACACTTCGGCTGCGGTGGATTCCGGTTTCGTCACGATCAAGCCCAATACCGTCGGCTATGTCGGCGGCTATTATCAATGGGACAACAACTGGAAGTTCTCCGGCCGTCTCGGGGTTCAATCCTTTGGCGGTGCTAAGCTTCTCAACAGGACGCCGTTCGAGCCTTTCACCCAGCCGATCGTCAGGCTGGATCTCGACCGGATGGATGACGACGACAATCGTCTGTTCGGGATAACGGCGATGATCTCATGGGTGCCGAAGCCATCCTACCAGTTGACGGTGCGAACGCCGCTTTATCTGGTGAAGAACTAGAACGTTTTGCCTGTCGGAATAATGTTTTGACACGTCGGGCAACCCACCGGCGATAATTTCATCATCGCGACAATTGAGCCCGCGCCGGAGAACCGGCAGCGGGCATTTCTGAATCGGGCGGTCATTGCCGTCAGATCTCCCTTGTGCCGCCGCAATTTCGCAGTCCCGTGGTCCTTGCTGGGCTCAAGGATATCGCGATGAAAAAATGGCTTGTGGGCGCACTGGTCGCAGCTTCATTTTTTCCGCTTGCGGCAAGGGCACAAGAGCGGGCCGGAAGTGCGGCGCTGGGCGCAGTGTCGGGTGCCGTCGTGCTGGGACCGGTCGGCGCAGTGGCAGGGGCGTTCATCGGATACACCGCCGGACCGTCGATCGCGCGCTCGTGGGGAATGCAGCGATCCTCGTCGCGATTCCGCGCAAGGCAGACAGCGCAATCCGGTCGTGCGCCGCAGCAACAGGCCGCCGCATCGGCAAGTGCGCCGCCACCGGTCAGGACTTCGCCGCTTCCCGCCAAGAGAGCCGCGCCGCCACCGGTTCAGGGGTTTGAATAGAGGACCGGCGGGTGAAGCGAGGATCGCGACAAGACATTTGACACGTCGGGCAAATCACCGGCATATCTTCATCATCGCAAGAATTCAAAAGCCCGCGCCGGGAAACCGGCCGCGGGCGTTTTCAATTCCGCTTTTCATGGATCGGACGGCGGCCGCACGTCATGGCGCCACACCATCCCATGCGCCGCTGCCAGAAGCGTCGCAAGCGGGCCGCCGTCCGACCTTGCAGCAAGTCCTCTGCACAAAACATCCTGAGCTTATCCGCAATAGGCAGCGCTGAGGTGCACGAAATGCGCCGGGCGAAATGTGAAGAATTGGGGCGTTGGATGCTTTGGCGATCAGGGGGGCAAACCTAAAGCCCCCGGCTCTGCCGAGGGAATAATTACCCAGCTTGATGTATGACGTCTTTGGAGTAGAAATGGTTTCCTTGGGGCGCGGCGATCGGCAGGCGTTGAAGCAGCTTCGAGTAAGCAAGGGAGCGTGCCGTGTTTTGGATATTCAATCATTTGATCTATCTCGTCGGGTACACATTGGCGCGGCTTGTTCTGCCGCTCCTTTCTTTTGGGAAGATATATGTTGAGCCCCTAACTACTCCCCAAAAAAGATTTAACGCGCTCGGCTACAGGTGCGACGACAGCGGGCGAATAGAGATATCGGCGGCGATCGCCGGCTTCATCGGATTTATCCTATTCTTGACGGCTTTTTTTGTGTTTTTCCTGTTGATTCAACCTGCTGTGTAAAAAACGACTGGCCATGGAACGCCTGCGCGCGTGACGTCCCATAGGGATATGCAGCGCATAGGACGAGCGTCGCAGAGCGCTCGTCAACGAGTATATTTTATGCCGGGCGTAGCCCGCTCTTGAGATCAATTTTTTGTCAGTTTTAATCGAGGCCACCGATGTGGGGTCCTATTGCCAAACGAGTAGCAAAAAAGGTTGCCGAGAAATTCTCAGCAAGAAGGGTTGCCGAGGATTTTGCAGCGGACAGGATTGCCGATGAATTCTTTAACGACGAGCTAAGTAAGCCAGAGGCATACGTCGATCGCATTAAAAAAGAATATCAGCTGCCTGAGCGTGCAGACGCGTTGCTTCGTTACAATTCAGATCCCGCCTACTGGAAGAAACTGTACGGTGACGATCCACTAAATTCGCCAAATCGTCCCGTTCCTCAAGAGGCGTTGCCTCCCCCGAGGGGCGGCAGCTATCGAGACGCTCCGTCAAGCAGCGATCCCGTGTATCGTGGTTTTCCGCTGCTTCCGGATTTTCATTACCAGCTTCAGATGCCCAGCCCTGTAGATTCTTTCGACACCCGGTTCAGAAAATGGGACTCGATCGCGAATCCTCCGGCTTCCTTCGACGACCGCTTTGGAAGGTGGGGCTCCGCCCCGGTCGCCGATCCGCGAGACTCGTTCAACGAACGCTTTGGAAATTGGGGTTCCGTCCCTGTAGCCGGTTCGGTCGATACCCGCTCGCCGGTTTTGCGCGCGCTGGCGAAATACCGGCGATCGGAGACTCCCGATGGCCTGGTAATGGCTTCGGCACAAGGAGCGTTTCCAGCAGCAGTCTCGTTTCAGCCCGATATTGTCAGCACGGGTTTCGTGCTTGGCAAGTTCGTGGAGAACGGCGTGAGCCCACCTGCGCCGACGGTGCCGCCATCTTTGCCGGAGCCCGCGGCGCCAAATTTTGCGAACAAGGAATCTGCTTTCGATAGGGGATCGGGAAATGCGTCCGGCGCGCCGAGGCCTATCACGTATCGGGTCAGTTCTGCTTTTCCCAACCCGCCGCGTGACCTTGGGCAGCCGGTGAACCCGCCACAACCCGCCCCGCTGGGCATATTCAGCGGCGAGCCAATATTGCCGCTTCCGCATTCAATATGGGGTTTACCGGATAGATCCAGCCCATCTCCCTATGACGCCTTGTCCGACTTTCTGGCCGGCCTTAGCCGGAGAAATCCAGCAGAGCTTCCGCTGGATAACGACCCGCGCGGATCTAATCGCGACGAGCGTGGGTGGCCTTGGTTCCTCCAAGGCCAGCGCTAGACGCGGATCGGTTGCTGTCTCCAGGGTAAAGATTTCATCGACAACTTTTTTCACATTTGACACGTCGGGCAAATCACCTGCATATTGTCACCATCGCAAGAGTTCAAAAGCCCGCGCCGGGGAAACCGGCCGCGGGCTTTTTCAGTCCGGGAAGCTGGCCGGATATCGCCTGCTCCGCCACTTTTCCTGCGCAAAATCTCCTGAGGGAATCGGCGATATTTAAGGAGCAAACGCGCGGAGGGTCCCCAGGAATAGAAGATCAACCGCAGCAGTAGGTTAGTGAAGGAACAGCGGTGTGATTTCTCGAAAATCGACAATCAGGCTGCTTGCGGTTGCCGCGTTTCTCATAATCGCAAGACTAGTGTTCGACCTCACCTCGGCTGCGGCCTATGTTTATCCGGAGTTCGATTTCGGCCTGAACGGCATCGCGTTTGTTGTGTTCATCCTCGCCGTGCCGGGTGTCCTGGCGCTGGCTTTGGCCCGTCTTTTTCAAAAGCGGCTTGTCGAAGCCGGCGGTCTGGTGATCATCTGCTATTTCCCATTTTCGTTTGACGAAGCTGTCGACAGACAATTTTGGAGGTTCCGAATCCACGAGTCGGAATACCAGTCGATCATGCAGGCTGATCCAGGGCCGCCGCCAAAATACAGGGTCTTCAACTGGGGCAATCGCAATACCCAATTGATAGGCGGGGGCGTTATCGTCGAGGCCGTCGTGTTCGACGAGTCGGACGAGATCGGGCGATGGTCGCAAGAATGGATCGAGCCTCGGCCAAGTCCATCACCCGAAGACCGGTGGATCACCGCGCGCTCCGATTATCCATCGTGCAAACGGCGCATGAAGCTCCTAGGGAATCACTTTTACTACCTGGCCGAGGAATGTTGATCGTAGAAATTTGCCTGCTCGAAGGGGAATACCATGCCAACCGTACCCGCAACCGGACAGTTCGGACCGCCGTTATTGTCCCTCGCGACTATGACCCAACCACAACGGCTGTGTATTTTTCGAACAAACTCAAAGCCTCATTAGCCGGTCCCACCTTAGATGATAGGGGCGCGTCGGCGGCACAAACATCCATTTACCAGGAACTCAAGAATGCGTTCCGTCAGGGCGGGTGGGGCGATCTTCAACGGCCTCTCGCCGATAAGACTGACGTTGTGCGTGCGTTCATACCTGCCGCGAGCTTTAATCTTGGTGTCGGTGCCGCGGCGGGCGGCGTTTCAGCATCCGAAGCCGTGTTCTTTGGCGGCGCGTACAATGTAA
>NZ_JAURXB010000029.1 GCF_030654605.1 Bradyrhizobium sp.
CGCGCGGGCTTGCATGGTGGGCTGAGCGGCTGACAAATCTGTTCCTTACGCTTCGTTCTCTTGTTCTCGTCATGGCCGGGCTTGTCCCGGCCATCCACGTCTTCTTCCTGCTGTGCCGCAAAGACGTGGATGCCCGGCACATCTGTGCGAAGACGTGCTTCGCACTTTAGGCCGGGCATGACGAGTCATTACGAATCCAGCGGATCGCCCTTGCTGGCGTCCCGCGCGCGCAGATAATCCTCCGTGGTCATCACGGGCGGGCGCGGTTGCGGCGCGGCGTGCGGGTCAAAGCTCTCGTTGACCACGGCTTCGACACGGCAATCCGCGCACATCTTGATGACGTCGAGACGTTTGGCGTTGGTGCCCTGGAACATCCAGTGCCTCTCGCCGAGTTTGGCCAGCACCTTGTCGATCGAGCTCTTGGTGCCGAACGGCTTGTTGCAGGCGATGCAGTGGAACGGCTCTTCTTCCTTCAGCACGGTGAGCGGCGCGTTCCACGCCTTGAAGTCGAGCCGCGGCTCCAGCGTGATGACGTCTTCCGGACAGGTGGACTGGCACAGCCCGCATTGCACGCAGAGGCTTTCGGTGAAACGCAGCATGGCGCGGTCGGGATTGTCCGACAGCGCATGGGTCGGACAGGCGGTGACGCAGGCATGGCAGAGCGTGCAACCCTCGACGTCGAGCTTCACGCCGCCGAACGGCGCGCCCGGCTGCAGCGGCACGATATCGACCGGCGCGGGTGCGGCGAGATGCAGCTCCCGAAAGGTCGTCTCCAGCACGCCACGTTTGGCGCCGCGCGGCACGAAGCCCGCCGGCTTCTGCGTGGCGATGCCGGCCGGCGCGGCGTCGAGCAGGCTGCGCAGCTGGTCGGGATCGTCGGTCTCGAGGATACGGACGAGGCCAGCGCCAAAACCGAGCGCCGAGACGATGGTGTCCGACATCTCGACCGCACGGCGCAGCCCTGAGATGTCGTGCTTCGGTTTGGCGCGCGTCAGCATCGCGACGCCACTGCCGCCATAGGCAAACACCGCAGCGATATTCTCCGGCCCGAGCTGCGTCACTTCATTGACGCGCACCGGCAGCACATTCGCCGGCAAGCCTGTGCCGAACCGCGCCAGCGCGTCGATGATATCGTCGCCATGCTCGCCGTCGTGGAACAGCACCACGGCGTTGCTGCCTCCAGCCTTGTGAAAGGTCTGCAGCAATGTGCGCAACCGCCGCATCAGCGCGTCCGCGCCGGGCAGCGAATAGGACGCCGCGCCGGTCGGGCATACCGAGGCGCAGGCGCCGCAGCCGGCGCAGACATTGGCGTCGATCGCGACCGCATTGCCGTTGGGCGCGATCGCACCGGTCGGACAGAGATCGAGACAGCGGGTGCATCCGGTGATGCCGGAGCGCGAATGGGCGCAGAGTGCGGCTTCGAACTGAACGAAGCGCGGCTTGTCGAAAGTGCCGACCATGCCGCCTGCTTCCGCGATGGCGCGTTCGACCGCGGCGCGGTCGCGCGGATCGGCGCGCAGATAGCCCGGGCGCAATTCATGCGCGGGAAACAGCGGCGCGCCGCCGGAGAGATCGAGGATCAGGTCGCAGGTCGAGGTGGCGCCATTGCGCGAAGACCCGAACACCAGTTTTGCGCGCGACGACGGCGTTGGCAGCGCATAATCGTCGATCGCAAGCTCGAAGGCGCCGAGATGGCCGCTGGCGTTGCGGATGGTACCCTTGAGCACCGGGAACTCGTTGCTGCGGCGCGGGATCACGTCGCCCGGCCTGCTCAGCAGCACGGTGATGTCGAGACGGTCGGCGAGACGTTGGGCTGCCTCGATCGCGACCTCGTCGCGGCCATAGACCAGCGCGACGCCGCTGCTCTCCAGCGTCACCAGCGAGATCGGCGGCATATCTTCCTGCGCCGCCGCGATCAGCGCCGCGGCTTTTGGACCTGCGGCGGCCGCGTCCTTCGACCAGCCGCCGGTCTCGCGGATGTTGACGAAGGTGAGCTCGGCCTGCGGCGAATTCTCCGCGACTTCGCGAAACAGCGGGGCTTCCTGCGTGCAGGCCACCGTAACAGGCGCGCCGTCGGAAAGCGCCGCCTTGAAGCGATCGAGATCGAGGCCGCAGAGCTGGTTGGCCTGCGTGATGGTGCCGCCGCAGCCGCGGCCGATTGCCGCCGCGTCGAGCGGCATGGTCTTCTCGCAACTGCAGATCAGGAGATGAGACGGCACCGCACTCATATTCAATGTCCTGAACCGGCGCGCAGAGCGCACGGTTGCTTCGTTCTCTGGTTCCGCGGTACCTGCTGGATCCGAAATCCGCAAGGGCCGGACCCGCTCGCGTTACGAGCCCGAGGGGGATAGCATACACCGGCGAATTGCAAAGCGATTAGGGATGAGCCTTTCGATGACGTCGCGCCTCGCGGACGTGGAACAGACACTCGATCTGCCCCCGGGCTATACTTTGTTCGCGTTGCGCGAGCTTGGCGACGCGTTCGCCCATGGCTGCGAGATCGCGGCGAGTTCAGGCGCGGGAACACTGGTCTGGGTGCGGCGCTACGACCTGGTCGAATTCGCCGTGGTGCTCGAACCCGACGAAGCGCTGGTATCGGCGCGCCGGGCATTCTTTGCCGGCATGAATGCGCTGGGCGACGCGATATCGTCGCATTGCCCTCCGGAGCGGGAAGTCAGCTTCGACTGGCCCGACGCCGTCAGGTTCGACGGCGGACTGTTGGGCGGCGCCCGGCTAGGCTGGCCCACGGATTGCGCCGAGAATGAAATTCCGGCGTGGCTGGTGTTCGGCGTCATCCTGCGCGCCGCCGACATGGCCCATGTCGAGGAGGTGCCGGCCGCGTCCGGCGTTGCGCTGCTGAGCGAGGGTTTCGAGATGATCGACACCAACGCGATCATCGAAAGTTTCGCGCGTCATCTGATGACCGGCTTCGACCAATGGCGGGAACGCGGGTTCGAAGCCGTCGCGCGCGACTATCTGGCGCGGCTTGCCGTCGGCAAGGCGGGCGAACGCCGCGGCATCGACGTCAACGGCGATCTGCTGGTGCGAACCGCCGCCGGCAAGGAGCCGCCGGAACGGACCAGCCTCGTGGCGGCGCTGGCGCGAGCGGACTGGTATGATCGCCAGGCGCGCGGCCCGAAGCTCGGATGAGGTTGAGATGCTGAAACTGCCGCGAACCATCCGGCTCGATCCGTCCGACACCTTCGTGTTCGAGCGGGCGGCGGAACCGGGCGAATGGGCGGTCTCCGGAGCGTTCGTGTTCTGGAACCAGGACCCGGCCGCGCTCGGCCCCAAGGCGCGCGTGGCGCTGCGTTCGGGTTTTCTCGGCGTCGAAAGTCTCGGCTGGTCGACGCTCGCCATCGTGACCGAGGCGAGCGAAGCGGAACGCGAGACGGTGGTCGAGCGCCTCGCAGCAAAATTGCTCGAAAAATTCGGCGCGCCGGATCTTGCCGCCGCGCGGGGGGCCGCCGAGGAAGAGGTCGCGTTTGCGGCCTCGCTGTGCGATCACGCCCCGCAGACCCTGCTCGCGGTGAAGCGCAGCGTCGAGGACGGCGAAATCCGCGAGCGCTTTCGCACGCTGCGGCCGCGCGAGACCGCCGGCGGCGCCGATTCCTTGCACGCCCATGCCAGCGCCTTTACCTTTCACGAGGTCGAGGGTGACGAAGAGCCCGCCGAACAGGTCGATCTCATGGGATTACTCAAGGCTGACCGCATGACCAGGGATCGTACATGAGAGAGTTCTGGGTCGCCTCCGGCCATCACCTCACCCGCCGTGGCGATCATGGCGGGCTATTGGCGACGCCCGAATTGATCATGGCCTATCTGGCGCGGCCCGAATTGATGCCGCCGGCCGACGCCTGCCCGGCCGAACTGCGGCTGCATGCGCGCCTGCTGGCCGATCCGCTACGCCCGGTTGCCGCGGCGGATATCGCGGCGCTGGCTGACGCCGACGCGCGGGAAAACTGGACCTTCATGGTGAATTTCCGCGACCGGCTGGTGGCGGCGCCGTCGCTGGAGGCGGTGTATGTGGCGCTGGCCCGCAAGGGCGCCGGCGATCTGCCGCCGATCTTCCTGTCGCAGCTGTGCCACCTGATCCTGCGCAACGCGCTGGAGGGCTGCGACGATCCCTACATGCTGCGCGCCGCCGAATTGTTCTTTCGCAGCCAGCTCGCCACCGTGCACGACGGCACGCTGCTGTTGGCCGACGCGGAGGTGATCGAGGCGCAGCAGCTCGCGCAAGCCGACATCCATTCGTCGCCGCTGACCGCGATGCTGGCGCCACCAAAGGCGTTCGGCGAGATGGACGTGATGGACGACGACAACGCCTGGACCTACTGGTCGCGTTCCGATGCCCACGCGATGGTGATGAACATCGGCGGCAATCCGAAGGCGCGCGCCGGACTAGCCCGAGTGATCGAACGCTGGATCGCCCATCTGCTCGGTGTCGCCGTCGAGGTCGAGACCGTGGCCTCGATCGAGGATCGCGACTGGCGCTGGTTCATCGGCCTCGACAGCGAGGGTACGAAGATCGGCAACGCTCTGTGGAACGGCGCTGAACTGGAAAGCAATGCCGCCGAGCGCATCATCGCGCTGATGCGCCTGACCATCGGGGATACGAGGCTGGTGGACGAGCGCGTCGGCACCAGGCCGGTCTATCTCATTCTGGCCAGCGGTGCCGACAGGGTGGTGCGGCTGAAGCCGCAGAATCTGATCGCGGGATTGCCGCTGGCGACGACCGCGAACGTGGCATGACGGGTGCGAGAACGGAGGGTCTGGCATGGCGTTGACCGAGACTTCCCGCCAGGTCGGCGTGGTGCTGCGCCGCCGCGCCATCGACAATCCCTGGATCGACCATATGTGGTCGCCGGCGATGATCCTCGACGAAGTGCCCGACACGGCGCCGTGGACCGTGCTGTCCAGCGACGCCGATGCGACGATCTACTATGCGGGTGCGGCCAGCATCGACCTGTTCAGTTCGGATACCGCCAATTATCGCGACAACCTCGCCGACGGCGAGCCGCGGATCTGGATCGCGCTGCGGCGCCAGGACGGCGGCCCGGAACTCGAACTGACCAAGGTCACTGCCGACCCGACCGAGGGCGAGGCGATCTTCGAGAGCGGCTGCGACGTGATCGGCACCGTGCCGATGCCGCCGGAGATCGCGGCGTGGATCGCGGCCTTTGTCGACCAGTTCCACGTCGAGCGCGCGTTCCACAAGCGCAAGCGGGATCGCAAGAGCAGCGATCGCGGCGGCATGCCGGATGAACCTTCGGATCAGGGGACAGGGCGCTCATGAGCGGTCCGGACCAGAACGACGAGGACAAGGGCTTCCTGGCGCGATGGTCGCAGCGCAAGCAGGAGGCAAAGCAGCCGGAACCCCGGCCGGATGAGCCCGAGGCTGAAATCCCGCCTGCGCCGGTGGCCGAAGCCGAGGCCGCGCCGGAGTTCGACCTTTCCAGCCTGCCGAAGCTGGAGGAGATGACGGGCGCGACCGATATTACCGGCTTCCTGCAGAAGGGTGTGCCCGAACATCTGCGCAATGCGGCGCTGCGAAAATCCTGGGCGCTGGATCCTGCCATCCGCAATTACGTCAATCCCGCGCTCGAATACGCCTATGACTGGAACGTTCCGGGCGGCGTGCCGGGCACCAGCGAGATCGGCGCCGGCTTGGATGTCGCGCGGATGGTGTTGCAGATCATGGGCGACGCTGCGCCGGCGGACGAACCTGTCACGTCAGCCGTCAAGTCAGAATCAGAAAAAGAGCCCGGCGATCCCGAACCGAAGCCGGAAAATGTCGCCGTGCCTGGTCCCGAACCGGCATTGCCTGTCGAAGCGCTGAGGCTGAGCGACGACGCAGGTATTTCGTCAGCCCAAAATGCGAGCGTCCAAACGCATCCGCCAGAACAAACTCCTGTTGCACCGCAACAACCGGTGCGACGCCATGGCTCGGCAAAACCGACTGTTTAGACAAAAGTTTTCTGCAGACATAGGCTCTGCCTATGTTACAGATTTCACACTGGAATAATTCCAGTTCTAAATTGTATGCCCGATTAAGAGGCACACGGGGGATGAGGCGGTCCAGCATGCGTGACGCCGGACTGGAACAAGCAATCAAGGCAGCAGGCGGCGTCGCATCCCTCGCGCGGGGAATCGGCATTGCGCAGCCTTCGGTTTCAGCGTGGTCGCGGATTCCCGCCGAACGGGTCCTCGCGGTCGAAGCGCTGACGCGGGTGCAACGAACCATTCTTCGCCCCGATCTCTACGGGCCATCCGAGGATCAGGTGACATCGAAACCCGAAATCGACGAGATCGATCAGCTGCGCGCCGCGGAATACGGCCTGTTGTCGCTGCTGCTCGGCAAGGCGCCCGACGCGGAGACGCTCAAGCGCGTCGCCACGCTGAAGGGCGACGCCTCCGACCTCGGCATCGCGCATATCGAACTCTCGGTGGCCGCGGCGGCAACGGATGATCGCACCGTCAGCAAGGAATTCTTCGATCTGTTCATCGGCCTCGGCCGCGGCGAACTGCTGCCCTATGCCTCCTATTACCTGACCGGTTTTCTGCACGAACGCCCGCTGGCGCGGGTGCGCGAGGATTTCGATCGGCTCGGGATCGAGCGCGCCGGCCCGTCGCGGGAGCCGGAAGATCACGTCGCGATCCTGCTCGAGGTGATGTCCGGCCTGGCGCGCGGCGACTTCGAGGCCGACTTCGGCGAACAACAGCGATTCTTCGAGCGCCATCTCAAGCCGTGGGCGGCGCGGATGTTCGCCGATCTCGAGATGTCGCAGTCGACCAAATTCTACCGTGCCGTCGGCCGGGTCGGCCGCATCTACATGGAACTGGAATCCGAGGCCTTCACGCTGTCCTGACAGCAGAAGGCAAGCGAAAGGGGAGATTGCAATGCGCAAGCCATCCGACAGCAAGGCGCCATCGGGCAAAGACGGTTCGAGGACGGCTGATGGCGTGGATCGTCGCCGCTTCTTCATGATGGGCGGATCGGCGGTCGCGGCCGCAGCGGTGGCGCCGCTGACGGGCAGCGAGGCCATCGCCGACGAGTCGCAGTCCGAGCGGGTCAAGGCCCGCTACAAGGAATCCGATCACGTCAAGAATTACTATCGCGTCAACCGCTACTGATGGGATCACGCACATGTTGATGAAGCGAAGAGATGGATCCGCAGGCAAGGCGCGTTTGCAGGGTGTCGCCGCCGGCCTCGCCTCTGGTGTGCTCGACCGCCGCACCTTCCTGCGCCGGTCCGGCCTCGCCGCCGGGGCAGGCGCCGCCCTTGGCTTGATGCCGCTCGGCTCGGTGCGCAAGGCGCAGGCCGGTCCGCAGGTCATCGGCGCAGCCACCGAACTCAAGAAGAATATCTGCACCCATTGCTCGGTCGGCTGCACCGTGATTGCCGAAGTGCAGAACGGCGTCTGGGTCGGCCAGGAGCCGGCCTGGGACTCACCGATCAATCGCGGCTCGCATTGCGCCAAGGGTGCCGCGGTGCGCGAGCTGGTGCATGGCGACCGCCGCCTGAAATGGCCGATGAAGCTGGTCAATGGCGAGTGGCAGAAAATCTCCTGGGACACAGCCATCAACGAGATCGGCGACAAGATGATGGAGATCCGCGCCAAGTCCGGCGCCGATTCCGTCTATCTGCTCGGCTCGGCGAAATTCTCCAATGAGGGCGCCTACCTGTTCCGCAAGTTCGCGGCGTTCTGGGGCACCAACTCGATCGATCACCAGGCCCGCATCTGCCACTCCACCACCGTCGCCGGCGTCGCCAATACCTGGGGCTACGGCGCGATGACCAACTCCTACAACGACATCCGGAACTCGAAGACCATCGTCTTCATGGGTTCGAATGCCGCCGAAGCGCATCCGGTGTCGCTGCAGCACATCCTCACCGGCAA
The DNA here is from genome assembly GCF_030654605.1 of Bradyrhizobium sp. Classification (GTDB taxonomy): domain Bacteria; phylum Pseudomonadota; class Alphaproteobacteria; order Rhizobiales; family Xanthobacteraceae; genus Bradyrhizobium. The sequence goes on from NZ_JAURXB010000029.1 coordinate 7,903, forward strand.
GGAGATCAACCGCGCCAACGTATTCGTGCTCGACCCGCGCTTCACCCGCACCGCGGCCCACGCCACCGACTATGTGCGCTTCCGTTCCGGCACCGACATCGCGGTGATCTGGGGCATGCTGCACCACATCTTCAACAATGGCTGGGAAGACAAGCAGTTCATCGCCCAGCGCGTCTACGGCATGGACCAGATCCGCGCCGAAGTCGCCAAGTGGACCCCGGAAGAAGTCGAGAAGGTGACCGGCATTCCCGGCGAACAGCTGAAGAAGGTCGCCGAGACCTTCGCCAAGCAGCGGCCCTCGACCTTCATCTGGTGCATGGGCGGCACCCAGCACACCGTCGGCACCGCCAACGTCCGCGCCTATTGCGATCTGCTGCTGGCGACCGGCAATGTCGGCACCTTCGGCGGCGGCGCCAACATCTTCCGCGGCCACTGCAACGTGCAGGGCGCCACCGATCTCGGTCTCGATATCGTGACGCTGCCGCTCTATTACGGCCTGGTCGAAGGCGCCTGGAAGCACTGGGCCCGGGTCTGGGAAGTCGAATACGACTATCTGCAGGCGCGCTTCGACGAAGTGCCGGCGAAATCCGGCCGCCCGGCCCGCACCCGCAAGCAGAACATGGAAGCGCCGGGCATCCCGTCGACCCGCTGGTTCGATGCGACGCTCGCCAATCCCGACGATGTCGATCAGCGCGACAGCCTGAAGGGCATGTTCGTCATGGGCCATGGCGGCAATACCGTGCCGCGCATGACCGAAATGGTGAAGGGTATCGAGAAGCTCGAATTGCTGGTGGTCGCCGATCCGCATCCGACCACCTTCGCGGCGATCTCGAACCGCAAGAACGGCACCTATCTGCTGCCGGCCTGCACCCAGTTCGAGACCTCGGGCTCGCGCACGGCGTCCAACCGTTCGCTGCAGTGGGGCGAGCAGGTCGTCAAGCCGATCTTCGAATCCAAGGACGATTACGAGATCATCTACCGGATTTCGAAAAAGCTCGGTTTTGCCGATGCGATGTTCAAGAACATCAAGGTGGAAAACAACCATCCGTCGGCCGAAGATCTGCTGCGAGAAATCAACCGCGGCGGTTTCTCGACCGGCTATTCCGGCCAGTCGCCGGAGCGGCTGAAGGCCCACATGAAGAACCAGGACAAGTTCGACCTGGTGACCCTGCGCGCCAAGGCCGACGTGCCCGAGGTCGGCGGCGACTATTACGGCCTGCCGTGGCCGTGCTGGGGCACGCCGGCAATCAAGCATCCGGGAACCCACACGCTCTACAACACCAACCTGCACGCCAAGGATGGCGGCGGCACCTTCCGCGCGCGCTTCGGCGTCGTCTACGAAGAGAAGCAGCCGGACGGTTCGGTGAAGAAGGTCAATCTGCTGGCGGAAGGTTCCTACAGCAAGGGTTCGGAACTGACCGACGGCTATCCCGAATTCACCTATGGCGTGCTCAAGAAACTCGGCTGGGACAAGGATCTCACCGAGGCCGAACTCGCCACCATCAACAAGATCGGCGGCAACAATCCCGACGGCGTCGGCTGGGCGGTCGACCTGTCGGGCGGCATCATCCGCGTCACGCTGGAGCATGGCGTGATGGCCTATGGCAACGGCAAGGCCCGCGCGGTGGCGTGGAACCTGCCCGATCCCGTGCCGGTGCATCGCGAGCCGATCTACACTGCGCGCCCCGAACTGGTCGCCAAATATCCGACCCGGCCCGACGGCCGCCAGTTCCGCATGGCCAATCTCGGCTTCTCGATTCAGAAAGCCGCGGTCGACAAGGGATTGGCAAAACAATTCCCGATCATCCTGACCTCGGGACGTCTCGTCGAATACGAAGGCGGCGGCGAGGAAACCCGGTCGAACAAATGGCTGGCCGAGTTGCAGCAGGACATGTTCGTCGAGGTCAACACGGCGGACGCCGCCGCGCGCGGTATCAAGGACGGCGGCTGGGTCTGGGTAACAGGTCCGGAAAACGGCTCCAAGGCGCGGGTCAAGGCGCTGGTCACCGACCGGGTCGGCAAGGGCGTCGCCTTCATGCCGTTCCACTTCTCCGGCTGGTTCCAGGGCGTCGACCAGCGCGGCAACTATCCGAAGGGCGCAGATCCGATCGTGCTCGGCGAAAGCGTCAACACGATCACGAGCTACGGTTACGATCCGGTCACCGCCATGCACGAAGGCAAGGTGACCCTGTGCCAGATTCAATCGGCGTGAGGGGAGAATAGATCATGGCTCGCGTCAAATTCCTTTGTGATGCCGACCGTTGCATCGAGTGCAACGCCTGCGTGACCGCCTGCAAGAACGAACATGAAGTGCCGTGGGGCATCAATCGCCGCCGCGTCGTCACCATCAATGACGGCAAGCCCGGCGAACGCTCGGTGTCGATGGCCTGCATGCATTGCACCGATGCGCCCTGCGCCGCGGTCTGTCCGGTGTCGTGCTTCTACACCACCGCCGACGGCGTGGTGCTGCACTCCAAGGACCTCTGCATCGGCTGCGGGTACTGCTTCTACGCCTGCCCGTTCGGCGCGCCGCAATATCCCAAGGTCGGAAACTTCGGCTCGCGCGGCAAGATGGACAAGTGCACCTATTGCGCCGGCGGACCGGAGGCGGACAATTCGCCGGCCGAATACGCCAAATACGGCCAGAACCGTCTGGCCGAGGGCAAGCTGCCGATTTGCGCCGAGATGTGCTCGACCAAATCGCTGCTGGCCGGCGACGGCGCGATCATTGCCGAGATCTACAAGGAGCGCGTGATGAAGCGCGGTTACGGGTCGGGCATGTGGGGCTGGAAAACCGCCTACAGCGATTCGCCGACCGGCTGATGTAATTTGAGCGCCGCCCTGGTTGCGGCGGCGCTCGCGTAACCAAACACCGATCTCAAGATATCGAAAGGGCGTTGTGCAAATGCCAGGCTCACTTTCAACTCTCAAGGTCCTATGCGCCGCATTGGCGCTGCTGTTCGTCGTCGCCCAACCGGCCGCGGCGCAGCTTTCCTTCAAGCCCACGGCCGAAGCGGTGCAGGAAGACAAGCTCCTGAACGCGCTGAAGGAGGGCGACAAGATCAGCGGCCGGGTCAGCATTCCGGACGCGATGTCCGCCAGCCTGATCCAGCCGGCCGGCCGCGACTGGCGCGACTTCCACCGCAGCAAGCTGCCGATCATCGGCGGCATCGCGATCGTCGGAATGTTCGCGGCGCTTTTGATTTTCCTGATGGTGCGCGGCAAGATTCGCATCCATCGCGGTTTCGCGGGAACCACGATCCTGCGTTTCGCCTCGTTCGAGCGCTTCACCCACTGGCTGACGGCAAGCTGCTTCATCATTCTGGCACTGTCGGGCCTGAACATCAGTTTCGGCCGCAGCCTGATTTTGCCGCTGTTCGGCGCCGAAGGTTTCGCGACCATGTCGGGCTACGCCAAATGGGCCCACAATTATCTGGCATTCCCGTTCATGCTCGGCCTCGTGATCATGTTCCTGATCTGGATCAAGGATAACATCCCGGGCAAGGTCGATCTGGAGTGGTTCAAGCAGGGCGGCGGCGTCCTGTTCAAGGGCAAGCATCCGCCGGCCAGGCGCTTCAACGCCGGGCAGAAGGGCATCTTCTGGATCGTGATCATCGGCGGCGCGCTGATGTCGGTGTCCGGCTGGTTCCTGCTGTTCCCCTACCTTCCGGCCAATGTGACGACGCTGCAGTTCTGGACCGTGATCCACGCCGTGATCGCGATGCTCTTCATCGCCGCCATGATGGCGCACATCTATATCGGGTCGATCGGGATGGAGGGCGCGTTCGACGCGATGGGAACCGGCGAGGTCGATCTCAACTGGGCCAAGGAGCATCACTCGCTCTGGGTCGAGGAAGAGCAGGCCAAGGGACAGGCGCCATCGGGAACCACCCCGCGAGCCATGCCGGCCGAATAACTCGGCCGGCCTAATTCATTCTTTTGGGGTAGCGTCATGAAAGTCTTTCTTGCGGCCTTGGTGTTCGCGGCGGTCGTCGCCGGCGGCACGGCGGTGTTTCTCCGCGGCATCCAGCAGCCGGTTTCTTCCGCTTTCTCCACCAGCGGCGCCAGGGTCGGCGACCCCGGCAACAACCTGATGGTGCCGGGCTGATCGCGTCGTCGGGTTCACCGGCCGTTTCCGCTGCCTGGCCGGTCGAAATCCGGCTCACCAGGGATCGCCGATTGCTGCATGTCAGCTTCGACGACGGCAAGGCGTTCGACCTCACCGCCGAATTGCTCCGCGTCACCAGCCCGTCGGCCGAAGTGCAGGGTCATTCCGAAGCGGAACGCAAGACCGTTGGCGGCAAGCGCAACGTGACCATCCTCTCCGTCGATCCCGTCGGCAATTACGCTGTTCGCCTCGGGTTCGACGACATGCACGCCACCGGCATCTACTCATGGGCGTTTCTGCGCGATCTCGGCGTCAACGCCGAGCGCCGGTTCCAGAACTATCTCGACGATCTCGGCGCCAAGGGCCTCGATCGTGACAAGCCGGGCATGCGCTGACGCGCGCAGCCCGGGCATACGCTGACGCGCGCAGCCCGGGCATACGCTGACGGGAACCTGGAGAGCGGCCCCTTGACGACGGCACGAACCGACGAAACGATCGCCGCCAATGTCAAACCCGAAAACCTGTTTCGCATTTCTGACCTGCGTCGCCTTGCTGACCATTCTGCCGCTGGCGGTGAGTCCTGCGTCGGCGCAGTTGCGCGGCCATGGCGGACCGGTGCGGGCGCTGGCGATTTCGCCGGACGGGCAAATCGCACTGACCGGCAGTTTTGATTCGACCGCGATCCGCTGGTCGCTGGCACGCAATGCCGCCGAGCAGGTGCTGCGTTTCCATGCCGACGCCGTCAACGCGGTGGTGCTGCTGCGGGATGGACGCGCGGCGACCGCGGGCGCCGACGGGCGCATCGCGATCTGGACTGCCGGCAAGGCCGAGCCCGATGCGGTGCTGGAAGGCCATGAGGCGCCGATCGCGGCGCTCGCGGTTTCCCCCGACGGCGCGACGCTGGCCTCGGCGTCATGGGATCGAACCGTGCGGCTGTGGCCACTCGCGGGCGGCCCGGTGCGCGCGCTCGAAGGCCACAGCCAGAACGTCAACGGCGTGGCGTTCTCGCCCGACGGCCGTACGCTGGTCAGCGTCAGCTACGATCTGACCGTGCGGATCTGGCCGCTGTCGGGTCCGTCCGCCGCGACCGTGGTCACGATACCGAGTCCGCTCAACGCGGTTGCGATCGGCGGCGACGGCGAGATCGCGGCCGGCGGCGCCGACGGCAAGGTTTATTTTCTCGACCGCAATGGCACACGCTCCGGCGAGGCCGCCGCCGGGCCACGGCCGGTGATCTCGCTCGCGATTTCGCCTGACGGAGCATGGTTGGCCGCCGCCGGTATCGGCGGCTCCGTGGCCGTGATCGATCGCAGGAGCCGCGAACTGGCGCGCACGCTGGTCGGCCCGGGACTGCCGGTGTGGTCGGTCGCATTCATGCCGGACAGCCGCACGCTGCTGACCGGCGGCGCCGACAACATCATCCGCCGCTGGAATGCGGTGACCGGCGAGCCCGTCGATTCGCTGCTGGTGGAAGCGGCAGCGGATCCGCTGGCCGCCTATGCCGGCGATCGCGGCGCGGAAATCTATCGCGCCTGCGTCGCCTGCCACACCCTCAGGCCCGATCAGGCCAACCGGGCGGGACCGACACTATCAGGCATTTTCGGCCGCCGCATCGCCACCGCGCCGGGCTATCATTTCTCCGATGCCCTCAAGCGCCTCGACATCGTCTGGACGCCGGAGACGGTTTCCAGATTGTTCGAAGTCGGCCCCATGGCCTACACGCCCGGCACCAAGATGCCCGAGCAGCGCATCGGCTCGGAAGCCGACCGCGCCGCACTGGTGAAATTCCTGGAGCGCGCGACGAAGGAGAGATGACGGTCGTTTCTTACCCTCCCCTGGAGGGGGAGGGTCGGCGCGTAGCGCCGGGGTGGGGTGACAGTCTCTCGTTTCGAACAGGTGCGCGAGTTGAGAGATCACCCCACCCCGTCTCGCATTTCGCTGCGCTCATGCGAGCCGACCCTCCCCCACCAGGGGAGGGTAAGTGGAGCGCATCCATGAATTCGGAAAACCCCGATCTACTTCCCCGTCTCGAACGAGCACTGCGCGCCTCCGCCGGCCTTCTGGCGGATTTCCTTCGCATCGATGCTGCAATTGAGCTTCGAGAAGCTTTCGATGTTCGATCCGGCCGCGCCTTCGGCGACGACGCCGGCGGTCGCGGCGGTGGCATAGAGCTCGTTGGCCTCGCGTCCCCTGATCGTCTTCTTGCTGACCTTGAAGGTCAGCTCGCAGGAGCGCGCCGCGATATCGACGTTGCTGGTCCGGCACACCACGGCGTCAACGGCGACGGAAAATTTGGCCTTGGTGGCAATCAGGAAAACACTGCCGCCCCCGAACAACCGCGCCATGGTCTTCCTGTCGTAAGCCGGCAGATGCGGCGAATGCTGAGCCGCCACCGCGGCCAGCGCCAGCGCCGTGGGTCCCGTGATGGTGACGGGAGCCGCCGATGCGTTCGACGCCGCGGCGCAGAACAGGAGAAATGCGGGCGCTGCCAGCTTCCGCGTCAGTGAATACGTCATGTTTGCCTTCTCTCACGAACCGTCCGCAATGCGCGCCGATATCAGGCACTATATACGCCGCGATCCGACCGGGCGACAGGTTCAACAAGTCACGCTTTAGGGAACGCCGCCTGTATCGTCGTCTCGATGCGGGAGAGCCCTGCAAACGCCGGCCGCTCCTCGTATTCGCCCGCATCCTATGTCGATGCCGCCCCGACCAGCACATCGATCGCGCCGTTCACGATCGCTTCGAGCTGCTTGCGCGGCATCCGCGCCCGGGCGCGGATCGCGATGGTGTGGATGGTGGCCGACGCAAGCTGCGCGAGGACCTGCGGATCGGCCGTCGATGCCAGTTCGCCCTTCTCCTTGGCGCGGCTGAAGCAGGCCGCGAACGCCTTGTCGAGTTCGGCAAAGCCTTCCAGCACCATGGCGCGGATCTCGGGATCGGCCACCGCTTCCGACGCCGCCGTCATTACCGTGAAGCAGCCGCGCGGCCCGGCGTCGCCGGAAAGATAGATGTCGAGCGCCACCGCGAAGATGCGCTCCAGCCGTTTGCGGATCGGCAGCTCGTCCTTGAAGATGTCGATCATCGCGGCGCGGGCGTCGGCACGGTAGCGCTGGTAGCTCTTGATGTAGAGCTCGCGCTTGTCACCGAACGCGCCATACAGGCTGGGCCGGTTCATGCCGGTGGCGGCGCTGAGATCGTCGAGCGACGTGGCGGCGAAACCGTCCTTGCGGAACAGGTCGAGCGCCTTGCCGAGCGCGATCTCGGGCTGATAGGCGCGCGGCCGGCCGCGACGCTTCGGTACGGCCGCCCCTGACGCCTCCAAAAGGGATTTGGCCGAAGCGGATTTGGCCGACGCGGCCGGTCGCCTTGTTTTTTGTACCATCTCGCAAATAATCCTTGACCCGATTTATATTATGCGGAACAGTATAAAAATCAACCCGGTTCGAGAGCCCGAACCGAACGCCAGGGAGGCATCCATGGACCTGTATTTCTCGCCGCTCGCCTGCTCGCTGGCGACCCGCATCGCGCTGTACGAAGCCGGCGCCGCGGCCAACTATCTCGAAGTCGATCCGAAGACCAAGATCATCCAGAACGACGGCTCCGATTTCAGGGCGGTCAACCCGCTCGGGCTGGTGCCGACGCTGCGCACCGACGACGGGGTGATCCTGACCGAGAACGCGGCGATCCTGCAATATGTCGCCGATCGCTTTCCGCAGGCCGGCATCGCCTCCGGGCCCGGCATCGACCGCAGCCTGCTGCATCAATGGCTCTGCTTCATCGGCACCGAACTGCACAAGGGATTGTTCGTGCCGATGCTCGACAAGAAGGCGCCGCCGGAAGTGAAGACCTACACGCTGGGCAAGGGCCTGTCGCGACTCGACTATCTCGACGGCTATCTTGCGGGCCGCGAATTCCTGCTCGATCATTTCAGCGTCGCCGACGCCTACCTCGTCACCATCATCAACTGGACCATGGCGACGCCGCCGATCGAGCTGGCGAAATGGCCCAATGTGAAAACGTATTACGAAAAGCTGCGCGCGCGGCCCAGCATCGCCAGGGCGGTCGCCGAGGAATTCACGCTGTACCAGGCCGAACTCGACCGGCACAAGGCGGCGGCGTAAGACACAAACTCAACTGTCGTCCCTGCGAACGCAGGGACCCATACGCCGCGGCGGTCGTGAGTTAAGGTAGTCGTTAAATACCTTGCTTGAATCGATGGGCCGCAGCGTATGGGTCCCCGCGTGCGCGGGGACGACGGTGCATGATTTACTTGCGTCAATCCGGCTTCGCCAGCAGCCGCGTCGTCATGTCCGCCATCGCCTGTCCGAACACCCTGGAATCGTCCAGCGCCCGCGCCAGCACCAGCGCGCCCTGAATGGTGACCAGCGCATCCGCCGATCGCCGCCGCGCCACGCTTGCGCTCAGGCCGGAACGCCGCAGCACCAGCGCCAGCGCATCGTTCCAGCGCCTGAAATAATCCTGCACCTGACCCGCGAACGTATCACGCGACGCCCCGAGCGCGATGACGCCGACCAGGCACATGCGATGACCGGATTGAAAATAGCTGTCGACCGCCCCGACCATGGTGGCAACGGCGCGGGCGGGATCGTCGGAAGTGCGGAGCGGCGTGAAAATATTGACCTCGAACCAGCTGTCGATCCCGGCCAGCACTTCGGCGGCCATCTGGGCTTTGCCGCCCGGAAAGAAGTGATAGAGGCTGCCCTTGCCGAGGCCGGTGGCCTGACTGATCAGCGCCAGCGTGGCGCCTTCATAGCCGTGCGAGCGAAACACCTCCGCCAGCCGCGGCAACAGATCGGCGCGGTCGACGACGGGTTTTGCGATGGGCCGCGTCAGAACGGACTCTCGCCCAATCCCGCGACGTCGGCCGGGCGCGGTCCCGGTGCTGCCCAGCGAAAGCGCCGGTCGCTTTCCGCAATCGGATGGTCGTTGATGCTGGCCTCGCGCCGGCGCATCAGGCCGTGCTCGTCGAACTCCCATTGCTCGTTGCCGTAGGAACGATGCCACTGCCCGGCAGCGTCGTGCCATTCGTACTGGAAGCGCACCGCGATACGGTTTTGATCGAACGCCCAGAGATCCTTGATCAGGCGATATTCCTGTTCCTTCGCCCATTTGCGCGTGAGAAACCCGACGATCGCCGCACGGCCCTGCAAGAACTCGGCGCGATTGCGCCACACGCTGTCCTCGGTATAGGCCAGCGCCACGCGCTCAGGGTCGCGCGAATTCCAGGCATCCTCGGCCATGCGGGCCTTCTGGGCGGCGGTCTCCCGCGTAAACGGCGGCAATGGCGGGCGCGACATCGGGGCATCTCCAGCTTTTGAACGTTGCCAGAGATTGTACCGATCGGTACAGCGAGTCAAGCCGAGCCTTCAACCCTCGATCAGATCGGCCTTCATCAGGGTGCGCAGCGATTTCGGGATCGGCCTGGCCCGCCCCTCGCTGATGAAGGCGACGCGCACCTCGGCCTTCACCAGCACCGCCTCGCCGCACCGCACCTCCTGCGCCAGCGTGATCGATGCGCCCTTCACCGCGACGGGCCAGGTCACGATGTCGAGCACGTCATCCATCCGCGCCGGCCTGAGGTAATCGATGTGCATCGAGCGCACCACGAAGGCAAAGCCCGGCGTCTCCGCCTGCGCTTGGGCATACAGCGCGTGCTGTTCGGCGCCCATCAGCCGCAGGTGATTGGTCCGGCCGCGCTCCATGAAGCGCAGATAACTCGCGTGATAGACGATGCCGGAGAAATCGGTGTCTTCGTAATAAACCCGGATCTGCATGTGATGGCGGCCATCACGGATCGCGCCGTCGAGGGAGAACATCGGTGCTACTCCGGGAATTCAGCGGCAAGCGACAGCGATTGAGCCGCAGCCAGCAAACGCTTGTCGCGCGTCCAGACGCTTGTTTCAGGGGTAAGCGCAGCCGCAGCGAGAAGGTGAGCATCGACATATCCGATGCCAGAGCCGGGCAGCTTTCGGTCGGTGATGAAGCCCAGGACTTCATCGGCGCTCGCCACGACAGCTCTTGGAAGACCGCTCAAATCATCAATCATTTCGGCGATTTTCGGCACGTGCCCCAGCACCAATTCACCAATAATGAACGGATGCATGACGATTTCACCAAGCTCGAGCAACTCGAACAGCTGAAAATCGCCACGCCGAAAATGATCTATCCAGATCGAAGTATCGGCCAGTACCATTACTTGAAGCGTCTTCGCGGCGGGGCTTTCGCGTCCGGTTGCGTTCCTCCCATGCGGGCAAGTCGGCGCGCGGCCTCGCGCTCGACGAACGCTTTCAAGGCTTCCCTGATCACGGCCGACTTCTCAGTGACGCCGGCATATTCCTGCGCCTTGGCGAACAACTCATCGTCGATCGCGATTGTGGTTCTCATGTGATCGCCTCCCGATGCATCAAATGTATCATCATTTGATGCCGGTTTCCATGCCCTAAATTTACGGAGGAGCGCGTTGCGCACGTCATGAAACGACCGCCCCCGCCCCGCCCAGCGTCACCAGCACGATTTCCGGCGGCACGCCGATGCGGAACGGCATGATGCTGCAGCCGAGGCCGCCGGAGACGACGACGTCGCAGTTCATGCGGATGTGGCCATAGGCCAGCTTCCTTCCGGACACTGCCACCGGCGACCAGCCGAGCAGCCGCACCTGACCGCCATGGGTATGACCGGAGAGTTGCAGGGCGACCCGTGCCGGCACCCGTGCGGCGACATCCGGCTCATGCGCCAGCAGAATGACGGGCGCATCGTCGGTCACTTTCGCCAGCGTGGCGCCGAGATCGTCGACACCGATGCGCCGGACCGGACGGAAGCGGCGCGCCGGCATATAGGCCAGTTGATCGCCGAGGCCCGCGAGCCAGAATGGCCGGCCGGCCTTGGACAGCCGTACCACATCGTTTTCGTAGACCGGGATGCCGGATGCTTCGAGCGCGCGCCTTGCGATCGTGGTGCCCTGCCCGTCGCGCTGCACCGCCTTGTCTTCCCAATAATCGTGATTGCCGAGCACCGCATGGACGCCGAGCGGCGCACGCAACCCGGCGAGCACCGGCGCCCATTCGCTGCAGGGAATGAAGCGCGTCACCTTGCGATGCCCTGCGACGTAGTCGCCGAGCAGCACGGTGATGTCAGGCTCGAGGGAATTGGTACGATCGACGATCGATTCGATCCGCTGCAGCGACATCCAGGGGTCGCAGGCGTGCAGGTCGGCGATCACGGCGATCTTCAGCCTGAAACCAGCCGGCCATTGCGGCGGCTGAATCTGGTAGCGCGTGACCCCGAGCCGCAGCGCGGGCTCGCCGAAGCCGTAGGCAACCGTGGAGATTCCGGTGGCGCCGAGACCGCCGGCCAGACGAAGGAAATGACGACGTGAAATCATGAGAGTTTTCCGTGATGCACCCCCATGCTGATGGCGTATTACAGCCGAATTCGGGTGGGTTTGTGCAGATTGTCAGCAGGGTGGCGCTACTGGTGCAAGGCACTTACTTACCTCTCCCGCTTGCGGGGGAGGTCGACGCGCGCAGCGCGGCGGGTGGGGGAATTCTCTCAACTTGCACCGGTGCTGCGGAGAGACCCCCACCCCGGCCCTCCCCCGCAAGCGGGAGAGGGGGAAGAGCAACCGCACAAGATCAGTCTTCGTCGCTCGCGCCGCCGAACAATCCGAACTGCGCCGGATCGCGCATGGGCTCGGCGAGGCCGAGATGCTTGAACGCGTGCGAGGTCAACAGCCGGCCGCGCGGGGTGCGCTGCAGGTAACCGCACTGGATCAGGAACGGCTCGATGATGTCCTCGATGGCGTCGCGCGGCTCCGACAGCGCCGCCGCCATGGTTTCGACGCCGACCGGGCCGCCGCCGTAATTCATCGCGATGGTGGTGAGATAGCGCCGGTCCATGGCATCGAGGCCGGCGGCGTCGACTTCGAGCGCGCTCAGCGCGTGATCGGCGATCTTGCGATCGATCGAGGTGGCGTCGGCCGCCGACGCAAAGTCGCGCACCCGGCGCAGCAGCCGTCCGGCGATCCGCGGGGTGCCGCGGGCGCGGCGCGCGATCTCGTTGGAGCCGTCTTGGGTCATGCCGATGTTGAGCACGCGGGCGCCGCGGGTGACGATCTTTTCCAGCTCTTCCACGGTGTAGAAATTCAGCCGCACCGGAATGCCGAAGCGGTCGCGCAGCGGATTGGTCAGGAGGCCCGCGCGCGTGGTGGCGCCCACCAGCGTGAATTTTGCAAGTTCGATCTTGACCGAACGCGCCGCCGGTCCCTCGCCGATGATGAGGTCGAGTTGAAAGTCCTCCATCGCAGGATACAGCACCTCCTCGACCGCGGGGCTGAGGCGATGGATCTCGTCGATGAACAGCACGTCGCGCTCTTCGAGATTGGTCAGGAGTGCGGCGAGATCGCCGGCCTTGGCGATCACGGGTCCGGACGTCGCGCGAAAACCGACGCCGAGTTCGCGCGCCACAATCTGCGCCAGCGTGGTCTTGCCGAGGCCGGGAGGGCCGACGAACAGCACATGATCCAGCGCCTCGCCGCGCTTGCGCGCGGCCTCGATGAAGATCGACAGGTTGGCGCGCGCCTGGGCCTGGCCGACGAATTCACTCAACAGCTGCGGGCGCAGCGCGGTGTCGCCGACATCGTCGCTGCGGCGCTCTGGGGTCACGATGCGGGAGGGCGTGGTCATGCGGCGACAGTAGCACGATGCAGCGGTTTCGCGAGCCACCAGCACAGGCTGGTGGGAACAACGGCAAGGGCCGCCAGCATCACGAACAATGGCAGCGCCTGACGCGCCGAGCCGACACTGGGGAGTATCACTGCGGATGATTCCGGGGGGATGAAGAATACACCGCCGGTCACCACCCCGGCGATGGCAACCGCAGCCGCAAGCCATGCCATCCAGATCGCGCCGATCCCGGCATAGACCGCGGCCAACGCGAAAATCAGGCCCGTCACGACCGATGGCGGGATCGATGCCACGACCGCGAAAAATGCCAGCAGCCACACCGCGATCGAGAACACCTGATGCAGCGCGCCGAGATCGACGAAAGCCAGCAGCAGCTGCAGCAGGGCCGCGCCGAAGGCGACCACGATCAATGACGTCAGCGTCGCAATCGCCAGCGGTCCGACCACGGAAAATATCAGGATGATGCCGATCAACCGTCCGAGCCGGCGCAGCGAGGCGCTCACTTCGCCAGTTCCTTCAGCCCCAGCTTGATGAGCTGCGCGGTCTCTGCCCCCTCGCCCGCCAGGCGCGAGGCGCCGGCAATGGCGGCGGCCGCCTGCGGTTGGCCGTAGCCGAGGTTGACCAGCGCCGAGATCGCGTCGGTGACCGGGCGCGGCGCGCGGTCGTTGTCGATGGCGCCGGACAGGTGGACCAGCGCCGGATCGACATTGGCGAAGGCCGGCGCCTTGTCCTTCAATTCGGTGACGATGCGCTCGGCGACTTTCGGACCGACGCCCGGCGTGCGCGCCACCGCGGCCTTGTCGCGCAGCGCGATGGCATTGGCGAGGTCGGACGGCGGCAGGGTCGAGAGCACCGCCAGCGCCACCTTGGCGCCGACGCCCTGCACCGTCTGCAGCAGGCGAAACCATTCGCGCTCGGTGTCGCTGCGAAAGCCGAACAGTTTTATCTGGTCTTCGCGCACGTAAGTCTCGATCGACAGCACCGCCGCCTCACCAGGTGACGGCAGTGCCTGCAACGTCCGCGACGCGCAATGCACCTGGTAGCCGACGCCGCCGACGTCGAGGATGACGTAATCCTCGCCGTAGGAATCGATCAGGCCCTTCAATTTGCCGATCATGATCGCGATCCGAACAAGGCAAATGCTTCTCTTTCGTCATGCCCGGGCTTGTCCCGGGCACCCACGTCTTTTCTTGCCGGCTGCCAAGGCGTGGATGGCCGGGACAAGCCCGGCCATGACGGCCGATGTAAGTCACCGATCATGCGCCGACCACTTTCAGCCGCAGCGCGGCGCTGCCGCGGTGATGCGCGTGCGTAATGGCGATCGCCAGCGCATCGGCGGCATCGGCCGATTTCGGTTCCGCCCTGGGCAGCAGGATCTTCAGCATCATCAGGATCTGGTTCTTGTCGGCATGGCCGGCGCCGACCACGGTCTTCTTGACCTGGTTGGGGGCATACTCCGCCACCGATATCCCGAACATCGCCGGCGCCAGCATCGCGACCCCGCGCGCCTGCCCGAGTTTCAGTGTGGCGACGCCGTCCTTGTTGACGAAGGTCTGCTCGACCGCGGCTTCCGCCGGCTGGAAGTCGCCGAGCACGGCGGCGAGACCCTCATGGATCGCCAGCAACCGGCTTGCCAGCGGCAGGCTGTCCGGCGGCTCCACCGAGCCGCAGCCGACGAAAGTCAGCCGGTTGCCCTCGATCTCGATCACGCCCCAGCCGGTGCGGCGCAGGCCCGGATCGATGCCGAGGATACGGACGGGATGGCGAATCGGGGGTGATGTCATGGGGTAGTGATACCGCCAGTGGATCGAGAACGAAACACAAACGGAATGTCATCCCCGCGAAAGCAAATGGCTTCGTGCCCCGGACGCGGCGCAGCACGAAGTGATGCGCTGCAGAGCCGGGGCCCATGCAGGCGGAATTTATCCTATGGGTCCCGGCTCTGCGGAGCAGCGTGAAGAACGCTGCACCGCGTCCGGGACACGAAGATCCCTACCCGCCCATCTTGGCGACCAGCGCGTCGGACACCTCGAAATTCGCGTAGACGTTCTGCACGTCGTCATGCTCGTTGAGCAGGTCGATCAGCTTCAGCAGCTTCTCGCCGGTCTCGTCGTCGACCGGCACGGTGTTCTGCGGTTTCCAGGTCAGCGCCGCCTTGCGGGCTTCGCCGAATTTCGCTTCCAGCGCTTTTGCCACGTCGCGAAAGGTTTCCTTGGAGGCGTAGATTTCGTGGCCGTTCTCGCTGGAGGCGACGTCGTCGGCGCCGGCGTCGATCGCGGCTTCCAGCATGGCGTCGTCGGAGGCGACCTTGGCGTCGTATTCGATGATGCCGGTGTGGTCGAACATGAAGGCGACCGAGCCGGTTTCGCCGAGATTGCCGCCTGATTTGGTGAAGAAGGAACGGATGTCGGAGGCGGCGCGGTTGCGATTATCGGTCAGCGCCTCGACGATCACGGCGACGCCGCCCGGCCCGTAACCCTCGTAGCGGATCTCGTCGTAATTCTCGCCCTCGGTTCCGGTCGCCTTCTTCACCGCGCGCTCGATCGAGTCTTTCGACATGTTCTCCTGGCGGGCGGAGATGATCGCGGCGCGCAGCCGGGCGTTCATGCCGGGATCGGGCGCGCCCATCTTGGCGGCGACGGTGATTTCCCGCGCCAGCTTGCTGAACAGCTTGGATTTCTGGGCATCCTGCCGGCCCTTGCGGTGCATGATGTTCTTGAACTGGGAATGTCCGGCCATGCGGTCTCTTTTCGGATTCGTCCGGGAGGAAATGGGAGGAAGGCGCGGCGTTATAGGCCGGTAAACCGCCGAAATCAAAGATTTACCGGGGTTTCCGGTATACCAGTAGTGGTTGCTGCCCGAGGAACAGGCAATCGTTAATCATGATTTCACGCCCAAATGCGAGGATGCCGGTCACATCGTCACCGTCATTTCCCCGAGAGACGCCCATGGCATTCGGTTTGTTTCGAAAACGGCTGCCGGAACCTGCCGCGCCTGCCGCCGCGGCAGCATCTACCGCTCCTCAAATCGCGGCCGATACCCCCCAGGCTCCCGAGAACGATTCGGCCAGGGAAATCCTCGAACTGCTCGAACTCGAACTGGGCGCGATGATCCGGCAGCTCGAGCGCGCGGCCAATTCGGTCGCCGGCGGCGCCGAAGCCACCGCGGCGACGCTTTCCACCATCCGCCAGCGCACCGATGCCCTGACCGGGCGCACCAGCGCCGCGCAGTCCACCGCGAGCACCTTCTCGCTGGCCGCCGACAAGTTCACCCATTCGGCGCAAGGCATCGGATCGCAGGTGCGCGACGCCAGCAAGCTCGCCGACGAGGCCAGCGCCGCCGCCCGCGAAGCCAGCCTCAATGTCGACCGCCTGAGGGAGTCCTCGGCCGCGATCGGCAATGTCGTCAATCTGATCGCGCAGATCGCCCGGCAAACCACGCTGCTGGCGCTCAACTCCACCATCGAGGCGGCGCGGGCCGGTTCCGCCGGACGCGGTTTTGCCGTCGTCGCCACCGAGGTCAAGGCGCTGGCGGTGCAGACCCAGAACGCGACAGAGGAAATTTCGAAAAAGATCGACGCGCTGCAGAAGGATGCCGCGGGTTCGGTCGACGCGGTGCACCGCATCTCGCAGGCGATCGAGGCGATCCGCCCGGTGTTCGAGATCGTAAATGGCGCCGTGGCGGAGCAGACCGAAACCACCAGCGAGATATCCGACAACGCCGCCACCGCATCGAGCTTCATCGTCTCGGTCGGCGAGAGCGCCGCCGAAATCGACACCGTGACCAAGCAGGCCGAGGCCCACGGCGAAAGCGTCGCCAGCGCCGGCAAGGCCGTCACCATGTTCGCACAGAAACTGAAGTCTCGCTGCGCGGTGCTGCTGCGCCAGGACGAACGCAAGGACCAGCACAAGGACCAGGCGCTGCCGTGCAACCTCGCCATGGAGATCCAGACGGCGCGCGGCCAGGTCACGGCTGCAGCCTATGAGATCTCGATCGAAGGCATCCTGATCGGCGGACCGGACGCCGAAAAACTGCCGCTGAATCAAACTCTCAATGCCACGCTGCAGGATATCGGCGCGTGCAGGATCCGTGTCAGGGAATATTCGAAGGCAGGCGCCCGGGCGCGGTTCGAGGCCACGGACGCCGCGCTGAAGGAAAAGATCGAAGACAAGCTGTGGTCGATCCAGGACGAAAACACCGAATCCGTGACCCGCGCCATGGAAGCCGGCCGCGCGCTGACGAGGATTTTCGACGACGCCGTCAGGAGCCGCGCCATCTCCATGGACGACATGTTCGATGAGAACTACGTCGAAATCGCCGGCACCAATCCGGTACAGTACCGCACGAGGGTGCTGGACTGGGCCGATCGCGCGCTGCCGCCATTCCAGGAGGCTTTCCTGATCAAGGACGCCCGCATGGCGTTCGCCGCGATGATCGACCGCAACGGCTATTTGCCGGTGCACAACAAGATCTACTCGCATCCGCAGCGTCCCGGCGACGTCGCCTGGAACACGGCGAACTGCCGCAACCGCCGCATCTTCAACGATCCCGCCGGCCTTGCCGCCGGCCGCAACCAGCGCGCCTATCTGATCCAGAGCTACGCCCGCGACATGGGCAACGGCAACACCATCATGATGCGCGAGATCGACGTGCCGATCCGCGTCAACGGCCGCCACTGGGGCGGGTTTCGGACGGCGTACAAGCTGTAATTCGCTCAGCGCAGGCTTTCGGGCAGTTCGAACCCCTTGTATTCCCGCTGCAGCATCGCCTTCAGCGCCGGGGTTTCCGGCCTGGCATCCTTTGCCGGCATCGGATCGCTGTCTGACTTGATGAAATCCGGCGGCGTGCCCGGCAGTCTGTAGAGATTGAAGCCGATCCGGCGCACCGCGAAGTCGGCCTGCAGATGGCCGTCCGCCATCATCGCTCCGGCGGGCGCGAGGTAGAAGCCGTCCTCGCGATAGGGCCCGAGCACCGAAAAAATCAGCGATTCCCTGGCCACGCCGCTGCGCTGGCTGGAAAGCCTTGTCAGCTGGGTCTGCTTGCCATTGCTATCGACATAGACACGCCGCAGCGGCAGTTCGGCCGCGTCCTGCGTCACCACACTGACCAGAACCAGAACGTGCTTGGCTAGCTTGCGGTACTCCTCGGCATCGGCGGGCCAGGTGAAATCCACCGACGCTCCCCGCGCCGCACCTTGCGGGGCGGACTTCGCGGTTCGAACCGCTGATTTCTCCAGCCGCTCGGTCATCTCGGCCGACGTCACCGGATTCTGCGCGGCCGGCCGCTGGGTCAGCGTCTGCGCGTTCGCAGTGCCGCCTAGAAATGCCGTCAGTATCCAGATCAGGGCAACCCGCAAATCATCCTCCTTAGCGCGAGATCGCGAGAGCCAAGCCTTCTTCGTTGGTTCAGGCCGCCACCCAAAATCCCGGCAGCGTCGGCTCCAGCCGGCCGCCGATCCGCACCGGCGCGACCTTGAGCGCGAGGCCGGTCGCATCGTCGGTCTCGACCGCGACGCCGCTGAGCGTGGCGACGCCATTGGCCGGCTCGAACCGGCCCGAGGGAATTCCTGACGTGAAACGCCGCAGCGGTTCTTCCTTCTGCATGCCGATGATCGAATCGTAATCGCCGGTCATGCCGGCATCGGTCATGTAGGCG
Organism: Bradyrhizobium sp.; assembly: GCF_030654605.1. Classification (GTDB taxonomy): domain Bacteria; phylum Pseudomonadota; class Alphaproteobacteria; order Rhizobiales; family Xanthobacteraceae; genus Bradyrhizobium. The sequence continues at coordinate 26,371 of NZ_JAURXB010000029.1, forward strand.
GTGCCGCCGGTGAGGATCTGATGGTCCGACGTCGGCACATGGGTGTGGGTTCCGACCACGAGACTGGCGCGGCCGTCGCAGAAGAAGCCGATGCCCTGCTTTTCGCTCGACGCCTCGCAGTGGAAATCGACCACGATGGCATCGGCGGCCTCGCCCAGCGGACAGGCTTCGAGTTCGCGGTTGAGGACGGCGAACGGATCGTCGAACGGCGTCATGAAGACGCGGCCCAGCGCGTTGATGACCAGCGCGCGCTTGCCGTTCTTGGTATCCACCAGTGCGGCGCCGCGGCCCGGCGTGCCCTTCGGATAGTTCGCCGGGCGGATCAGGCGCGGCGCGCGCTCGATGAACACCAGCGCCTCGCGCTGATCCCAGGAATGGTTGCCGAGCGTGACCGCGTCGGCGCCGGCGTCGATGAATTCCTGGTAGATCGCTTCGGTGATGCCGAAGCCACCGGCGGCGTTCTCGCCATTGACGACGACGAGATCGAGCGCCCAGTCGCGGACCATGCCCGGTAGATGTTCTGCGATAGCGGTGCGGCCGGACCGGCCGACCACGTCCCCGACGAAAAGAATGCGCAAGCTATCAACTCCGGAAATCGAATGTCCCGGCTTCCGTTAGCACATAATCCAGCGGCACGTCGTGCGACAACGCCGGCACCGCTTCGATTTCCTGCGCCGCGAAGGCGAGGCCGATGGCCATGATCGCCTTCGTCTTGCGCAGATGCGCCAGCGTGTAGTCGTAATGCCCGGCGCCATAGCCGATGCGATGCCCGAGCCGGTCGAACGCGGCCAGCGGCACCAGCATGATATCGGGAATGAGTTCGGCGGCGGCCGGCGACGGCTCGAGAATGCCGAGCGGCCCCAGCATCAGCCGATCGTCGGGCGACCAGGCGCGAAAGGCCAGCGACTTGCCGCGCGCCATCACCGCCGGCAGCGCCAGCCGCGCGCCTTGCGCCGCCAGCATCCGCATCAGGGGAACCGGATCGATCTCGCTGCGGATCGGCGAGTAACCGGAGACGATGGTGCCTGGCGTGATCTCGATCGGCAGGCCGCGCCTGGCGACAGCCCTGGCCGCCGCGGCGCGCTTCTTGTCGCTCAATGCGTCGCGCTTCGCGAGAGCGGCGGTGCGCAGATCGGCCTTCGATCGCTCGGTCGGCAAAGCTGACATCCAGCGTTATGGACGCATCTTGAGGAAATAACCCGGCGGCAAAAAAGCAAGAAAAGTGCGAAGCCGTAATGGCCGTTGAAGCACTCGATCCCGGAGTTCCCTACGAAAGTAGGTGGGCACCATATGACCGGATCCACGGACCCGGCCAGGGACAGTTCCCGGAAGGATCGATAAGGCCCCGGGGATATATGGCTTCTGACGCGCGACACAGCTTCGCCCAGCCAATGTAGCTACGATGCGGCCAAACCGCCAGCGGTAACGGGGGCTTTGGTCAACTCCCGGGAAGAAAGCGGCTGTTGGTAAAACGCCCGCCACAAAACGACTGTCGTCGCCCGGCTTGACCGGGCGATCCAGTACGCCGCGGCTTCTCGGTTCTATAGCGGGCGTCTCTGGAATACCGGGTCGCCCGGTCATAGGCGAGCGGAAGCGACGCCGTCCTTCGGACGGCTATGCCGGGCGATGACAGCGGTGTTTGTTTTCATCCAGCAGGATCGACCCTGAGACCGGTACCGCGCTCGCAATGACGGATGAGGCCGTCGTGACGCCGCCCTACCCGATCAACACGCCGCCGCCGATGGTGCGGTTGAGCACGTGGGTGGTCTTCTCGATCCGGTCGGCGGCGGAGTTCAGTGCGTTGACCACCGCGATCTGCGTCGCCCTGGCGCGATCCGCCGATGTCACGCGGACATCGCGCAGCGCGTCGAGTTCCTCTTCGAGATTGCGGATGCGCTGGCCGGCATCGAGCAATTCGTCGCACACCGTCAGCGCCGCCATCACGGTGAGGCGCGCGTCGCCGATCTCGCCGAACTTGCCGCGCAGGCTCTGGATCCGCGTTTCCAGGCTTTCGGCGAGTTTCAGGAGCCGCGCCTCCTGGCCCTCCTCGCAGGCCATCCGGACCTGCCGGCCGTTGATGGTGACGTTGATGTGGTTCATCAGCTCTCTCCGGGATCGAGTACGGAGCGGATGGTGCCGATCGCCGCATCCAGCCTTTCGGCGATCTCGCGATTGGCGCGCTCCAGCCGGCGCGACTTCACCAGCGATCCGTCGAGTTCGTCGGCGAGCCGCGACCGGTCGGCGCCGAGCGCCTGGATCCGGGCCGCCAGTTCGTTCTCGTCGCGGTCGGCTTCGCGCCGGCGCTCCACCGCGCTTTCCAGGGAATCGAGCGCCGACATCAGCCGCCGCGTCGCGGCGTCGATATCGGCGAACACTGGCTCGGCGTTGCCGGGGCCGTTGGCGGGACGATCGCTCATGAGTGACAGCGCGGACCTTCCGTGAAGCCGGCCGGGGCGCAAAATCCGCGTTCCGGCAAGCGTTTAGGCGGCGAAATTTACGTGGCAAGCGAGGCCAGCGCAACGCCGCTTGGAAGCTATGCACCGCTAAGCGGCTTTTCGCACCGCAAGCGCGCCTGCCTGCCTTGGACTCGCGGGACCGAGATGCTATCCAGCCCCTGACTTACCCTTGCCTTCTGGCCAGTAACCGCGGCATCCACACGCGATGCGGATCGCCACCAAACATCTCATTTCAGGCGGATTTTCATCATGACGCAGGTCGATCATTCCCGTATGGCAAATGCGATTCGTGGCCTTGCCATGGACGCCGTCGAGAAGGCCAAATCCGGCCATCCCGGCCTGCCGATGGGCGCCGCCGACGTCGCCACCGTGCTGTTCACGCAGTTCCTGAAATTCGACGCCGCCGACCCGAAATGGCCGGACCGCGACCGGTTCGTGCTGTCCGCCGGACACGGCTCGATGCTGATGTATGCGCTGCTGTACCTGACCGGCAACAAGGAGATGACGCTCGACCAGGTCAGGAACTTCCGGGTACTCGGCTCCAAGACGCCGGGACATCCGGAAAACTTCGAGACCAGCGGCGTCGAAACCACGACGGGTCCGCTCGGCCAGGGCATCGCGACAGCGGTCGGCATGGCGCTGGCCGAGAAGATGCTCGCCGCCGAATTCGGCAAGAAGGTCGTCAGCCACCACACCTATGTGCTGGCTTCCGACGGCGACCTGATGGAGGGCGTCTCGCAGGAAGCGATCGCCATGGCCGGGCACTGGCAGCTCAACAAGCTGATCGTGCTGTACGACGACAACGGCATTTCGATCGACGGCCCGACCTCGATCGCGGACTCGGTCGACCAGGTGAAGCGCTTCAAGTCCGCCGGCTGGGCCGCCGAGTTGATCGACGGCCACGATCCCAAGGCGATTGCGGCCGCCATCGCCCGCGCCCAGAAATCCAACAAGCCGACAATGATCGCCTGCAAGACCACGATCGGCTACGGCGCGCCGACCCGGGCCGGCACCGCCAAGGCCCACGGCGAGGCGCTCGGCGCCGAAGAGCTGAAGGGCGCCAAGCAGAAACTCGGCATTGCACTGGAACCGTTTTCGGTGCCTGACGACGTGCTGAAAGCCTGGCGCGCAGCCGGCAGCCGCGGCGTGGCGGCGCGCAAGGAATGGGAGACGCAATTCGCCGAGCTCGGCAACCGCAAGCGCGCCGAATTCGAACGCCGCCTGCGGCATGAACGGCCGACCTCCCTGGCGAAAGCGCTGAGGGCGCACAAGAAGGCGTTGCTGGAGACGCCGCAGAACATCGCCACCCGCAAATCGTCCGAACTGGCGATCGAGGCGATCGTGCCGGCGCTGCCGGAATTTCTGGCGGGCTCCGCCGATCTCACCGGATCCAACAACAACAAGGCGAAATCCGCGGTCGCCTTCTCGGCCAAGGCGCCGAAGGGCCGCTTCATCCATTATGGCATCCGCGAGCACGGCATGGCGGCGGCCATGAACGGCATCTTCCTGCATGGCGGCTTCGCGCCGAATGGCGCCACCTTCATGGTGTTCACCGATTATGCCCGTCCGGCGATGCGGCTGGCAGCGCTGATGGGCGCCGGCGTGGTCTATGTGATGACCCATGATTCGATCGGTCTCGGCGAAGACGGCCCGACCCATCAGCCGGTCGAGCATCTCGCCGCCTTGCGCGCGATTCCCAACATGCGCGTGTTCCGTCCCTGCGACGCCGTCGAGGTGGCCGAATGCTGGGAACTGGCGCTGAACCGGACCGACGGTCCGACGGTGCTGGCGCTGACCCGCCAGAACCTGCCGCAATTGCGCACCAACGCGCCCGCCGAAAATCCGTGCAGCCATGGCGCCTACGAACTGGTCGCCGCCCAAGGCGACGCAAAAGTGTCGCTGTTCGCCTCCGGCTCCGAGGTCGAGATTGCAGTCGCGGCGCAGAAGCAACTGGCCGAGCGCGGCATCGCGTCGCGGGTCGTCTCGGTACCCTCGCTCGAACTGCTGCTGGCGCAGCCGGCGGATCGCCAAAAAGCCGTGATCGGCAACGCGCCGGTCAAGATCGCGATCGAGGCCGCGGTGCGGTGGGGCTGGGATGCGGTGATCGGGTCGGACGGCATATTTGTGGGCATGCACGGTTTCGGCGCCAGCGCCCCCGCCAAGGAGCTCTACAAGCACTTCGACATTACCGCCGAGGCTGCGGTTAACGCGGCCCTGAAGCGCTTGGGCTGACGGTTGAGATTGCCCCAAAAAGGGTCTACCTAACGGTCATCTAATCCGCTCCCGCCCGGCCGAACCGGGCGTCCGCCGTAAAACCCTCGTGGATGGCTCGATGCCATCCGCGGGGCTGACAGAGGTCATTGAAGGAGAGACAGCAAATGGCAATCCGGGTCGCGATCAACGGGTTTGGCCGCATCGGCCGCAACGTACTGCGCGCCATCGCCGAGTCCGGCCGCAAGGATATCGAGGTGGTCGGCATCAACGATCTCGGCCCGGTCGAGACCAACGCCCATTTGCTGCGCTTCGATTCGGTTCATGGCCGCTTCCCCGGCATCGTCACCGTCGACGGCGACACCATCAGCGTCGGCAACGGCAAGATCAGGGTTTCCGCCGAGCGCGATCCGTCGAAACTGCCCTGGAAGGAACTCGGCGTCGACATCGCGCTGGAATGCACCGGCATCTTCAGCGCCAAGGCCAAGGCCTCGGCGCATCTGGCCGCCGGCGCCAGGCGCGTTCTGGTTTCGGCGCCGTCGGACGGCGCGGACGCCACCATCGTGTTCGGCGTCAACCACGACAAGCTGTCAAAAGATCATCTGGTGGTCTCCAACGGTTCGTGCACCACCAACTGCCTCGCGCCGGTCGCAAAGGTGCTGAACGACACCGTCGGCATCGAAACCGGCTTCATGACCACGATCCATGCCTATACCGGCGACCAGCCGACGCTCGACACCATGCACAGCGACCTCTATCGCGGCCGGGCCGCGGCGATGTCGATGATCCCGACCTCCACCGGTGCCGCCAAGGCGATCGGCCTGGTGCTGCCGGAACTGGTGGGCAAGCTCGACGGCGTCGCGATCCGCGTCCCCACCCCGAATGTTTCCGTGATCGATCTCAAGATCGTGGCGTCGCGCAAGACCGACGTGAAGGAAATCAACGAGGCGATGAAGCGCGCCAGCGAGCAGGAGATGAAGGGCATCCTCGGCTACACCACCGCGCCGAACGTCTCGATCGACTTCAACCACGACCCGCATTCGTCCACCTTCCACATGGACCAGACCAAGGTGCAGAACGGCACGCTGGTGCGGGTGATGTCGTGGTACGACAACGAATGGGGTTTCTCCAACCGCATGGCGGACACCGCCGTGGCGATGGGGAAGCTGCTGTAATTAATTGATCGTCATGCCCGGCCTTGTGCCGGGCATCCACGTCTTCCTTTGTCGCATCAAGACGTGGATGGCCGGGACAGGCCCGGCCATGACGGAGGAAAACTTCGCATGAACAGATTCCGCACCCTCGATGACGTCGACGTGAAGGGCAAGCGCGTGCTGCTGCGCGTCGACCTCAACGTTCCCATGGAAGACGGCCACGTCACCGACGCCACCAGGCTGGAGCGCATCGCGCCCACCATCGACGAGATCTCCGTCAAGGGCGGCAAGGTCGTCCTGCTCGCGCATTTCGGCCGGCCCAAGGGGCGCGACGCCAAGGACTCGCTGAAGCCGGTCGCGGCGGCTCTGGCACTGGTGATCAGGAAACCGGTCGCCTTTGCCGAGGATTGCATCGGTGAGCCCGCGGCAAAAGCGATCGCCGCGATGAAGGATGGCGACATCCTTTGCCTGGAAAACACCCGCTTCCACAAGGAAGAGGAGAAGAACGATCCCGCCTTCGTCGCGGAACTGGCAAAACTCGGAGACATCTGGGTCAACGACGCCTTCTCGGCCGCACACCGCGCCCACGCCTCCACCGAGGGCCTCGGCCACAAACTGCCGGCCTATGCCGGGCGTACCATGCAGGCCGAGCTCGACGCGCTGGGCAAGGCGCTGGACGCGCCGACCCATCCGGTCATAGCGATCGTCGGCGGCGCCAAGGTTTCATCCAAGATCGACCTGCTGGAAAACCTCGTGACGAAGGTCGATGCGCTGGTGATCGGCGGCGGCATGGCCAATACCTTCCTGCACGCGCAGGGCGTCGGCGTCGGCAAGTCGCTGGCGGAAAAAGATCTCGCGGCGACCGCGCTGCGGATCATCGCCAAGGCGGAAGCCGCCAATTGCGCCATTATCCTGCCGGTCGACGCGACAGTCGCCACTCATTTCGCCGCCAATGCGCCGTCCCATGCCTACGGCCTCGATGCCATTCCCGCCGACGGCATGATCCTCGACGTCGGCCCGCAATCGACCGCGCGGATTCACGCCGCGATCGACGACGCCGCGACGCTGGTCTGGAACGGCCCGCTCGGCGCCTTTGAAATGACCCCGTTCGACCGTGGCACCATGGTGGCGGCCAAACACGCCGCCGAGCGGACCAAGGCGAAGAAGTTGATTTCGGTGGCCGGCGGCGGCGACACCGTGGCGGCGCTGAACCAGGCCGGGGTAGCCGGCGATTTCACCTATGTTTCGACCGCGGGTGGCGCGTTCCTTGAATGGATGGAAGGGAAGCCATTGCCCGGGGTCGAGGTTCTGAAGATACGCTAGATTGAGACCTGATCGGGCGTAACAGCCCCAACTCGGAGAACGGAACACATGGCACGCATCACGTTGCGTCAATTGCTCGATCACGCGGCGGAACACGACTACGGCGTGCCGGCGTTCAACATCAACAACATGGAGCAGGCGCTCGCGATCATGGAGGCCGCCTCCAGCCTCGATGCGCCCGTCATCATCCAGGCCTCGCGCGGCGCGCGGTCCTACGCCAACGACATCATGCTGAAGCACATGATGGATGCGGTGACCGAAATCTATCCGCATATCCCGGTCTGCGTGCATCTCGATCACGGCAACGGGCCCGACACCTGCATGACCGCGATCCAGGCCGGCTTTACCTCGGTCATGATGGACGGTTCGCTGAAGGCCGACGGCAAGACCGCGGCCGACTGGGATTACAATGTCGGCGTCACCAGGACGGTGACCGACATGGCGCATCTCGGCGGCATTTCGGTGGAAGGCGAACTCGGCGTGCTCGGCTCGCTCGAGACCGGCATGGGCGACAAGGAGGACGGCCACGGCGCCGAGGGCAAGCTCTCCCACGACCAGTTGCTGACCAATCCCGACGAGGCCGTGAAATTCGTCAAAGAGACAAAAGTCGACGCGCTGGCGATCGCGATGGGCACCTCGCACGGCGCCTACAAGTTCACCCGCAAGCCGGACGGCGACATCCTCGCCATGAACGTGATCGAGGAAATCCACCGCAAGCTGCCGAACACGCATCTGGTGATGCACGGCTCCTCCTCGGTGCCGCAGGACCTGCAGGACATCATCAACGCCAATGGCGGCAAGATGAAGCCGACCTGGGGCGTGCCGGTCGCCGAGATCCAGCGCGGCATCAAGAACGGCGTCCGCAAGATCAACATCGACACCGACAACCGGATGGCGATGACCGGACAGATCCGCAAAGTGCTGAAGGACAATCCGGAAGAGTTCGATCCGCGCAAATATCTCAAGCCGGCGATGGAAGCGATGGCGAAGCTCTGCAAGCAGCGCCTGCAGGAATTCAACACCGCGGGTCAGGCCGGCAAGATCAAGCGGGTGCTGACGACGGCCGAAATGGCGAAGCGCTACATCAAGGGCGAACTCGACCCGAAAGTGGCGTGACCGGTAGCCGGCAAGCCCTCCCTCCGCGCCGCGCGCTTTCTCGTGCATTTTCCGGACGGTTTCTTGGGTTTTGCCCGAGAACCGTCTATTTTGGTCCGCAACACATCATGCTCGGGAGGACGCACCGATGAATCTCGCCGATCTGAACAAAATTGCCCTGGCCATGGTGGCGCCGGGCAAGGGAATCCTCGCCGCCGACGAATCGTCCGGCACCATCAAGAAGCGCTTCGACGCCATCAAGGTCGAGTCGACCGAGCAGTCGCGCCGCGACTATCGCGAAATGCTGTTCCGCTCCTCGGATGCGATGCGCCAGTACATCTCCGGCGTCATTCTCTATGACGAAACCATCTGGCAGGGCGCCGCGGACGGCACGCCGCTGGTCCGGCTGATCGAACAATCCGGCGCCATCCCCGGCATCAAGGTCGACGAGGGAACCCAGGCCCTGCCCGGCTGTCCCGGCGAACTGGTCACATCAGGGCTGGACAAGCTCGCCGAGCGGCTGAAGAAATATTACGAGCGCGGCGCCCGCTTCGCCAAATGGCGCGCGGTGGTCGATATCGGCGAGGGCACTGGCGGCCCGGGCATCCCGTCGATGACCGCGATCCACGTCAATGCCCATGCGCTGGCGCGCTATGCCGCACTTTGCCAGGCCGCGCAGATCGTCCCGATCGTCGAGCCGGAAGTGCTGATGGACGGCGGCCACGATATCGACCGCTGCTATGAAGTGACGCAGCGCGTGCTCAACAAGACGTTCCAGGAATTGCGGATCCAGCGCGTCGCGCTGGAAGGCATGATCCTGAAACCCAACATGGTCATTTCCGGCAAGAAGTGTGCGAAGCAGGCCTCGGTCGAGGAGGTCGCGGAAAAGACCATCCGGCTGCTGAAGGCGTGCGTACCGGCCGCGGTGCCCGGCATCGCCTTCCTGTCCGGCGGGCAATCCGACGAGGACGCCACCGCGCATCTGAGCGCGATGAACCGGATCGGCAATCTTCCCTGGCAGCTCACCTTCTCCTATGGCCGGGCGCTGCAGGCGGCGCCGCAAAAGGCGTGGTCGGGCAAGGCGGAGAACGTCGCTGCCGGCCAAAGCGCCTTCACCCATCGCGCGCGGATGAATTCGCTCGCGAGCAAGGGCGAATGGAAGGCCGATCTCGAAAAGAAGGCGGCATAGATTTGGCCACCAAACCCGTTCCGCCGCGCCCCGTGCCGCGTCTCTATCTCGCGACGCCGGAGGTGGACGATCCTACGGCGCTGGTGGCCAGCCTTCCCGGACTGCTGGCGGGCGCCGACGTCGCCGCGGTGCTGCTGCGCCTTAAACCGACCGACCAGCGCACCATGATCTCCAGGATCAAGGCGCTGGCGCCCGCGATCCAGGACGGCGGCGCGGCGCTCCTGCTCGACGGCCATGTCGAGATGGTCGCCCGCGCCGGCGCCGATGGCGCGCATGTGACCGGCATCGAGGCGCTGGCGGAGGCCATGCCGTCGCTGAAACCCGACCGTATCGCCGGCGTCGGCGGCCTGCCGACACGGCACGATTCGATGGCCGCGGGCGAAGCCGGCGCGGATTACGTGCTGTTCGGCGAACCGGATGCGCAAGGGCAGAGGCCTGCGGTCGAGGCGATCGCCGAGCGCCTCGAATGGTGGGCCGAGCTGTTCGAGCCGCCCTGCGTCGGCTATGCGGCGTCGCTGGAAGAAGCCCGCGAATTCGCCGCCGCCGGCGCGGATTTCGTCCTGGTCGGCGATTTCATCTGGGCCGATCCGCGCGGTGCCGCGGCGGCACTCGAGGATGCGGAACAGACCATCAGGCAAGCGCACGCCGCCACCTCCGGAAAAGTCAAAGCCGAACAGGGATAACGCCGGAAATGAAGATCCTGCGCGCCCTATCAATATCAACGATTTTCCCGGCGGTTTTCCTGACGATTTTCCTGGCGGGTTTGCTGATGCTCCCGGCCAGCGCCATGGCGCAGACGCAGCTGCTGCCGCCTCCGGGCGCGCCAAAGCCGCTGCTGCCGCCCCCCGGGATGCCGGCGCCGGTGAAGAAGGAAAAGCCGAAACCGAAGCCGCCGGTGGCCGCCAAGAAACCCGCGACGCCGACGGCAACGCCGGTGCCGACGGCGACCGTGACGCCCGCCCCCGTGTTCGACGATCCCAACGTCGACCTGGTGTTCGGCGCCTATCAGCGCGGCCAATACAAGACCGCGTTCGATCTGGCGACCAACCGCGCGCAATTCAACGGCGATCCCAAGGCGATGACCATGCTCGGCGAACTCTATGCCAACGGGCTGGGCGTCAAGCGCGACTACGCCAAGGCCGCCGAGTGGTACAAGCGCGCCGCCGGCGGCGGCGACCGCGAGGGCATGTTCGCGCTCGCCATGTTCCGGCTCGCCGGCCGCGGCGGGCCGGTCAACCGCGAGGAGGCGGTCCAGCTGCTGGCGTCCGCAGCCAAGCTCGGCAATCCCAAGGCGGCCTATAATCTGGCGCTGCTCTATCTCGACGGGCAGACGCTGCCGCAGGACGTCAAACGCGCCGCGGAGCTGCTCCGTGTCGCCGCCGACGCCGGCAATCCGGAAGCGCAATATGCGCTCGCCACCTTCTACAAGGAGGGCACCGGCGTGCCCAAGGACATCGACAAGGCGGTGCGGCTGCTGCAGGCGGCCTCATTGGCCGGCAACGTCGACGCCGAGGTCGAATACGCCATCGCGCTGTTCAACGGCACCGGAACCCCGAAGAACGAGGCCGCCGCGGTGGCGCTGCTGAGCAAGGCGGCCAGGCAGAACAGCCCGATCGCGCAAAACCGCCTCGCGCGCGTGCTGGTGTACGGCCAGGGCGTACCAATGGACAAGATCGAAGGCTTGAAATGGCACATTGTTGCGAAAACCGCCGGCAAAGGCGATCCCGCGCTCGACGAGGCGCTCGCCGCCCTCAGCCCCGAAGACCGCAGCAAGGCCCAGGATGCCGCCCGCAAATGGCTAGGCACCAGATGATCCGCCTTGACGCCACCACACCGGCAGGGCACCCAATCCGAAGCCGATGACGGCCTCGGCCGTCTCCCCTCATTTCACAAGCCGGTATCATGCTGCAATCAGCCCTTATGAACGTCATGGTCAAGGCCGCGCGCCGCGCCGGCCGCAGCCTCAAGCGCGACCTCGGCGAGATCGAGAACCTGCAGGTGTCGCTGAAGGGCCCGGCCAATTTCGTCTCGCTGGCCGACAAGCGCGCCGAGGAAATGCTGCTGACTGACCTGTTGAAGGCGCGGCCGGGTTACGGCTTCATCGGCGAGGAAGGCGGCGCCCGTATCGGCGACGACAAGACCCATACCTGGATCGTCGACCCGCTCGACGGCACCACCAACTTCCTGCACGGCATTCCGCAATTCGCGATCTCGATCGGCCTGCAGCGCGAGGGCACCATCATCGCCGGCGTGATCTACAATCCCGCCAATGACGAGCTCTACACCGCCGAGCGCGGCAAGGGCGCCTTCCTCAACGACCAGCGGCTGCGCGTCGCCGGCCGCCGCCAGCTTAACGACTGCGTGATCGCCTGCGGCCTGCCGCATATCGGCCGCGGCGACCACGAGCTGTCGCGGCTGGAAATGACCGCGATCCAGAACAAGGTGGCGGGCCTGCGCCGGTTCGGCGCCGCCTCCCTCGACATGGCCTTCGTCGCCGCCGGCCGCCTCGACGGCTACTGGGAACGCAACCTGCAGCCCTGGGACATGGCCGCCGGCCAGATCCTCATCCGCGAAGCCGGCGGCACGGTGAGCGGGATCGAGGGCGACGATGATCCGCTGAAGACGGGGGACCTGATCTGCGGCAACGAGTTCGTGCATGCGGAGTTGGTGAAGATTTTGAGGCCGTTGGGGAAGTAGGGGCGAACGATTCTTGCTCGTCATGCGCTGGCTTGACCCGCGCATCCATCAATCGTCGAAAATGTTCTTAATGGATGGATTGCCGGGTCAAGCCCGGCAATGACGAGTCATTGCACAGGCTTCGTCGTCACCTCTGGCTCCGGCGTCACCGGTTTCGGCTCCCGGTCCCCCGCCAGCACCCGCTGCACGACCACGAAGAACACCGGCACCATCAGCAGCGCCAGGATCACCACGGCGATCATGCCGCCCATCACGCTGGTGCCGAGCGCCTGCTGGCTGGCGCCGCCGGCGCCGCTTGCGATCACCATCGGCAGCACGCCGCAGACGAAGGCGAGGCCGGTCATCAGGATCGGGCGGAAGCGCAGGGCACAGGCTTCGACTGTGGCCTCGATCAGCGGCTTGCCCTGGGCGCGCAGATCTTTTGCAAACTCGATGATGAGGATGGCGTCCTTGGCGGCGAGGCCGATGATGGTGATCAGGCCCACCGTAAAATAGACGTCGTTGGGCAGGCCGCGCATGGTCGCCGCCAGCACCGCGCCGCAGATGCCGAGCGGCACCGTCAGCAGCACCGCCAGCGGAATGGTCCAGCTCTCATAGAGTGCGGCGAGACAGAGGAACACCACCAGCAAGGACAGAGCGAGCAGGATCGGCGCCTGCGAGCCCGACAGTTTTTCCTGCAGGCTTTGCCCGGTCCACTCGAAACCGAAGCCGCGCGGCAGCCGGCCCGCGAGCCGCTCCATCTCGGCGATGGCGTCGCCCGAGGTGAAGCCGGGCCTGGCTTCGCCGCTGATGCGCACCGCGGGATAGTAATTGAATCCGGCGATCTGGGTCGGGCCTTTCGACCACTCCACCGTGGTGAAGGCGGACAGCGGCACCAGCTGGCCGCGGCTGTTCTTGACGTTGTAATTGAGGATGTCGTCGGCGTTCATGCGGCTGGTGTCGACCGCCTGCACGATCACCCGCTGCATCCGGCCGCGGTTCGGAAAGTCGTTGATGTAGTTCGATCCGAGATTGGTGGAGATCGTGTTGTTGATGTCCTCGAAGGTAACGCCGAAGGCGCCGGCCTTCTCGCGGTCGATCGCGAGATTGACCTGCGGTCCCGCCGGCAGACCTTCGACGAAGACCTTCTGCAGCACCCGGCTCGCATTGGCTTCCGATATCAGGCGGTCGGCGGCGGCGACCAGCGCGGGATAGCCCTTCTGGCCGCGGTCCTGCAGGCGGAACGAGAAGCCGGAAGAATTGCCGAGGTTGTCGATCGGCGGCGGCTGCAGCGCGGAAATCTTGGCGTCGCGAATCGAAGAGAGGTCGCGGTTGATGTCGGCGACGATGGCGGCCGCGGAATCCTTCGCGCCACGCTCCGACCAGTCCTTCAGCGTGATGAAGGCCTGCGCGGTGTTGATGCCCTGGCCGAGGAAGCTGAAGCCGGTCAGGAACGTGACGGATTCGACGCCGGCGCGCTGCGCCAGGTATTTTTCCACCTTCTCGACCGCGGCCTCGGTGCGCGCATACGAGGAGTCGGCCGGCGTCTGCACGTCAGTCGTGATAAATCCCTGATCGTCGACGGGAAGAAAGCCGCCGGGCAGGCGCAGGAAACCCCAGCTCAGTCCGATCAGAAGGGCTGCGTAGATCAACATCAACCGTCCGGTGCGCTTTAGCGACCAGCCCACGGTGCCGGCATAGCGGACCTTGACGCTTTCGAGCACGCGATTGAACCAGCCGAACACGCCCTTGCGGGCGTGGCCATGGCCGGCCTCGACCGGCTTCAGCAGCGTCGCGCACAAAGCCGGCGTCAGCGACATCGCCAGCAGCGCCGAAAAGCCTATTGCCGCGACCATGGTGACCGAGAACTGGCGGTAGATGATGCCGACCGATCCCGGGAAGAACGCCATCGGCAGGAACACGGCGATCAGCACCAGCGTGATGCCGATGATGGCGCTCGATATCTGCGACATCGCCTTGCGGGTGGCTTCCTTCGGCGGCAGTCCCTCCTCCGACATGATGCGCTCGACATTCTCGACCACGACGATGGCGTCGTCGACCAGAATACCCACTGCCAGCACCATGCCGAACATGGTCAGCATGTTGATCGAATAGCCCACGGCCAGCAGGATCGCGCAGGTGCCGAGCAGCGCCACCGGCACCACGATGGTCGGAATGATGGTGTAGCGGATGTTCTGCAGGAACAGGAACATCACGATGAACACCAGCACCACCGCCTCGACCAGCGTCATCAGCACCTTCTCGATCGAGGCCTTCACGACGGGGGTGATGTTGTAGGGAATTTCGTAGGCGATATTGGCCGGAAAGAACTTCGACAGCTCCTTCATCTTGGCTTCGACCGCGCTGGCGGTGGCCAGCGCGTTGCCGCTCGGCGACAGCAGCACCGACAGACCGGCGGTCGGCTCGCCGTTGAGCCGGGTGTTGAACTGATAGCTCAGGCCGCCGATCTCGAGCCGGGCGACATCGCGCAAGCGCACCGTCGATCCATCGGCATTGGCCCGCAGAATGATGGCGCCGAATTCGTCCGGCGAGGAGAGCTGGCCCTTGACCAGCACCAGCGCCGAAATCTTCTGGTCCGCCGTGCTCGGCTCGGCGCCGATGCTGCCCGATGCGACCTGGGCATTCTGCGCCGTGATCGCCTTGTTGACGTCGTCGACCGTGAGGCCGTAGCCGACCAGTTTCGCCGGATCGATCCAGATTCTCAAGGACCGCTCGGTGGAATACAGCGTGGCGCGGCCGACGCCGGGAATGCGCCTGATCTCACCGAGCACGCTGCGGATCATGAAATCGCCGAGCCCGACTTCGTCGAGGCTCTTGTCGGTCGACTTCAGCGTGATGATCTGCAGCACCGCGCTGGAGGCTTCCTCGATCAGGATGCCCTGCTGGATCACCGCGCGGGGAAGCCGTGCCTCGACCCGCTTGATTCGGTTCTGCACTTCGACCGACGCCGTTCCGGTATCGGTGCCCGGCACGAAGTTGGCGATGATCTCGACCTGCCCCAGCGAATCGCTGGTGGATTCGAAGTTCAGGATGCCGTTGGCGCCGTTCAGCTCTTCCTCGATCAGCCGCGTCACGCTGTTGTAGAGGTTTTCCGGCGAGGCGCCGGGATAGCTGGTCGAGATCGAGATCGAGGGCGGCGCGATGATCGGATACTGCGCCACCGCGAGCAGCGGAATCGAGATGGCGCCGATCAGACAGATGAAAAGCGCGACGACCCAGGCGAAGATCGGCCTGTCGATGAAGAAGCTGGGCATCGACCGTTACCGGTGCGCCTGCTTGGTCTGCCTTGCCGTTTCGGTGTCGGCCGAGGCGTCGCCTTCGGTAAACACCTGCGGCCTGACCTTGTCGCCGGCGGCGAACTTCTGGAAGCCCTCGACCACGACCTTGTCACCGGCCTTCAGTCCTTCGGTCACGAACCACTGGCCGTCCTGCATCGACCCGGTACGCACCGGCTGCACCGCGACGCGGTTGTCGTCCTTGACCACGAACACTTCGCTGCCGCCGCCGCCGTTGCGCTGGATCGCCTGCTGCGGCAACGCGATCGCATCGGTGTCGATGCCCTGCTCGATCAGCACGCGGACATACATGCCCGGCAACAGCTCGCGCTTCGGATTGGGAAATTCGCCGCGCAACGTCACCTGCCCGGTATGGGCATCCACCCTAGCGTCCGAGAACAGCAATTTTCCGGGCGAGGCGTACACCGTGCCGTCATCCAGCACCAGGCGAACCCTGGCCATGTCGGGCGCGATGCGATCGAGTTCGCCGCTCTCGAGCGAGCGCCGCAGCTGATTGAGTTCGGTGACCGATTGCGTGAAGTCGGCATAGATCGGATCGAGCTGCTGAATGGTCGCGAGGTTGGTCTCGTTCTGCACCACGAGGGCGCCTTCGCTGACCAGTGCGGCGCCGACCACCCCGTGGATCGGGGCGCGGATGGTGGCGTAGCTCAGATTGAGTTTGGCGCGCGCGACTTCGGCCTTGCGTCCCTCGACCTCGGCTTCGGCCTGCCGCAGGTTGCCGATGGCTTTTTCATTCTCCGCCTCGGAGGTGGCTTTCTGACTCGTCAGCGTCGCTATTCGCCGCGCCTGCTGCGACGCCTGGTCGAATGCCGCAACGGCCTTGGAGAGCGCCGCCTCGCTGGACTGTACTTCGACCTCGAACGGCCGCGGATCGATCCGGTAGAGCGGATCGCCGGCATGGACCTCGCTGCCCTGATTGAACAGGCGCTCGATGACGATGCCGGAAACGCGCGGACGCACGTCGGAAACCCGGGTCGGCGCGACGCGCCCCGGCAATTCGCGCACCAGCGCGCGTGACTGCGGTCTGATGGAGACGATGCTGACGTCGGGATCGGAGGTCTGGGCTGCCGCGACCGCGGAAGAAGGTTCATTGCAACCGCTGAGAAGCGGCGCCATCGCCGCCAACATCAAGGCGATGCCCGCCGATTGCGTGCGAAATCCAGTCATGAAAGGGGTCGCCCCAAGTTTGAGTTCGGCGCGGATTGCGTTTCCGTCCGGTGCGGGCCTCAACGACACCGCTCTCTTGGCATCAAGTTAGATCAGTTTTGTTGCGATGCAATACGTTTCGCGGCGGCTCAATGTCACAGTCCTTTAGAGCCTTGAAAGAACGGGATTTTCCGGTCCTCACTCGATCGTGAATCAAATCGATTCCCGCTTCGAACCGTGAGTTCCACCAGCGGCCTTCATGCGGTAATGGCTGACGCCCCACTCGCTGCCTTCGGCGTAGCCGAACAGCCCGGATGTGGCGAGGAAGAACCAGCGCCAGCGCCGCATCCACAGCGGCGTATCGTTGCCGTACACGCCGCGCAGGATGCCCTCGATCTCATCTTGGTGCCCATCGAAATTGGCAAGCCAGTCGAGCGCGGTGCGCTGATAATGCGTGCCGCTCCAGCGCCATTCCTTCTCGACCTCGAACAGGTCGGCATATTGCCGGATCAAATGATGGCTCGGCATCATCCCGCCGGAGAAAAAATGCGGCGCGACCCAGTCTTCGCCGTCGGCACGATCGAACAAATAGGCGCCCGAGCGATGAGTGGGGATGTGCATGAACAAGCGCCCGTCGGGCTTCAGCCATGACCGCACCCTGGTCATCAATTCGCGCCAGTTCATGATGTGCTCGAACAGTTCGACCGACACGATGCGGTCGAATGGCTGTCCCGGATCGAATACGTTCATGTCGGCGGTAACCACGCGAACATTCTTCAATCCGCGCGATGCCGCCGCCTGCTCGATATATTGGCGCTGCGACGGCGAATTCGACACCGCGGTGATCTCCGCATTTGGAAACCGCCGCGCCACCGACAGCGCCAGCGAACCCCAGCCGCAGCCGAGTTCGAGGATCGCCTGCCCGTCGGCGAGATCGGCGTGCTCGATGGTCTGGCGCAGCGCTTCTTCCTCGGCCTCCTGCAGTGTCGATGCCGGCTCCTTGTAGAAACATGACGAGTATTTGCGGTTCGGGCCGAGCACCTGCGCGAAGAACGTCGCCGGCACTTGATGATGCCGGGCATCGGCTTCGGTGTGATCGGCGATGGCGCGATTTGCCATGGCGCCAGCGAACGCCGCGTCGCTCGAAGCGCCGGCGCCGGCGAGCCGCGTTGCGGTGCGCGAGCACAGCCGCTGGATCGCGGCGCGAATGATGACGTCAGGCAGCGGCACCCGTTCGGCCGTGCCTATCATTCTGGAAACGAAGCTCATGTGACCGCTCCCTGGTGGCGTGGCAGGCATCGCGAAGGTCGTCGGCGATTCCCGTCCGTCGCACTGCAATATGGCGACCGAGCCGCAGCGGATCGGTCGCCACCAGGGCTGCGATCAGCCATTGCCGAGGGTCGCGAGCGACAGCGCGAGCGCTCCGAGCTACCCAACCGTCATGCGAAATCCCTGATATCCGCGCTAGACACCGCACATTCATGAACTACGCTCCTAACCAAGCCCCGGTTTCACCCTGGGTTCCACAGTCCACCCCGGATCCGGGGCGTATCTGAGCTTTTCTCCCGGCCCCGCTGTGCCATATTCGGGCTCGAAACCGGTTCCTCGCAACGGATGACACCGAAAAATGCCTGCAGGCCCCTCTTCCCGCTCCGCGATGGAGACCGAACTGAACAAACTGTCCTCGCCCCGGATCTTCCTGGTGCGAATGCTGGTATTCCTGGTGCTGTGCACCCTGCTGATGGTGGTGCTCTACAAGCAGATCATGGCGGCGTTTTTCGCCAATCCGGGCCTCAACGCGCTGATCGGCGCGGTGCTCCTGATCGGCATCATCCTGTCGTTCCGCCAGGTGATCCGGCTCTATCCGGAGGTCGCCTGGGTCAACAATTTCCGCATCTCCGATCCCGGCCTCGCGGTCGAGCGGCATCCCACCTTGCTGGCGCCGATGGCGGCGATCCTCGGCGGCGAACGCACCGGGCGGATGACGATCTCGCAGCAGACCATGCGGCATCTCTTGGATTCGATCGCCACACGGCTCGACGAGGCCCGCGACATTTCCCGCTACATGACCGGCCTGCTGGTATTCCTCGGGCTGCTCGGCACCTTCTGGGGCCTGATCGAGACCGTCGGTTCGGTCGGCAAGGTGATCGAGGGGCTGAAGGTCGGCGGCGACGCCGGCTCGCTGTTCGACACCCTCAAGGAGGGCCTGGCCGCGCCGCTCGGCGGCATGGGCATTTCGTTTTCGTCGTCGCTGTTCGGCCTCGCCGGCTCGCTGATCCTCGGCTTCCTCGACCTGCAATCGAGCCAGGCGCAGAACCGCTTCTACACCGATCTCGAGGACTGGCTGGCCTCCACGGTGCGCGAATATACCCGCGAAGGCACCGGCGGCCCCGGCGGCGAACTTCAGGCCGCGGTCGAACGGTTGCGGCTGACCCTCGAAGAGGGCGGCGCCAGCCGCGGCACCACCGCGGCGATGGCCAACCTCGCCGAAGCCATCCAGGGCCTGGTCACGCATATGCGGACCGAGCAGCAGATGATCCGCGAATGGGCCGATGGCCAGGGCGAGCAGAACCGCGAGATCAAGAAACTGCTCGAGCGGATCGCGCGCCAGCCCGAGAAGAACTAGGGAAGGTATCGTGCCCCGGACGCGGTGCAACGCCTCCTGGCGGTGCGCCGCAGAGCCGGGGCCGACACTTTCCGCGTTGCTATGGGTCCCGGCTCTGCGGAGCAGCGTAAAGAACGCTGCACCGCGTCCGGGATACGAGATTGGAGACTTCTGATGGCCCTCGCCCGTGCCCGCCGCAACGATTCCGGATTCAACTACTGGCCGGGCTTCGTCGACGCGCTGTCGACGCTGGTGCTCTCGATCGTGTTCCTGCTGTCGGTGTTCCTGGTGGTGCAGTTCTTCCTGTCGCAGGAAGTCACGGGCAAGGACAAGGCGCTGGAGCAGCTCAACGCCAAGCTGGCGCAGCTCAGCGAAATGCTGTCGCTGGAAAAGCTCGGCAAGCTCAATCTCGACGACCAGCTGTCGCAGCTGCGCGCGGGGCTGTCCTCGGCGGAAGCCGAGCGCGACCGCGTCAAGGGCCTCTATGACGGACTTGCCGGCGCCGGCAGCGACGCCGCCGGCCGCGCCAGCGAACTCAACAAGGCGCTGGATTCCGAGAAACAGGTGACCTCGCGGGCGCTGGCGCAGATCGAGGTGCTGAACCAGCAGATCAGCGCGCTGCGCCGCCAGCTGGCGGCGCTGGAGGAAGCGCTCGAGGTTTCGGAGAAGCGCGACAGGGAATCGCAGGGGCGGATCGCCGATCTCGGACAGCGGCTGAACGTGGCGCTGGCGCAAAGGGTGCAGGAACTGTCGCGCTACCGTTCGGAATTCTTCGGCCGCCTGCGCGCCATTCTCGGCAACCGGCCGGACATCCGCATCGTCGGCGACCGCTTCGTGTTCCAGTCCGAAGTATTCTTCGACACCGGCCAGGCGCTGCTCTTGCCTGAAGGCCGCGCCGAGCTGGACAAGCTGGCGAGCGCGCTGACCGAACTGGACAAACAGATTCCCGCCGAGATCGCCTGGGTGCTGCGGGTCGACGGCCATACCGACGTGCGGCCGATCCTGAACAGCCCGGTATTCAAGTCGAACTGGGAATTGTCGTCGGCGCGCGCGATCTCGGTGGTGCAGTACCTGGTCTCGCTCGGCGTGCCGGCGCAACGGCTGGTCGCGGCGGGCTTTGCGGAATTCCAGCCGCTCGACACCGCCACGACCGAAGAGGCCTACAAGCGCAACCGCCGCATCGAGCTGAAGCTGACGGAACGGTAGGTGCGATGTCGTCGCGCGATTTATCAAGTCGTCATGGCCGGGCTTGGCCCGGCCATCCACGTCTTTGCCGCGCAAGAAGCAAGACGTGGATGCCCGGGACAAGCCCGGGCATGACGGTCTTTGCCTGATGAGCGGCGTCCCCTTTCAGCTTCGCCCGTATCGCGCCGAGGATGAGGACGCCGCCATCGCCCTGTGGCTGGTGACCTGGAAGCTCGCCTATCCCTCGATCGATTTCGACGCGCGGGTGGCGTGGTGGCGGGAACGCTGGCGCAATGAACTGGTGCCGGGGGCTGATATCATTGTCGCCGACCATTCTGGTGAGCTGATCGGCTTCGTCACCATCGACTCGTCGGGCTATCTCGACCAACTGGTGGTCGCGCCCGATCACTGGGGATCACCACTCGCTACCATGCTGGTCGATGAAGCCAAGCGCAGATCACCCGATGGCGTTACCTTGAAGGTCAATGCGGACAATGCCCGCGCCATCCGCTTCTACGAGCGCTGCGGATTTGTGCATGCGGGAGAGGATGTGAATCCGGGCTCGAAACGGCTGGTGCTGAAGATGGCGTGGAAGCCGTAAGTATTCCCGTCATTGCGAGGAGCCCTTGCGACGAAGCAATCCATGTTGCAGAGCAAAGAAAGATGGATTGCTTCGCTCCGCTCGCAATGACGTGGAGGGGCCGGCGCCCCCTCTCCCGCTTGCGGGGGAGGGCCGGGGTGGGGGCCTCTCAGCATACACCGGCGCGAGTGGATAGAGCTTCCCCCACCCGCCGCGCTCTTCGAGCGCGTCGACCTCCCCCGCAAGCGGGAGAGGTAAGGGAGAATCTCACACCCCCTCGAACTGCAACCTCGCCAATCTCGCATAAAGCCCGCCGGCCGCGACCAGCTCTGCATGCGTGCCCTGTTCGACGATGCGGCCCTGGTCCATCACCATGATGCGGTCGCAGGACAGCACTGTGGCGAGGCGATGGGCGATCACCAGCGTGGTGCGGTGGCGCATCAATTCTTCCAGCGCGGTCTGCACCAGGGTCTCGCTCTCGGCATCGAGCGACGAGGTCGCCTCATCGAGCAGCAACAGCGGCGCATCGCGCAGGATCGCGCGCGCGATCGCGATGCGCTGGCGCTGGCCGCCCGACAGCGTCACGCCGCGTTCGCCGAGCTGCGCCTCGAAGCCACCGGGCAGCCGGCGAATGAAATCGCCGGCATGGGCCAGGTCAGCGGCGTGCTCGACTTCGGCATCGCTCGCGTCAGGCCGGCCGAAGCGGATATTTTCACGCGCGCTGGCGGCGAACACCACGGAATCCTGCGGCACCAGCGCGATGCGGGCGCGCAGCGCCTTCGGATCGGCCGCCCTGACCGGCACGCCGTCGAACGAGATGGCGCCGGAAGCCGGATCGTAGAACCGCAGCAGCAGATGAAACAGCGTGCTCTTGCCGGCGCCCGACGGGCCGACGATCGCGACCTTCTCGCCGGCGCGCACCGTGAGCGAAACGCCGTCGACGGCCAGCGCATCCGGCCTCGTCGGATAGGCGAAGCTGACATTGTCGAAACCGACGTCGCCCCGCGCCGGCGCCGGCATCGCGCGCGGCGACGCCGGTGCTGCGACCTGCGACTTGACGCGGAGGATTTCAAACAGCCGCTCCGAGGCGCCTGACGCCGCCGACAGCTCGCCCCAGACTTCGCTGAGCTGGCCGAGGCCGGCGGCGGCGAACGCCGCATACAGCACGAACTGGCCGAGCCGGCCGGGGCTGATCGAGCCGGTCAGCACGTCGTTCGATCCGACCCATAGGATCGCCACCACGCTGGAAAACACGATGAAGATGATGACGGCGGTGAGCACCGCCCGCGCCCGGGTCGAACTGCGCGCCGCGGCATAGGCCTGCTCGACCTCGCCGCCGAACCGCGCATTGGCCAGCCCCTCGCTGGTGTAGGCCTGCACGGTCCTGATCGCGCCGATCAGTTCCGATGCATAGGATGTGGCTTCCGCCAGCGTATCCTGGGCGTTGCGCGACAGCCGCCGCACCCAGCGCCCGAACGCGACCAGCGGAATCACGATCACCGGGATCGCCAGCAGCACGAAGCCCGACAGCCGGGGGCTGGTGATCACCATCATCGCGGTGGCGCCGATGAACAGCATCAGGTTGCGCAGCGCGATCGAGACCGAGGCGCCGACTGCCGACTTGATTTGCGTGGTGTCGGCGGTCAGCCGCGAGATCAGTTCGCCCGAGCGCGCGGAATCGAAGAAGGCCGGCGACAGCGAGATCAGATGCGCGAACACGTCGCGCCTGAGATCGGCGACGATGCGCTCGCCGATGGTCATGACCAGGTAGAAGCGCGCCGCACTGGCTCCGGCCAGCACCGCGACCAGCGCGATCATGACGCTGAAATAGGAATTGATCATGGCGATGCCTTCGGGCGAGAGCCCGAAATCGATCATCCGCCGCACCGCGATCGGCACCAGCAGGGTCGTGATCGCCGCAATGGTGAGTGAGATGAAGGCCAGAATGGCGCGGCCGCGGTAGCGCCCGACATAGGGCATCAGCGCCAGCAGCGGGCGAAGCCGCGCGCTGCTCTTGGCCGGCAGCTCGGTCAGTTCGGCCTCGATGGAGGGTGCCTCTGCGAGCGCCAGATCGTGCCGTGGCGGCGTCTCGCCACGCCGCTCTTCAAGCCGTTCCACTGCGCTCATGATTTCAGGACCAATCGCTTTGCCAGCCCCCAGATAGGCCCAGCCGCCGACGCTGGCAAATCCGGTAACATACTAATGCGGGATCCCTCGGGGGGCGGGGTCGAACTTGGCTTGTTTTGGGGGCCTTGCTGCGTTATAGAGCGGCCCAAATCCGTCCCCACAGCCATCGATAGACAGGCGCCGGCGCGCCGAAGGATCTGCCATGAAAGCCGAAATTCACCCGGAATATCATATGATTACGGTCGTCATGACCGATGGCACCGAGTACCAGACAAGGTCCACCTGGGGCAAGGAAGGCGACAAGCTGAACCTCGATATCGACTCCAAGTCGCACCCGGCCTGGATCGGCGGCGCCCAGCAGATGCTCGATCGCGGCGGTCGCGTGTCCCGGTTCCAGAAGAAGTTTTCGGGCTTCCTCAAGAAGGATTGAGGGCTTTCAGGCCACTGGCCTGATGCAGACATCAAAACGCCCCGGCTCGCGCCGGGGCGTTTTTCGTTGGGAATGGGTCTGGCCTGATCCCCGGAGTCAGTCGATCCCCGGCGTCAGCCGCTCTGGCGTTCGAACGCCGCCTTCAGGCGATTGAGCTGCGGCACCAGGGGATTGCCGATCGAGGCGCGTTCGGCCGCCGGCGCATGGATCGTGGTATCGAGGCGGCGGACCTTGGTCTGCAGCGCCATCGAGCGGGCGATCAGCTCCTGCAATTGCAGCGGCAGCTTTTCGATGATGTCGTCCGGGCCGGGGTCGGCAGCCGAGAGCTTGACCTTGGTCTTTTCGCGGTTGGCCTGGCCCAGCGTCATCTCGCCTTCCTTGACCGCGCGGTGCAACAGCAGCCACGACGCCAGCTGCATCAGGCGGGTGGTCAGCCGCATGCTTTCGGTGGCGTAGGTCAGGCTGACGGAGCGGTCGAGCGCCTTCGCCTCGGCGCGGCCGGCGCCGTCGAGATAGGCGGCGGTCTCCTCGACCAGATCCATGCCTTCGCGGAACAGGGTACCAAACGCCGCCGAGTTGGTGAGCCTCTCGCTGAACTGGACGAGAGCGGTTTCGCTTTGCGAACGGTCGGACATGGTTAACGCCTCACGCAACTGTTTACGCCGCCGGCTTGAATGGGCGCCGGCTTATGATGAATAAATCATTACGCGCCGGCAGGCGAGAGTCCAGCCGCAAGCGCTTTTATGGTTTCCAGTGAGGTACCGCGGACGCCAAAAAAAGAGCCGCCATTTCTGGCGGCTTTGAAGTTGATAACAGGGAGGCGTCAAACAGAGTGGACAGGAGCCACTCGGTGTCCAAACAAGGACGATTAGAGTCATAGATGAGAAAGCTTAATGGACCGTAAACGAACGGTTTTGTTCACGGTTCCTTTGCCATGTCGGCCATTGGCCGAGTGGCAGAAAGTGGATCAACTCTCTCAACGGGTCGTCCCGGACAAGTGAGCGCCAGCGAACGCCGATCCGGGACCCATACTCCGCGGCGGCGAGGATGAAGGAAGGTCTCTGGCGCAATGGCTCAATGAGAGGACACGGCGTATGGGTCCCGGATCGGCGTTCGCTACGCTCGCTTGTCCGGGACGACGAGAGATCGCGCCTGATTACGTCTTGAAATTACGTCTTGAAAAAACTGTTCGCCGCATCCTTCGACGCGCGCTTCTTTGTCGCCGCCACCTGCAGCCGCTCGATCTCGGAGTTCATCAGCGCGATGCGCTCGGCCAACTCCTCGACCGATAACAGCGACAGGTCCTGACCGATCTCGTGGGTGACTTTCTTTCTCGGCTTGTCGTCGTCCTCGATGGCCATGCGCTCTACCTCGTGCTCAACCCTGGGGGATGCTGTTGCCAGCCGGAGCGCGGCTGGCTAATCAGGTGCCTCTTCGAATTTCCCATCCTGGCCCAAGGAAACACCATGGAAAAGCTGCCCGCGCAAATGACCGTCGTCGGCATCAGCAAGCCCGGCGGTCCCGAGGTTCTGGTGCCCGAGACCCGCGCGCTGCCGGTGCCCGGTCCGGGGGAAATCCTGGTCAAGGTGCTGGCCGCGGGCGTCAACCGCCCCGATGTCGCGCAGCGCTCCGGCGCCTATCCGCCGCCGCCCGGCGCCAGCGACCTGCCCGGCCTGGAAATTGCGGGCGAAGTGGTTGCGCTCGGCGCCGGCTCCGTCAGGCACAAGCTCGGCGACAAGGTGATGTCACTGGTGGCCGGCGGCGGCTACGCGCAATATTGCATCGCACAGGATGCCCAGGCGATGGCGGTGCCGCCTGCCCTGTCGATGCAGGAAGCCGGCGCCATCCCGGAAACCCTGATGACGGTCTGGCACAACGTGTTCGAGCGCGGCGCCCTGAAGCCCGGCGAGACCTTGCTGATCCATGGCGGCTCGTCCGGCATCGGCACCATGGCGATCCAGCTGGCAAAAGCGCTGGGCTCCAGGGTGATCGTCACCGTCGGATCGAAGGACAAGGCCGACGCCTGCATCAAGCTCGGGGCCGACCTCGCCATCAACTACAAGACCGAGGATTTCGTCGAAGCCACCAAGAAGGCGACCAATGGCGCCGGCGCCAATGTCATTCTCGACATGGTCGGCGGCGACTATATCGACCGCAACTACGATGCCGCCGCGATCGACGGCCGCATCGTCCAGATCGCGTTCCTGAGCGGAACGCCCAAGGCCACCGTTAACTTCTCCAAGGTGATGGTGAAGCGGCTCGTTCACACCGGCTCGACGCTGCGCCCCCGCAGCAATGCGGACAAGGCGGCGATGGTGGCCGCGATCGAGGCCAGAGTGATGCCGCTGTTGCGCGACGGACGCGTCAAACCGGTCATGGACAGCACATTCCCGCTGGAAAAGGCCGCCGACGCCCACCGGCGCATGGAGACCAGCGAACATATTGGCAAAATTGTGTTGGCGGTTTAACGCTGTTGCGCGATGCGCAGCCGGAAACCCTTTGATTTCCCTCACTTTCATGTCATTTATCGCGCAACGCCGGTCGACCAGCTTCGCCCGGACATGTGACTGATTGCGGAGAACTGACATTGCGTCTGATCAGGTGCCTTGCGCCCCTCGCGCTGGGCCTCATGATTGTTGCCGCCGCGCCACCGGCGCGCGCTGTCGACGCGGTCAGCGTTCGCAGTGACGCGCCTGCGATCGATCTTACCGCGATCCTCAATCATCAGCGCAGCGAAGCTGACCGCATCCAGGTTTCCACCGCGCCGGGCACCGACGGCATCGTCCGCCGCATCGAAGTCCGCGCCCGCGAAGGCGGCCAGAACTGGGTGGTGTTCGCGCTCGCCAACAACACCGACGACCAGCTCGACCGCCTGATCGTGGCGCCGCATTACCGCATCGTGTCGTCGGGGCTGCTGTGGCCCGATCTCGGACTGTCGCGCATCGCCACCATCACGCCGTCGACCGGCGACCGTCCCGAGAAGCAGGAGAGCGCGACCGCGGATATCTTCCGCATCACGCTCGATCCCGGCGCCGTCATCACCTTCGTCGCGGAATTGCGCACCGATAAATTGCCGCAGCTCTATCTGTGGGAACCCGACGCCTACAAGGACAAGGTCAATTCGTTCACGCTGTACCAGGGCATCGTGATCGGCATTTCCGGCCTGCTGGCGCTGGTGCTGACCATCCTGTTCGTGGTCAAGGGCAGCATCATGTTCCCGGCTGCCGCCGCGCTGGCATGGGCGGTGCTGGTCTATATCGGCGTCGATTTCGGCTTCTGGGGCAAGGTGCTCGACATGTCGAACAACGCCGAGCGCGTCTGGCGCGCGGCGGGCGAAGCGATCCTGGCCGCGACGTTGCTGGTGTTCCTGTTCGCCTATCTGAACCTCAGCCGCTGGCATGTGCGCTATTCCCACATCACCGTGGGCTGGCTGACCTTTCTCGGCTCGCTGGTGGCGCTGGCGCTGTTCGATCCGGCCGTGGCCTCCGGCATCGCGCGGATGTCGCTGGTGCTGATCGCCTTCGCGGGCTTTGCGCTGATCGTCTATCTCTCGACCCACGGATTCGATCGCGCGGTGCTGCTGATCCCGACCTGGTTCCTCCTCGTGGTCTGGGTGATCGCGGCCGGCATGACGGTGGCGGGTTCCGTCACCAACGACATCGTCGGCCCTGCCTTGCTCGGCGGCCTCGTGCTGATCGTGATGCTGATCGGATTTACCGTGATGCAGCACGCTTTTGCGGGCGGCGGCGCGACCACCGGCGTGGTCTCCGACGTCGAGCGCCGGGCGCTGGCGCTGACCGGCTCGGGCGACCTGATCTGGGACTGGGACGTCTCGGCCGACAAGGTTTTCACCAGCCCCGAAACCGAGCAACTGCTCGGCCTCAAACGCGGCACGCTGGAAGGGCCGGCGGCAAAGTGGCTGGAAGTGTTGCACCCGCTCGACCAGGACCGATTCCGCGCGGCACTGGACAGCGTGCTGGACCAGCGCCGCGGCCGGCTGGTGCAGGATTTCAGACTGCGCACGCCGGACGGCCACTTCATGTGGTTCGCGCTGAAAGCGCGCCCGGTGGTCGGCTCCGACGGTGAGGTTTCCCGCGTGGTCGGAACGCTCACCGACGTGACCGAGGCCAAGAACGCCGAAGAGCGCATGCTGCACGATTCCGTGCACGACAATCTCACCGGTCTGCCGAACCGCAAATTGTTCATCGACCGGCTCGGCGCCGTGGCGAATTTCGCCAAAACCATGCCGAACCTGCGGCCGACGCTGATGGTGATCGATCTCGACCGCTTCAAGCAGGTCAATGATTCCGTCGGCATCGCGGTCGGCGATTCCATCCTGCTGACGCTGGCGCGGCGGCTGACCCGCATCCTGAAACCGCAGGACACGCTGGCCCGGCTTTCCGGCGACCAGTTCGGCCTGATCCTGATGTCGGAGCAGGATTCGGCGCGCATCACCGCCTTCGCCGAGACCATCCGCAAGACCATCCGCGCCCCGATCGCCTTCAACGACCGCGAGATCTTCCTCACCGCTTCGATTGGTCTGGCGCTCTCCGACCCGCAGACGCAATTGTCCGAAGAGATCATCAAGGACGCCGAGCTGGCGATGTACCATTCCAAGCGGATCGGCGGCGACCGCATCGACGTCTACAAGCCGGCGATGCGCGCGCGCAAAACCGACCGGCTGACGCTGGAAAGCGAATTGCGCCGCGCCATCGAGCGCAAGGAAATCACCATCCTGTACCAGCCTATCGTGCGGCTGGAAGATCGTTCGATTGCCGGCTTCGAGGCGCTGGCGCGCTGGGACCACCCGAAACTCGGGCGGATGTCGCCGGTGGAATTCATCTCGATCGCCGAGGAGATCGGCCTGATCGTCGATCTCGGCATGTTCGTGCTGGACGAAACGGCAAAACAGCTGGCGATCTGGCAGCGCGCGATGCGTTCGCGCGAGCCGATCTTTGCCAGCGTCAACGTCTCCTCGCGGCAGTTGTTGCGGCACGATCTGATCCACGACATCCGCACCGTGCTGTCACGCTCCTCGGTGGCGCGCGGCACGTTGAAGCTGGAACTGACGGAATCGCTTGTCATGGAGAACCCGGAGCACGCGGCCCAGATGCTGACCCGCATCCGCGAGCTCGGCACCGGCCTTTCGCTGGACGATTACGGCACCGGTCATTCCTCGCTGGCCTATCTGCAGCGCTTCCCGTTCGACACCATCAAGATCGACCAGTCCTTCGTCCGCACCACCAGCCGCGGCACCCGCCCGGTGATCCTGAAATCGATCATCGCGCTGGCCCACGACCTCGGCATGGACGTGGTCGCCGAAGGCGCCGAGACCGACTCCGATGCCGTCGAGCTCTATCAATTGGGCTGCGAATACGCGCAGGGCTTCGCCTTCGGCGAGCCGATGGACGCCGACGCCGCGATGCGGCTGTTGACCGAAGAGCGGCTGGAAGCGGCGAGTTAGCTCTCGCGTCGTCCCTGCGAACGCAGGGACCCATACGCCGTGCCGTCAATATTCTGCACGGCAGCAATAAACTTGTTGATCAAGCCGTCGCACAATAGCTGACCGGGACTATGGGTCCCGGCGTTCGCAGGGACGACAGCTGCGGAATGGCGCAACGTTTGCCCCCTCACTTCATCCTCTTGAACCGCACGCTCTTGCCGTCCGCCAGCCTCGTCGCGATGTAGCCGCCGGCGAGGCAGGCCTCGCGCTGCGGCATCTTTTCCTGCGGGCTGCGCAGCGTTTCCCACCACGACGCGCGGTGCGCCGCGCGCGGCAGCGCGGCGTCGATGATCTCCTCGATCTTTTCGAAGCTGAGCACGAATTCGGGCAGCGTCTGCTGTTTCAGATAATCGCGCAGCGGGTCGTAATCGTTCACGGGCGTCCTCGGTAAGTGGTCAGGCTGTTTTCGCCAAGGCGCGCGTTACGGCTTCCGGCTCCTTTTCGACGACTCTGAGCAGGATGCGCGCGCTGCGTTCCGGCTGGCGGCGACCCTGCTCCCAATCGCGGACGGCGGACAGCGCGAATCCGTACGTTTGCGCAAAACTTTCTTGCGAGAGGCCCAGTCGCGTGCGGATTTTCTTCACGTTAACCCGCGCCGGAACATGAATTCCGTAACCGCGCTTGCTGCTCGATCCATCGAGATAGGCTTTGGCCTCGCCGAGCCCGGCCTTGATCTTGTCAAACGCGTCCTTTGTCATTCTTGTCTCCTGTAATCTTCGATCATGCCGGCGATCATCCTCGCCAGAGCATTACGCTCGGCCACCGAAAGATTGGCTTTTTCGTTCTTGGCAAAAACCGCCAGAATGAAGACCGGCAAGCTCGCGCCACTGAACAAATAGATAATTCGCGCGCCGCCGCTCTTGCCCCGTGCACCGAAGCCAAACCGCACCTTGCGAATACCGCCGCTGCCAGGAATGACCACGCCGCATGTGGGATCGGCGGCAAGACGATCCACGACAGCCCTGCGCTCTTCCGGCGAAAACAGCCGCTCCGCGTCGACGAGATAGGACGGCGTTTCCACGACGGTCTGCATCGGAGCCGAATTCTACGGCATTGCCGTAGTACGATCAAGGCTCGATCCGGCAATTTCGCCGAGTGCGGGAGACCACCCCAGCCATCGGCCTGCATTTCCGGGTTCCGATCAACGAATCGTTAACCCATTACCGCGTCGCTGTCGCCACTTAAGCCGGCGGCAACGAATCCGGATGCATTTGGGAGCATTGGGAGCGAACCATGCGATTTGGATGGCGCAAGGAGGTGGCCGGGCGGCCCTGGCGGCTATCGGCGAAATTACTGATCATCTCGTCGGTCGCGACGGTGATCGGCTTCTCCGCGATTTGCGTCAACGTCATGCTCGACATGCGCCGCGGCGAGGAAGCGCTGGCGCGCCAGATGCTTGAGAATCTCGCATCCGGCGTCGATTCCGACATCAACCGCAATATCGAGCTCTACGACCTGTCGCTGCGCGCCGCCGCCAGCAACATGATCCTGCCGGAGATCAAGGAGCTCAGCAAACCGATCCTGCACCTGATCCTGTTCGACCGTGCCGCAACCGCCAGGCATTTCGGCGCGCTTCAGGTGTTCGACGCCGGGGGACGGCTGACCATCGATGCCTCGACGCTCGATCCGCGGCCGGAAAATCGCGGCGACGAAGAGTACTTCCGGGTCCACCGCGATAGTCCCGACACCGGCCTCTTCATCAGCAAGCCGATGCTGCACCGCGGTGCCTACGCCATCGTGCTCAGCCGGCGCATCACCGGCGAAGACGGAAGCTTTCTCGGCGTGGTCGCGGGCTCGATCCGCTTCAGCTATTTCCACGATTTGTTCGGCCGCCTGAGTCTCGGGGCGGACGATACCATCACCGTGCTGCGCCGCGACCGCACCATCATCATGCGCCGGCCGTTCGACCTCGACATCATCGGCAAGAATCTGGCGGACCGGGCGAGCTGGAACCCGGCCAACATGAACAGCGGATCATATGCGGGGGCCGGCCCCGTCGATCCGATACCGCGGCTGTACGTCAGGCATAACGGCACAGGCCCACTCAACGTCGTGGTCGGAAAACCGCTGGACAGCATCCTGAGCCTGTGGCGGACCGAGGCGATCCGGATCGCCGCGATCGTGGCGGCGCTGATCGTGTTCGTGCTCGGCGTGACGCTGTTTCTCGCGCGTGAAATCGGCCGCCGCGCCGAGGCGGAGGACAAGCTCGAGGAGCTTGCGACAACCGACGCGCTCACCGGATTGACGAACCGGCGCAAGTTCGACGCCTCGATCGATGCCGAATGGCGGCGCGCCACGCGCCAGAAAACCCCGGTCGCGCTGCTGATGATCGATGCCGACCACTTCAAGGCCTACAACGACACCTTCGGACATCAGGCCGGCGATGAGGTGCTGATCGGCATCGCCATCTGCATTTCGGATTCATTGCGGCGCGCCGGCGATTGCGGCGCGCGTTACGGCGGCGAGGAGTTTGCCGTGCTGCTGCCGGCATTCTCGGCCGAGGAAGCGCTTGATGTGGCCGAAAACATCCGGCTCAAGGTCCAGCAATGGTCCGAGCACACCAGCATCAGCATCGGCGTCGCCAGCATGACGCCCGACGTCACCCAGGAATGGTCCGAACTGGTCGGAGCCGCCGACAAGGCGCTCTACGCGGCCAAGGCCGGCGGCCGCAACCGGTGCGTGGTAGCCACCGTGCCGCAGCTTTCGCTGGTGGCTTAGGGAATTCTCCTCATCCCCGCGCAACGGCTTCGCCGTTGTCGCTGGAGGAGCCGCGCGCGCTTCGCGCGGCGTCTCGAAGGATGGCAGCAGGCAATGTGCCAGATGGTTCGAGACGCGGGCCGGACAGCGCAAGAGCGCCGTCCGCCGCGCTCCTCACCATGAGGGAGTGGGTGCCGACGCGCCCAGCCTCTCACTTCTCCAGATAGTGCTTCATCTCCGCCCGCAGGCCGTCGCGCAGATCGGCCCGCGCCATGCCGAAGGCGATGTTGGCGCGCAGAAAGCCCGCCTTGGACCCGCAGTCATGCCGCTCGCCCTCGAACTCGACGCCGTAGAAGCTTTGCGTCCTGGCAAGCCCGATCATCGCATCGGTGAGCTGGATTTCGCCGCCGGCGCCGCGCTCCTGGGTTTCCAGGATACTGAAGATTTCCGGCTGCAGGATGTAGCGGCCGGTGATCGAGAGATTGGACGGCGCGGTGCCCTTCGGCGGTTTCTCCACCATGCCGTCGACCTCGAACATGTTGCCGCCGAGGCGCTTGCCCACGCCACAGATGCCGTATTGATGCGTCATATCGGCGGGCACTTCTTCCACCGCGATCACGTTGGTTTTCTCGCCGAGCTTGTTGGCCGCCTCGATCATCTGCGCCAGGCAACCCGGCGTGTTCAGCACCAGCTCGTCCGGCAGCACCACCGCGAACGGCTCATTGCCGACGATATCGCGCGCGCACCACACCGCGTGGCCGAGGCCGAGCGGCGCCTGCTGCCGGGTAAAACTGGTGGCGCCGGCGGCGGGCTGGTCGCGCGCCAGGATCTCGATCTCGGCCTTCTTGTTGCCACGCGCCGCCAGCGTGGTGTCGAGTTCGAACATGCGGTCGAAATGGTCCTCGATCACGCCCTTGTTGCGGCCGGTGACGAAAATGAAATGTTCGATGCCGGCTTCCCTGGCTTCGTCGAACACATACTGGATCAGCGGCTTGTCGACGATGGTCAGCATTTCCTTCGGCATCGCCTTGGTGGCGGGCAGGACGCGGGTGCCGAGGCCGGCGACCGGAAAGACGGCTTTGCGGATTTTCATGGGATGTGGGGGAGCCTTCAGTGAGTGGGAAAATGCATTTAATGCACGTTGGTATCCGGTTTGCAGCCGGGAACAAAGGCGGATGTATGATGCCGGTTCCCTCGCGGCCCCGCAAAGAGGGGAGAAACAAAGTCCGGCCTTTGTTAAGGTATTGGAAACCGTGACAGGGCCTTCTGGCAACGGGATTCGGGAAGGCGGACGACACCATGCAGCGGACGGAACCATCGAGGATTGGCCGGGCCGGCGCGGTCGCGCTCGCGGCGACACTGCTGTTCGCCGGCGAGGCCCTGGTCGCCGGCGCGGCCTTGGCGCAAACCGCCGGCGGCGGGCTTCCCAACCTGTTCGGCAACATGTTCTCCGGCCAGAATTCCACGGCGCCGGCGCAATCGGCGCCCGCAGGCAGCACCGCCCCGTTGCCCTGGACCGGCGAGGACGGTGCCTCCGGCCACCCCCTGATGACGGCATCCGCGATCCGCGAGGCGGCGGCGAATTTCGGCCAATGCGTCGC
The DNA here is from genome assembly GCF_030654605.1 of Bradyrhizobium sp. Classification (GTDB taxonomy): domain Bacteria; phylum Pseudomonadota; class Alphaproteobacteria; order Rhizobiales; family Xanthobacteraceae; genus Bradyrhizobium. The sequence goes on from NZ_JAURXB010000029.1 coordinate 59,666, forward strand.
TTCGATGTGGCCGGACGCCGCACGGCGCCACATCTCGCAGGCCAGCTTCCAGCGCTTCACCGCCGGGCTCGCGCCCGACCTGCGCATCATGGACCTGATGGATTCGCAGCCGGAATTCACCAAGGCGATCTGGGATTATCTCGACATTCTCGTGAACGACAACCGCCTCGCCAAGGGCCGCGAGATCCTCGCCAAATACAAGCCGCAGTTCGACGCGGTGGAGAAAGCCTACGGCGTCGACCGCTATATCGTCGCCTCGATCTGGGGCATCGAATCGAATTATTCGACGATGATGGGCGACCGCAGCGTGTTGAATTCCACCGCGACGCTGGCCTGCATCGGCCGCCGCCAGAAATACTTCAGGGACGAATTCCTGGTCGCGCTGGAGATCCTGCACCGCGGCGATCTGCGGCCGGAACAGTTGCGCGGCTCTTGGGCCGGCGCGTTCGGGCCGACGCAGTTCATGCCGACCGCTTTCAAGCGCTACGCGGTCGACGCCGATGGCGACGGCCGCCGCGACGTGGTCGACAATCCCCACGACCTGATCGCCTCGACCGCCAATAATCTGAAAAAGGACGGCTGGCAGACCGGCCAGACCTGGGGTTTCGAGGTCGTGATGCCGAAAAACTTCAACTACATGCTGGCCGACCGCGCCAAGGCCATGACAATTGCGCAATGGGAGCATCTCGGGCTCAGCCGTGCCGGCGGCAAACCGTTCCCGAATCCGGCCGACAAGGCCTATCTGCTGGCCCCGGCCGGGGCCGAGGGGCCGGGCTTCCTGATGCTGCAGAATTTCCGGGTGATCATGAAATATAACCCGGCGGAGGCCTATGCGCTGGCGATCGGCCATTTCGCCGACCGCCTGCGCGGCGGCGCGCCGTTCGTCCAGCCCTGGCCGCGGCAGGAACGCACTTTGTCACGCACCGAGCGGCTGGAACTGCAGCAGCTCCTGGCCCAGCGCGGCTTCTATCGTGGCACCCCCGACGGTCAGTTCGGCGGTCACACCCGCGAGGCCCTGCGCGGCTTCCAGGCCTCGATCGGGGCGCCGGCGGATGGATTTGCCTCAGCAGGCGTGCTGGAACGGCTCAGGGGGCGGTAAATAGCCGCTTCCGGCCGGCGAAAGTAACCTTGACCGGGACTTTTCCGGACCGATCTTGACGGCGGCGGCCGAAGCCCGGTCTATGGCGGGAAATCTGCCCGCTTGCGGCCTGATTCCGCTATTATAGCGATGGCCTGATCTTCAAATCGCGATCGATCCGAATGCAAAAGCCCAAATCCTTTTTCAGGACGTACTTTCCTGGGGTGTTCACCGAAAGCGGCCCGCTGATCGTGCTGGCGGTTGCGGTTGCGCTGCTGGTGGGGATCGTCGGGCCGGCATCCGCGCAGTTCTTCAATTTCGGCGGACCACCCCGACAGGCACCGCCGCAGCGCGGCGGCGGCGGCTGGTTCGGCGGCGACCTGTTCGCGCCATTCCAGCAGCAGGCGCCGAAACGGGTCGAGAATTTTTCCAGGGCGCCGCCGCCGGACAAGCGCGACCCGAACATCGTGCCCGAGCGCAATGTGCTGGTGCTCGGCGACGCCATGGCGGACTGGCTCGCCTATGGTCTCGAGGATGCCTATTCCGAGCAGCCGGACATGGGCGTGATCCGCAAGCACAAGACCGTCTCCGGCCTGATCAAGTATCAGCCCAGGGGCGAGCCTTCCGACTGGGCCGCCGCGGCAAAAGGCATTCTCGCCAGCGAGAAACCGGACGCCATCGTCGTCATGCTCGGCCTCAACGACCGCGTCGCGATCCGCGAAGCGGCGGTCGACAAGTCCAAGAAGGAGAGCGACAAGAAGGACCCGCGCGCCAAAACTGATACCAGGACAGACGCCAAACCGGGCGACGCGAAACCCGCGGCGAAGCCGGATGATGTGGCCGACGCCAAAGCGAAGCCGGAGGGCAAGCCGGCCGATGCCGACGCCGCCGATGATGCCGACCCCGATCTGCCGTCGATCGTCGCACCCGAGAAAACCGCGCGCACCGGAAGCGGGCTGCATGAGTTTCGCGATGAGCGCTGGATCGAACTCTACGTCAAGAAGATCGAAGAGATGATCGCGGTCCTGAAATCCAGGGGCGTGCCGGTGCTGTGGGTCGGCCTGCCCGCGGTGCGTGGCCCCAAGGCGATGTCGGACACGCTGTTCCTGAATTCACTGTATCGCGACGCCGCCGGCAAAGCCGGCATCACCTATGTCGACGTCTGGGACGGCTTCGTCGACGAAGCCGGCCGCTTCCTGCTGCAGGGCCCGGACTTCGAAGGCCAGATCCGCCGGCTGCGCTCCCATGACGGCGTGTATTTCACCAAGGCCGGCGCGCGCAAGCTCGCGCATTATGCCGAGCGCGAGATCACCCGGCTGATGGCGGCGCGTTCCGGACCGATAGCGTTGCCGACCGAACCCGCGACGCCCGATGCCAACGCGCTGCCCGGTCAGCCGGCGCCGCGTCCGCTGGCCGGACCGATCCTGCCGCTGGTGGCCTCCTCCGTCGGAACCGATCAACTGCTCGGAGGCCCCGGCTCGCGGCCTGCCGCGGTCGATGCACTTGCGGCGCGAACGCTGGTCAAGGGCGAACCGCTGGCGCCGCCCGCCGGCCGCGCCGATGATTTCGTCTGGCCGCGCCGCGAGGTCGGGCGCGAACAGGCCAAGGGGGATACGCCGGTGGCATCGACGGCGCCGGATGGAACAGTGGCGGCCGCGCCTGGCGCGCCGCCGAAACCGCCGGTGGTCAAGCGGCTCCGCCCGGCACAGCCGGAGACGCCATCGTTTGGGAATTTCTTTGGTTTTGGTACCGCGCCGGCACCGCGCCAGGTAGCGCCGCCCCCGCCACCCCCGCGCGGCCCCCTCGCCCCGGCCGCACCGCGTCCGCCGGGCAATGTCGGACGGTCGGCATCCGTCCCGGGCGTGTTTGCGCGATAACAATTGTCATGCCACTCGGCGCTTTCTTACCTCTCCCGCTTGCGGGGGAAGTCGACGCGCGTAGCGCGTCGGGTGGGGGAACTCTCTCACCGAACTCCGGCGCCGATTGCTCAGTTGGCACCCCCACCATAGCCGATGCTTCGCATCGGCGTTCTCTTATCAGAAACGGCGGCCGGAGGCCGCCTATGCCCTCCCCCGCAAGCGGGAGAGGGAGAAGAAGTGTCAGTCTCAATACCGCCAGCGCGGCGGCGGCCGGCGCGGGGGGCGCGTCATCAGCATGGCCAGCGCAAAGCCGATGCCGCCCGCGATCAGCAGCGCACCGAGCGGATTGTCCTGCACCCTCTTCGCCACGGCTTCCGATCCCTCGCGCAGGGTCTCGCCGCTGTTCTCATAGGCATCCTTGGCGAGACCGGCGGCGGCATCGGTAGCATCGCGCGCGGCATCCTTGGCCTGACCGTACAGGTTCTGCACCGTGCCCGCAGCCTCGCGGATGCGGCCCGACGCCTCGGTCTGGGCATCCCCGGCGATCTTGCCGGCGGCGCCCTCGACCTTACCGGCGAAATCCTTGGCCGAACCGGCAATTCGATCCTTGTCCATCGTGTTTACTCCTGAGCTGATTCTCGCGGAGCTAACTGACGAAACCGGCTCCGGTTCCTGGAGCCGACAACGCTTTAGAGAATGAGGCCGCCGTCGACGATCAGCGTTTGTCCCACGATATAGGACGACAGCGGCGAGGCCAGGAACAATGCGGCGCCCGCCATGTCGGCCGGCGTACCCAGCCGCTTCAGCGGGATCCGCTCGATCGCGCCCTCGAGCCGCTTCGGATTTGCCGTCGTAACCCTGGTCATCTTGGTATCGACCAGGCCGGGCGCGATACCGTTGACGCGAATGCCATCCTCGGCCCATGCCTGTCCCAGCGTCCGGGTCAGGCCCATGGCGCCGGTCTTCGAGGCGTTGTAGGCCGGATTGCCTTT
>NZ_JAURXB010000031.1 GCF_030654605.1 Bradyrhizobium sp.
TGGAAGAACCGGCGATCGCCTGATGCGTCGGTCTGGATCATGTAGATGCCGGGCAATTTGCCCTTCAGCCGCGCAACCCGGCTGGTGCCGATGCCTTCCATGACCCAACCCGCCACCATCTCGTCGCTCATGGGGTCGTCGCCAAGTGCGGTGATGTAGTCGACGCCGACGCCGAGCCTCACCAGATAGACCGACGTGTTCAGGGTATCCCCGCCATAGCCGCGCGAAAACAGGCCGCCTTCGGCCTGCTTCAACTCGATCATGCATTCGCCGATACAGGCAACCTGGGTCATGATTTTTGTGCCATGCCACTCGCCACAACAGGACTGTCGTCGCCCGGCTCGACCGGGCGATCCAGTATTCCAGAGACGATCGTGTTCATCCGAGAAGCCGCGGCGTACTGGGTCGCCCGGTCAAGCCGGGCGATGACAGCGGAGTTTGTTTCATCCATCGGGGTTGGCCCCAAAGGTTGCCTAACTCGCAATGACGACGAAGGCAGGGCTACGCGACGAACTTCCCGCCGAGTTCGTCCTCGATGTGAATCCTGATGATGTCATCGAACGTCTGTTCGACGGTGGTGAAGCCGAGTTGCCGCGCCCGTTGGGCGTCGAAGTTGCGCGGCCATCCCGCGACGATGCCCATGATGAACGGATCGGGCTCGCGCTTGATCCTTGCCGCCACCTTGTCGCCCGCCACCCGCTTCAGGGCCGCGATCTGCTCACCGACGGTGGCAGACAGGCCGGGCATGGTGAGATTACGGCGCGCGCCCGCCGCGGCGCTGTCCATGGTCGCGGCGTGCAGCAGGAAACCGACGGTCGAGCGCGGCGAGGCATGCCAGTGGCGGACGTCCTCGGACACCGGCAACACGGCCTCCTTGCCGGCCAGTGGTTCGCGCAGGATATTGGAAAAGAAGCCGGAGGCCGCCTTGTTGGGCAGGCCCGGACGGATGCAGACGGTCGGCAACCGGATGCCGATGCCGTCCATGAAACCGCGCCGGGAATAATCCGCCAGCAGCAGTTCGCAAATCGCCTTCTGGGTACCGTAACTCAGCAGCGGCGTATGGAAGAACTCGTCGCCGATCGCATCGGGGAACGGCGCACCGAACACCGCGATCGACGAGGTGAAGACGATCCGGGGTTTGTAGCCCTCACCGGTGAGCCTGATCGCATCGAACAGCATCCGCGTGCCGTCGAGGTTGATGCGATAGCCCTTTTCGAAATCGAGCTCGGCTTCGCCGGAGACGATCGCCGCGAGGTGGAAAATCACGTCGGGGCGGTGTGCCACCAGCGGCGCGGCCGTCGCAGGATCGGCGAAATCGCTGGTGACGATGCTGATCGGGATCGCCGCATTGGCGGGTTTGGTCGCCGCCACGACGTCATGCAGCGTCATCCGCGTGATCTCGCGGTCGCCGAGGCGGCCGTCGCGCAGCAGCCGCTCGGTCAGCTTGCGGCCGACCATGCCGGCGGCGCCCAGAACCAGAATGTGCAAGACCCGACTCCTTGTTGTTTCTTGCCTTATAGCCTTTTCAAGCGAGCTGGGAACCGGCCCGGACCAGGAAAACGCGGCAGGGGAAAGACCGGACGCGGGCCCGCCGGCTCACTCCTTGACGGCTCCGGTCATCGCCGACACGTAATGTTCGACAAAGAACGCATAGAGGATCACCAGCGGCAGCGATCCCGCCAGCGCGCCGGCCATCAGCGAACCCCAGCGATAGACGTCGCCGTCGACGAACTCGTTGACGATCGCGACCGGCACCGTCTTGTTCTGCACCGAGGTGAGGAACGTCAGCGCGTAGATGAACTCGTTCCAGCACAGCGTGAAGCAGAAGATGAATGCCGATATCAATCCGGGGATCGACAGCGGCAGCACGATCTTGGTCAGGATCTGCCAGCGGCTGGCGCCATCGATCAGGGCGCACTCCTCCAGCTCGAACGGGATGGTCTTGAAGTACCCCATCAACAGCCAGGTCGAGAACGGAATCAGGATGGTCGGATAGGTCAGGATCAGCGCGAACGGCGTGTCGAACAGGCCGTACTGGAACACCACGGTGGCGAGCGGAATGAACAGGATCGAGGGCGGCACCAGATAAGCGAGGAAGATGAAACCGCCGACCCATTGCGCACCGCGATAGCGCAGCCGCACGATCGCATAGGCCGCCAGCACGGAGGCCACGATCGACAGGACGGTGGCGCAGACCGCCACATACATCGTGTTCCACAGCCACAGCGGATAGTAGCTGTCAAACAACAGCTTATGAATGTGCTTGAACGTCGGATTCCAGGTCCAGAACGGATTGTAGGTGTTGAGATCGAGCAGCTGCTCGTCCGGTTTGACCGCGGTGAGCGCCATCCAGTAGAACGGGAACAGCAGTACGATCACGATAATCGACAGCGGCAGATAGAGCGTCACCATCCGCTTCGGCAACGACTCCAGATAGCTCATGCCGACGCTGTGATCGTCGGCCGCCACGGTGCGTGCCGATCCCGACAGCACGGCCTTGAGGTCGACGGGCTGGGTGCGCAGATCAGTCATTGTTTTCACCTTGCTGCCACTTGCGCCGCTGCAGTCCGAACCAGGACACCATGATCGCCGCCAGCAGGAACGGAATCATCGCATTGGATATGGCCGCGCCCTCG
>NZ_JAURXB010000034.1 GCF_030654605.1 Bradyrhizobium sp.
GTGCCCGAAGCCGTGGCAAAAGCCTCGCATTACAAGCTCGATCAGGCGGCGCCCGTCGCGAAGGTCGAAGATCTCGTCAATTACGACGCCATCATCGTCGGCACCGGCACCCGGTTCGGCCGGATGGCGTCGCAGATGGCGAGTTTCCTCGACCAGGCCGGCGGTCTGTGGGCCAAGGGCGCGCTGCACGGCAAGGTCGGTGGCGCCTTCACCTCGACCGCGACCCAGCATGGCGGCCAGGAGACCACGTTGTTTTCGGTGATCACCAACCTGCTGCATTTCGGCATGACCATCGTCGGCCTGAATTACGGCTTTGCCGGCCAGATGAAGCTCGACGAGGTCACCGGCGGTTCGCCCTATGGCGCCACCACCATCACCGGCGGCGACGGCAGCCGCCAGCCGAGCGAGAACGAACTGGCGGGCGCGCGCTATCAAGGACGCGTGATCGCGGAGACCGCGAAAAAGCTGCATGGCTGATGCGAGAAAGTTCGTCATTCCGGGATGGTCCGAAGGACCAGACCCGGAATCTCGAGATTCTCAGATGTGCAATTGCACATCCTGGTTCGATGCATCGCCCCGGAATGTCTGCGACGATCTGTGATACGTGATACTCCACGAGCCCGCGATCAACGTGAGCGAGTCCAGCCATGAACAACCCGCACGCCTTTTGGCCGGAATTGCCCACCGCGGCCTGGCGCGACAGCTATGCGACGCTGCATCTGTGGACGCAGGTGATCGGAAAAATTCGTCTGGTGCGCTCGCCCTGGCTGAATCACTCCTGGCACGTCGCGCTTTACGTCAGCGCGCGGGGGTTGACGACCTCGCCGATCCCGGACGGCAACAGGACATTCCAGATCGATCTCGACTTCATCGATCATGCGCTGCGCATCACCACCAGCGACGGTGCACAGCGGCAGTTTGCGCTGCCCGGGCACTCGGTCGCGAGTTTTTATGCCGCCGTGATGGCCGCGCTCGCCGAACTCGGCATTCACGTTACCATCGACGAGATCCCCAACGAATTGCCGGATCCGGTGCGGTTCTCGCAGGACAGCCGGCATTCTTCCTACGATCCGGATGCCGTGGGACGCCTCTTCCAGATATTGGTCAACGTCGACCGGGTATTAAAACAGTTCCGCACGGGTTTCCTCGGCAAGGCGAGCCCGGTGCATTTCTTCTGGGGCAGTTTCGATCTCGCGGTGACGCGCTTTTCCGGCCGCCGCGCGCCGCGCCATCCCGGCGGCGTGCCGCATCTGTCCGATGACGTCGCCACGGAGGCCTATTCGCACGAAGTCAGCAGCGCCGGTTTCTGGCCGGGTTCCGGTGCGATCGATTACCCCGCGTTCTATTGCTACGCCTATCCCGAACCGGCGGGCTTTCGCACGGCCAAGGTACGCCCCGAGGCCGCGTTCTTCAGCGAGGCGCTCGGCGAATTCATCCTGCCCTACGAGGCCGTGCGCACCGCCGCGAATCCGGATCAGGCCTTGCTGGAGTTCCTGCACAGCAGTTATGAGGCCGCGGCCGATGCCGCGAAGTGGGATCGCGACGCGCTGGAATGCGCGCCGGGAAAACCGGGCGTGGTGCGGCAGATCTAACGCTGTTCCAGCGAGCCGGCTTGCGGAACACCTCGCTTTATCCAGTGGCGTTAACGATGCGTTAACCGTTAGGGAAGTTGCGCTGCCATCATCATCAAGCGCGCATCTTCTCCGGAAAAATTGCCCGCGCATTCCTTTACGTTAACAGCAGCAACACGACAGCGGCAGAACGCCCGATCTACCGGAATTGGCGTATTCGGTCTAAGAGATAGACTGGACGCAGCGGGCGTCAAATTGCTGATTGATCAGTGCATTCCCATCATGAAACTCTGCCCCATCGACGATCGCAATTCCGG
>NZ_JAURXB010000037.1 GCF_030654605.1 Bradyrhizobium sp.
CGGCACACCAATCCAAACCCCCAAACGATCAATTCCTCGCGATATTGCGACGGTGAGCCTCATATAGGAGGGGGGGTGGGGCCTGCAAGGACCGTACGCAACCTTGAGGGCTGAAAAGACTGGCCTTTGGAAGATTGTGTCTTCCCGCGTGTCAGGCCGACCGGGCCGGGTTGTGCGGCCATGGCAGCCGCCGGGCCGCGAGGGCCGGGGCGGAAAGCGTGATTTCGGCCGTTGACCGGGAACGGAATCGCGGCCCTCCCTGTTGCCGGACGGTCAAAACCGCTAAAAGCTGATCGTTCGAGGCCCGGCAAAGGGTCGCACCGGCCGACCATTGAACGGCCTCAATGCAAACCCAGTAGACGTTTCATGATGCTCATCCGATCGATCTTCGCGGTTGCCCTGCTGATATCAGCCGCAACCCCCGCGCTTGCTGCCGACCCGGTTTTTCCGCCGGGCGTCAGGATCGGCGTCACGCCGCTGGTCGGGCTCAACCGCGCCAAAGCCTTCGTCGGATTCGAGACCGAGGATAAGGGCGTCAAGGTGTTGATGGCGGAGCTTCCGGCCGACGCCTACACCGAGGTCATGAATGCCTTCAAGAACAGTCCGGCGGGCGTCGGCGGCGTCAAGCCGGAGAGCATCGAGACCGCGGCCGGCCTTGCCTACTACACCATCGAAACCGGCAAGGATGGCGCGACCAATGTGCGGCGCTATTCGATGATCCTGCCGGGCGGCGCCTTCTCCGGCTACATCGCCGTGCAGGTTCCGGAAAATGCTTCCAAAATCTATACCGACGATGCCATCCGGCAGATGTTTGCCTCGGCGGCGGTCCGCAAGGAAGTTCCGGTCGAGGAGCAGCTTGCCCAGATGCCCTTCAAGGTCGGCGAATTGAGCGGTTTCAAGAATGTCCGCACGCTGGCGGTTGGCGGGGCCATCGTCATCGCCGACAGCGACGAGGCCAAGGGTTTCGAGGCGGCGCCCTTCATGGTGGTCGGCCTTGTCGGGGCGACGCCGACCCAGCCGGAGGATCGCGGCCGGTTTGCCCAGCAGGCCGCGACCACCATTCCCGGCGTGCGCGAAGCCCGGATCACGATGTCGGAGCCGCTGCGCATCGACGGCATGCCGGGCTATGAAACCCGCATCGACGCGGTGAGCGGCAAGGACAACACCCCCGTCACCGTGGTGCAGTGGCTGCGCTTCGGCGGCCAGAGTTCGCTGCGCATCATCGGCAGCGCGCCGCGCGAGGAATGGGCCAAGGCATTCCCGCGCTTCCGCGCCGTGCGCGACGGCATCCAGCCGCGCTGAAGCTGCGCGATCTGCCCGGATTCGTCTGGCGACGGCGTATCTTTACTGGGAGATGCCGCATGTCGGATCCCGTCGCTCCAGTCGCGTTCGAGATGGTTCGCCGCCCGCCGTCGCAACGAACCGCCGGCCTGATTTCAGTCATGTCCGGCTACCGCGAGATGGCGGGTGGCCGGTTTTCGCAGCGCGAGGCGGCTCCGCTGACGGTGCCGCTGATCATCAGTTTCGGCACGCCGTTCACGATCGCGCTCGGGCGCGAGCCCGATGCTACCGGCCGCCAGCGCAGTTTTGCGGCGGGGCTGTATGCGGGTGCCGTCTACATCGAATCCGACGGCGGCGCCGAATGTGTGCAGGTGGACTTTACCCCGCTCGGCGCTTTCAGGTTTTTCGGCAGCGCGATGGTCGATCTCGCCGCGCGCATGATCGATATCGATGACGTGCTCGGCAGCGACGGCACACGCGCGAGCGCCTCGGCGCCACCTCCACGTCGCCGTCACCGATCCCGACGCGCTGCACGCCAGGGTGAAGGCCTCCGGCGCCAGGATCGAGATGGAGCTGCACAACACCGACTACGGCAGCCGCGATTTCGCCTGCCGCGACCCGGAAGGCAATCTCTGGAGTTTTGGCACCTACTGGCCGAAGGTGACCGAGAAGCCGGAGGCGGGGTAGTTTTCTTCGGCCTGAGCGATCAGCGTGCCCGACGGTTCGAGACGCGCGGCGGCGCCGCGCTACTCACCGTGAGGGAGTAGTCGGTCCTCAGGAGCATCGCGAAGCGATGCGTCTCGAAGGATGAAGCACACGCGCTGAACCGCCTCAAGCTTGCTCGTCGGCGCCAGGTGCCGCCTTCGCGCCACCCTTTGAAATCGCGACCAGCGCCGCCCGCAGCACGCGGTCGAGACGGCCTGTCGCGAAATGACCGTCGACAGGCTCCCTCGAGGCGACAAGTTCCGCTGCGCCTGGTGTCGAAGCACCATGCAGGGAGAGCTTCCCAAAAATGCTATTCTACTATAGGGTGCATGGTCGCATGCAGACCTCCGTCAGGACATTTTTCTGCAGCGCAAATCATTGCAGGGCCTTTCCGCACCGGGCGGAGGCAAGCGTCGGCGACGACGCATCGAAAACATCAGGTGGGGGAAGCATTCATGGCCAAGCAGGTCATCATAGTCGTCCACGGCGTGGGCGTGAAACAGGCAGGAGTGAGTTCCGATTTGCTTGCGGCGGCGCTGCAGGATGACGATGGCAAGAACGAAAAGACGCGTTTGCCGCCGCACTCCAGCGACGATTTTGTGCTGCTTGAATCCGAAACCTACGACTCGTCGGGCAAAGCAAGCACGTTTCCGGCGCGCGTGCGGCGCTACCGTTCCTATGAAAAAGACAAGGGAACCGTGAAAGAAGAGCGTGTCATCGCCGACTTCTTCTGGGGCGACGTCACGGCATTCGGATCGGGTATCGTGGACGTCGTGCTCGCCTATTTCAAGGTAGCAATGGGTCTGTCGCATGCGATTCGCGAGAACGCGAAGGACGTCTATCCCGGTAACAATTGCGAGGATCGCTGGATCGGCCGGTTCGCGCGCGGCGCCGCGCTGACAATTCATGGACCCATCATTGCGCTGAACATCGTGATGCTGCTGGGGCTTCTGTTTGCAGCGGTGCTGCAGGTCGTGCCTTTTGCCGTGTGGGGGGCGGAGGCGTTCGTTCTGGACAAGCCGGCGGCTGTGATTCTATTGCGTGTGCAAATCGCCGCGGTCGGGCTGGCCGCCATTGCCGCTGGATATTTCGTGCTACGGCAAGGCCGCGGCGCTTTTCTTTACCGGCACCTGTTCACCTGGATTGCCCTGTGCGGCGTAGCATTTCTCCTGCTCGGATCGCCGGAGCTGTTCGGCTTCCGCAATGTCGTGGCACCCATCGAAAGCTTGCTGGTCAAGCTCGAGACCGGAATGCGTCTCGATGACTTCAAACTCACCTATCCCGGCCTGCTTGGCATTGGCTGGCGCATGCTCGCACTCATGTCCGTGGCATGGCTCGTGGTGTTCTTCCAAGTACTCCTGGTTTGGGTTCTCGGGTTTATCCGGCGCAACAAGCCGCAGGCGCCGAATCTGATCGTCCCGGCGCTCGGCCTGATGTCCCTGCTCTGGTTTCTCCTGATTGCGGCGTTATGGGCCGCCGTTCTCAAATTGCCTTCTTACAACCTCGGTCTCAAAACGGAAGCTGTCGCGGCGGGATTAGTTGCAATCGGTGCCGCAGTCATCGTGCTTGTCTGGCTCGCTGTGGCGGCGTTTTTGGTTTTACGTCGCAAGTCGGAACTTACGCGAGGCGAATTTGCAGAGCCCTCGTTCTATATGGACAATAGCGGGGCAAGTGCCGACGAATATGCCAACCGCTATAGATTGCTTGTCGCATCGAGGATGCTGACGGCGCTGAGCATCTTCCTGCCGCTGGTTTTTGCGACTTTCGCTCTCGTCGCTTTTTCATCCGACGTCGGCTGGGTCGGCAAGATGAAGGCGGTGCTGGAAGACTGGACGATCGCGATCATCTTCGTAATTCTGGCCGTCGGTTCGTTGCTCGTCTATTCGCTGAGGGCGGAATTTGCCGCCGGGCTTGGCATTCTCGCCGATGTGCTGGCCTATCTGAACAACGGTTCCTGGATGTCCGGCCGTGCCGGCGATCCCTACAAGAGCAACGAGCCGCCGCGGCAAACCTGGCTGGAAGGATTGTTCTTCGAGAACAAAGTTAACCTTCCATTCAAGGAAAGTCCGCGCGGCTACTGGCTCCGTCGTCGTATCCACGACCGGCTCGACGTGCTCATTCGAACCCTGATCCGCGACGAGAAGCCTGACCGGCTCGACATCGTGTCGCATTCCCAGGGAACGATGATTGCAATCGATCTCATCGACATCAGGGGCAAGGACTGGCTGAAGGGGCTACCCGCCGACAGTGGCGGCATCGGGCTGGTAACGATGGGCTCGCCCTATACCCATCTCTACGGCCACTATTTCCCGTCCTCGTTTCCGTCGGTCGCGAACCGCCCGCATCTGAAAAAGGCGAATCCGGTGGATCCAACAAAGGGTGGCCTGCTACGCGATTGGCTGAATATCTTCCGTATCGACGATTTCGTCGGAACACACATCGGCAAGGGCGACTGGCCCCGCGAATTTCCTGTTGTCCCGAATGGGCACACGAATTATTGGGTCGACCGCGGCGTCGTGGCCAAGCTTCGCGAGTTTCTGGGTTGACCCGCGACTTCGCCCTGCAGCAATCCCGAAGGCAATCTCCGGGGTTTTGGCACGCACTGGCCAAAGGTGAGATGAAGCCGACGCGCCCTTCTCAGGATTGTTCGCCCGCCGCCGCCTTCGCGCCGCCCTTCGACACCGCGACCAGCGCCGGGCGCAGCACGCGCTCGCCGATGGTGTAGCCGGCCTGCACGACCTGCACCACGGTGCCCGCCGGCACCGACGTGTCGGGGACCTCGTACATCGCCTGCTGGAAATTCGGATCGAACTTCTCGCCCGCGGGGTCGAATTTCTTGACGCCGTTTTTCTCCAGCGTGTTGAGCAGCGAGCGTTCGGTCAGCTCGACACCCTCGATCAGCGACTTCAGGCCGGGATCGGCGTTGGCCTTGGCCTCGGCCGGGACCGCATCGAGCGCACGCTGCAGATTGTCGGCAATATCGAGCACGTCGCGGGCAAAGCCGGTGATGCCATAGGCGCGCGCGTCGGCCACTTCCTTCGCGGTGCGCTTGCGCAGGTTTTCCATTTCCGCCAGCGTGCGCAGCATCTTGTCGCGGGTTTCGGCGATTTCCCTGGTCAGGGCTTCGACTGAGCCTTCCTCGGGATCGTCGGGCATGATGTATGGCTTGGAAACCACGGGCTCGGCGGCCTTCGCCGGATCGGCCGGATTGTCCTTCTGCCAGTTGGGATCAGTCATGGCTTGCCTTCTCGAAAAAACCGCTTGGAACCGGGGCAATGGGGGATTTGCTGGCCCGGATATCGTGCTTTAGGCGGGGAAAATCAAGCACCACAACCCGATTTGGCCCGGATCAGCCGCCCAGCATCCGGCTGACGATGCGCGCCGCATAGTCCACCGTCGGGATCACGCGGGCATAGTTGAGGCGGGTCGGCCCGATCACGCCGAGAACG
>NZ_JAURXB010000053.1 GCF_030654605.1 Bradyrhizobium sp.
CAAGCTGGTCGAGAGCGACGAGGTGCTGTTCGTTTTCAATCCGCTCGGCACGCCGCCCAATTCGGCGATCCAGAAGTACATGAACTAGAATAAGGTGCCGCAGCTGTTCGTCGCCACCGGCGCCACCAAATGGAACGACCCCAAGGACTTCCCCTGGACCATGGGCTGGCAGCCCAACTACCAGAGCGAGTCCCGGATCTACGCAAAATACATCCTCAAGGAAAAGCCGAACGCCAAGATCGCCATCCTCTATCAGAACGACGATTACGGCAAAGACTACGTCAAGGGCCTGAAGGACGGACTTGGCGCCAAGGCCGCCACGATGATCGTCGCCGAGGAAAGCTACGAAACCTCGCAGCCGACCATCGATTCGAATATCGTCAAGCTGAAGTCGACCAACGCCGACGTGTTCTTCAACGTCACCACGCCGAAATTCGCGGCGCAGGCGATCAAGAAGATGCACGAGATCGAATGGAAGCCGGTTCATTTCCTCAATAACGTCTCGGCCTCGATCGGCAGCGTGATGAAGCCGGCCGGTTTCGAGAATGGACAGGGCATCATCTCGTCCGCCTACCTCAAGGACACGTCCGATCCGGAGTGGAAGAACGACGCCGGCATGAAGGCGTTCGACGAGTTCCTGACCAAGTACTTCCCCGAAGGCAACCGGATCGACGGTTCGGTGATGTACGGCTACACGGTTGCACAAGGCCTGGTGCATGTGCTGAAGGCCTGCGGCGACAATCTCACGCGCGCCAATGTCATGAAGCAGGCGGCCAGCATCAAGAACCTGGAACTCGGCGGCCTGCTGCCGGGCATCAAGGTCAACACCAGCGCCACGGACTTTGCTCCGATCTCGGCGGTTCAGTTGATGAGGTTCAAGGGCGAGGCCTGGCAGCGCTTCGGCGAAATCATCGACGCCGACGTCGGGGGCTAGGGATCCTCCGGGGTTAACCGACTGCCAAAAAACCACCACGGAACCGGCCCCTGCGCCAACGCGCGCAGGGGCTTTTTCTTGAAGGCCATTGCCGACCGTGCCATAAGTCGCGCACAACATTAAGAAAATGGGAGAAAATTGGAATGCCTTCAATAACCAAGAAACTTGCTATTGCCTCGGCAGCGTTCGCAGTGCTTGCCGCAACCAGCAGTGGCGCGCTCGCGCAGAAGAAGTACGACTCCGGCGCCAGCGATACCGAGATCAAGATCGGCAACATCATGCCCTACAGCGGACCCGCATCCGCCTATGGCGTGATCGGCAAGACCGAGGAAGCCTACTTCAAGAAGATCAATGCCGAGGGTGGCATCAACGGCCGCAAGATCAATTTCATCAGCTATGACGACGCTTACAGCCCGCCGAAGACCGTCGAGCAGACGCGCAAGCTGGTCGAGAGCGACGAAGTGCTGTTCGTCTTCAATCCGCTCGGCACGCCGCCGAATTCGGCGATCCAGAAATACCTGAACTCGAAGAAGGTGCCGCAGCTGTTCGTCGCCACCGGCGCCACCAAGTGGAACGACCCCAAGAACTTCCCCTGGACCATGGGCTGGCAGCCCAACTACCAGAGCGAAACACAGATCTATGCAAAGTACATTCTCAAGCAGATGCCGAACGCCAAGATCGGCGTGCTCTATCAGAACGACGACTACGGCAAGGACTACCTGAAGGGCCTGAAGGACGGACTCGGCGCCAAGGCGGCTTCGATGATCGTGCTGGAAGAAAGCTACGAGGTCTCCGCGCCGACCATCGACTCCCATATCGTCAAGCTCAAATCGGTCGGCGCCGACGTCTTCGTCAACATCACCACACCGAAATTCGCCGCGCAGGCGATCAAGAAGAACAATGAAATCGGCTGGAAGCCGGTGCATTTCCTCAACAACGTCTCGGCGTCGATCGGCAGCGTGATCAAGCCGGCCGGCTTTGAAGCCGCCCAGGGCATCATCTCGTCGCAATACCTGAAGGATACGTCCGATCCGCAGTGGAAGGACGATGCCGGCATGAAGGCGTTCGACGAGTTCCTGACCAAGCACTTCCCCGAAGGCAACCGGGTCGATGCCAACGTCATGTACGGCTACACGGTCGCGCAAGGTCTCGTGCATGTGCTGAAGCAGTGCGGCGACAACCTCACGCGCGAGAACGTCATGAAGCAGGCGGCCAGCATCAAGAACCTGGAACTCGGCGGCCTGCTGCCCGGCATCAAGGTCAACACCAGCCCCACCGACTTCGCTCCGATCTCGTCGGTGCAACTGATCAAGTTCAAGGGCGAAACCTGGGAAAGGTTCGGCGAGATCCTGAGCGGCGACGCGACGAACTAAGCATCTCCGGGTACGAAGCCTCGTACCCAACGACCCCCGCAGCACGCTGCGGGGGTTTTCTTTTGCGCCGAACGGATGGATAACTGGCGTCGCATGTCTCCAACTCCCAATCCCGTGACGCGATGATCGACAGACGCCCTCTCCTGCGCGCGATCTTCGACGCCGCCATTGCCGCAGCACATCCCGACGTGGTGCTGGCGCGGCATCTGCCCCCGACCCCGAAGGGCCGGGTGATTTGTCTGGCCGCCGGCAAGGGCGCCGCCGCCATGGCCGCGGCAGCAGAGCGGCACTATCTCGACGAACTGGGGCTGCCGCCATCGCGGCTCACCGGTATCGCGACCACCCGCCACGGCCACGGCGTGCCGACGCGGCGGATCAGGGTGGTCGAAGCCGGCCATCCAGTGCCCGATGAAGCCGGCCTCAAGGGCGCGGCGGACAGCCTGCTGCTGGCGCAGGAGGCGCGGCCCGACGACCTGTTGCTGGTGCTGCTGTCGGGCGGCGGTTCCGCGAACTGGATCGCGCCGGTGCAAGGCGTGTCGTTCGCGCAGAAGCAGCAGTTGAACCGGGCGCTGTTGCGCTCGGGCGCGCCGATCGGCGAGGTCAACACCGTGCGCAAGCATTTGTCGCGGATCAAGGGCGGCCGTCTGGCGCGCGCAGGCAGGCTGGCCGAGATCGTGACGCTGGCGATCTCGGACGTTCCGCATGACGACGCTTCCGCGATCGCATCGGGACCGACCGTGCCGGATCCGACCACGCTTTCGGATGCGCGCGCGCTGGTCGCCAGATACGGACTGCCGGTCGACGACGCCGTCCGCGCAGCCCTCGATGATCCCGCCAACGAGAGCTGCAAGCCCGGCGATCCCGCCTTCGCGCGCGCGCATTTCGAACTGATCGCGCGACCCAGAGCTTCGCTCGACGCCGCGATCAAGCTGGCAAGGGATGCCGGCTACGCGATCATCGATCTCGGCGCCGATCTCGAGGGCGAGGCCCGCAGCGTCGCCGCCGATCATGCGCGACTGGCGCTGCAGGCGCGCGCCGAAGGCAAGCGCCTGGCGATCCTCTCCGGCGGCGAACTCACGGTGACCGTCCGCGGCCAGGGCCGCGGCGGCCCCAACCAGGAGTATGCGCTGGCGCTGGCCGGGCTGCTCGGGGACACCTCAGGTATTTCGGCGCTGGCCGCCGATACCGACGGCGCCGACGGCGGCGCCGGCAGTGCGACCGATCCCGCCGGCGCGATGATCGATTCCACCACGTTCGAAAAAGTCAAATCGCTCGGCCTCGACACCCGGGCCTGCCTCGCCGACAACGACGCCACCACCTTCTTCACCGCGACCGGCGATCTCGTGCTGACCGGCCCGACGCTGACCAATGTGAACGATATCAGGGTGATTTTGGTGGACTGAGTGTGAGGCGGTGTGTCCCGGACGCGGTGCAGCGCTCTCGCGCTGCTCCGCAGAACCGAGACCCATGAACGTTGCCGCGCATGAAGCATGGGCCCCGGGTCAGCAGCGCACCGCTCCGCGCTGCGCAGCGCCCGGGGCACGCGACCGCATCAAAACTCTCTTGCGATCGTCGCCAGCATGTCCAGCAGCGCGGCGCGGTTGGCGGGGCCGAGCAATTCGTTGAGACGGGCTTCGTGCTTGGTGGCGACCAGCTTCTTGGCGCGCGCCAGCACCGCACGGCCCTTGTCGGTCAGCATCAGGATGTGGGAACGGCGGTCGTTGGTCGAACGGACCCGCGTGCACAAATCGCGGCTCTCGAGGCCATCGAGCATCGCCACGAAATTCGGCCGGAGGATGCCGAGCGTATTGGCGATCTCGGTCTGGTTGCGGCCTGGATTTCTGTCGAGCAGCAGTAGCACCGAGAACTGTGCCGGCGTCAGCTGCAGCGGCGCCACGCAGCGCAGAAAATCCTCGAACACCCGAAGCTGCGCGCGCTTGAGCGAATAGCCCAGCAGTTCGGACAATTCGCCGAGCTGCAGCGCCGCGTCAACAACTGCGCCCTCGGCCGGTTCCTTGCGGGCGGCGCGGGACGGCTTGGCGGCATCGACGGCGGCAGCGGCGCTAGCGGTTTTGGAAACAGTCATCGCTCGAGGCTCGCAATCCCGGTAGGCTCGGACAAGACCCGGATACAGTGGACGGGCCTTGAAGTTATATTTGATAATTGTTATGCACTATATCGAATATCGGCGGGACTTTTCAACTGCTGTTATTTGACGGTCAGCGGCTGCTCAAGGCCGCGACTGGTCCGATGCGTGATGGGGGAGCGCCCGGTCTTGAACACGACGATCATGCTGTTCCTGGTGCAGGACGGCATTACCAATGGTGCGATCTACGCCCTGCTCGGCCTTGCGCTGGTGCTGGTGTTCGCCGTCACCCGCGTCATCCTGATTCCGCAGGGCGAATTCGTCACCTTCGGCGCGCTGACCTATGCCACGCTGTCGGCGGGCAACATGCCGGGCACCGCCCAGCTCGCGGTGGCGATGGGCGTGGTGGCGTTCGGCCTCGATCTGTTCGGCGGCCGCCGCTCGCTGCACTTGCGGCTGGTCGCGCGGGCCTTCGCGATCAACATCCTGCTGCCGGTGGCGATCTACGCCCTGACATACTGGTTCGCCGGCAAGAACACCCCGATCGCGGTCAATATCGCGCTGTCGCTGCTGATCGTCGCGGCGATCGGGCTGTTTCTCTACCGCCTCGTCTTCCAGCCGCTGGCGCACACCTCGGTGCTGGTGCTGCTGATCGCCTCGGTCGGCGCCCATCTCGCGCTGCAGGGCCTCGGCCTGGTGTTCTTCGGCGCCGAAGGCCAGCGCGGCCCGACCATCTCGGATGCGGCCTTCATGGTGGGCCCGCTGCGCTTCACCGGCCAGAGCATCGCGGTCTACGCCATCACCATCGCCTTCATCGTCGGGCTGTGGCTGTTCTTCGGCCTCACGCTCTATGGCAAGGCGCTGCGCGCCACCGCCGTCAACCGGCTCGGCGCTCGCCTCGTCGGCATCAGGACCACGCTGTCGGGACAGATCGCCTTCCTGCTCGCCTCCGTGATCGGCGCGCTGTCGGGCATCCTGATCGTGCCGATCACGACGCTGTATTACGACACCGGCTTCCTGATCGGCCTGAAGGGCTTTATCGCCGCAATCATCGGCGGCCTCGTCAGCTATCCCCTGACCGCGGTCGCGGCCCTTGTGGTCGGCACCGTCGAGGCGTTCTCCTCGTTCTATGCCAGCAATTTCAAGGAGGTCATCGTCTTCACGCTGATTCTTCCGGTCCTCGTGCTGCGGTCGCTTGCGGCGCCCGAGGTCGAGGAAGAGAAGGATTGATGGCGATGACGCAACGGCTGTTACCCATCTCGATCTTCGCGGCCCTGATGGCGGTAATCCCGCTGATCCCGGGCATGCCGCCGTTCTGGATCGTTCTGCTCAACAATATCGGCCTCGCCGCCCTGGTGGCGATGGGTCTGGTGCTGCTGACCGGTGTCGGCGGCCTGACATCGTTCGGTCAGGCGGCGTTCTGCGGCTTCGGCGCCTACACCACGGCGGTGCTCTCGACCGCCTATGGCATGTCGCCATGGCTGACGCTGCCGCTGTCGCTGCTGGTCAGCGGCGGCGCCGCGGTCTTTCTCGGCCTCGTCACGGTGCGGCTGTCCGGCCACTATCTGCCGCTCGGCACCATCGCCTGGGGCATCGGCCTGTTCTACCTGTTCAGCAAACTCGAATTCCTCGGCCGCAATGACGGCATCACCGGGATTCCGCCGCTGTCGATCGGTACGCTGAAGATGCTCGATGCCGGCACGATCTATTATGCGATCTGGATCGCGGTGCTGATCTGCGCGCTGCTCAGCATGAACCTGCTGGACTCCCGCACCGGCCGCGCGATCCGCGCGCTGCGCCGCGGACACATCGCCGCCGAAGCGTTCGGCGTGCAGACGCCGCGCGCCAAGCTGCTGGTGTTCATTTACGCGGCTGTTCTGGCCGGGCTGTCCGGCTGGCTCTATGCGCATTTCCAGCGCGCCGCCAACCCGACGCCGTTCGGCGCCCATGCTGGCATCGAATATCTCTTCATCGCGGTGGTCGGCGGCGCCGGCTATGTCTGGGGCGCCGTGCTGGGCGCCGGCATCGTCGTCATCCTGAAGGAGATTTTACAAAGCTATCTGCCGCTGCTGTTCCGCGGCGAAGGCCAGCTCGAGACCATCGTATTCGGCATCCTGCTGGTGCTGCTGCTGCAGCTGGCGCCAACCGGCGTCTGGCCCTGGCTGATGAGCCGGCTGCCGTTCAAGCCGGCTCGCAAGCGGCCCGATACCTCGCTCACCCTGCCCGCGCGCGACCGGCCGGCCGCCGCTCCCGGCGCGCTGCTCAAGATCGACAACGCGCGAAAGCAGTTCGGCGGCGTGATCGCCGTCAACAACGTCTCGTTCGACGTCCAGCCCCGCGAGATCGTCGCCCTGATCGGCCCCAACGGCGCCGGCAAGAGCACGACCTTCAACCTCATCACCGGCGTGCTCACCGCCACCGGCGGCACCATCTCGATGCAGGGCAGAAACATCGATAACGCGCCGCCCCAGGAAGTGGTCAAACTCGGCATCGCCAGAACCTTCCAGCACGTCAAGCTGGTGCCCGACATGAGCGTGCTGGAAAACGTCGCGATCGGCGCGCATCTGCGCGGCCACGCCGGCGCCATCTCCAGCATGCTGCGGCTCGACCGTGCGGATGAAGCGAAATTGCTGGCTGAAGCGGCGCGCCAGATCGAGCGCGTCGGGCTCATCGACCAGATCGATCAGCCCGCGGGCAGCCTGTCGCTCGGCCAGCAGCGCATCGTCGAGATCGCGCGCGCGCTGTGCGTCGATCCGACCCTGTTGCTGCTCGACGAACCCGCCGCGGGCCTGCGGCACATGGAGAAGCAACGGCTCGCCGCGCTGCTGCGGCAGCTGCGCGACGGCGGCATGTCGGTGCTGCTGGTCGAGCACGACATGGGTTTTGTCATGGATCTCGCCGACCGCATCGTCGTGCTCGACTTCGGCACCAAGATCGCCGAGGGCACGCCCGACGCGATCAAGACCAATCCGGATGTAATCAAGGCCTATCTCGGAGCGGTGGCATGAGCGCGCTGCTGAAAGTAACCGATGCCCATGTCGCCTACGGCAAGGTCGAGGCCGTGCGCGCGGTGTCGCTCGAGGTCGCCGACAACGAGATCGTCACCATCATCGGCGCCAATGGCGCCGGCAAGACCACGCTGCTGAACGCCATCATGGGGATTCTGCCGCTGACCGGCGGCGTGGCCTTTGCCGGCAGGGACATGCTGCAGCTCGAGATCGAGGACCGCGTCGCGGCGGGCTTGAGCCTGGTGCCCGAGCATCGCGAGCTGTTCGGCACCATGAACGTCGAGGACAATCTTCAGCTCGGCGCCTTCCGGATCGCGAAAGCCGTCGCGGCGCGATCGTTCGAGCGGGTCTACACGCTGTTTCCGCGGCTGAAGGAACGCCGCAAGCAGCTGGCCGGCACGCTGTCGGGCGGCGAGCAGCAGATGCTGGCGATGGGCCGCGCCCTGATGGGCGCGCCAAAACTGTTGATGCTGGACGAGCCGAGCCTGGGATTGGCGCCGATCATCGTCGCCGACATCTTCCGCACCATCGGCGAACTGCGCGCCGCCGGCGTCTCGGTGCTGCTGGTCGAACAGAACGCGCAGGCCGCGCTGAAGATCGCCGATCGTGCCTATGTGATGGAGCTCGGCGAGTTCATCCTGAACGGCCCGGCTGCGGAGATCGCGACCAACCAGCGGGTGGCGGCGAGCTATCTCGGCTTCACGCACGAGAGCGAGAGCAGGATTTAGAAAAGTAGGGTGGGCAAAGGCGCCCTTTTCGCGCCGTGCCCACCATCACATGTGTTGCAGGAAGAGGGTGGGCACGCTTCGCTTTGCCCACCCTACGATTCCTCCGCCTACTTCGCCGGAACGTACTTCCCGTCCTTCACGGTCAGGATGATGCGCGAGCGGTCGTCGAGGCCGTAGCGGTCAGTTTCGGTGAAGTTGTAGACGCCCTGGCTGGCCGCCATGTCCTTTTCGCTCAAGAGCGCCTTGCGGATGCCTTCGCGGAATTCCGCCGTGCCCGGCTTGCCGGCCTTCAGCGCCACCGGAATGACGCGCTTGAGGATTTCGAAGGCGTCGTAGGAATGCCCGGCGAACTGGCTGCGGCTGTTGGGGCCGTATTTGGCCTCATAGGCGGCATTGAGCGCGAGGCCCGGCTTCTTGGTCAGCGCGCTGTCGGCCTGGGTTTCCGGCGACATCACCGGACCCGACGCCATGATGACGCCCTCGGCCGCCTTTCCGGCGATCCGGATGAAGTCCATGCTGGCGGCGCCGTGGGTCTGATAGATCAGGCCCTTGTAGCCGCGTTCGCGCAGCGTGGTCTGCGGCAGCGCCGCGGCGGTGCCGGATGCGCCGATCAGGATCGCATCGGGATTGGCGGCGACCAGCTTCAGCGCCTGGCCCGCGACCGACGTATCCGGACGGGCGAAGCGCTCTTCGGTGGCCACGGTCATGCCCATGGGCACGCCTTGCTTCTTGAAGTCGTTGAACCAGAGATCGCCGTAGGAATCGGAGTAACCGATATAGCCGACGGTTTTGACCTTGTTCGCCTTCATGTGCTCGTACAGCACCTTGCCCATGATCGGGATCGGCTGCGGCATCGCCACCGACCACTTGGCGCGCTCCGGCGTGATCGGGAACGGGGCCAGGCCGAAATGCGGAATGCCGGCTTCGTTGGCGACGGTGGAGACCGCGACCGTCGGCGGGGTGGTGGACGACCCCATGATGATGTCGGCCTTGGATTCCGTGACGAAGCGGCGGGCATTGGTGGTGGCGGCGGTCGGGTCGCCGCCGTCATCGAGTGTGATCACCTTGATCGGCACGCCGCCGATTTCCTTCGGCACGAATTCGAGCGCGTTGCGCTCGGGAATGCCGAGCGCCGCGGCGGGGCCGGTGGTGGTGACGGTGATGCCGATGACGATTTCATTGGCCTGCGCCATCGCAGGCAAAGCCGGCAGCGTCAGCGACGCTGCGACGACCGCGGCCGACAGGTAAAACTTGTTCATTCATTCCTCCCTTTGAGTGTTGTTATCCAACCTAGATCAAATCCGGGCTGATTATTCAGCCCCTTCTTTAGGCCATGCGCCCGCTTAAGTCAGCCTCTTCCAGTCAGTCTCTTCCACTTAGCCTTGCTTGAACCTCGCCATGATCTCTTCCGGCATCGGTGCGGATTTCAACCGGTTCGGATCGTCCGGATGGCGTCCGACCAGCACCCTTGTCTCGAACGCCTCGATCGCCAGCGCCTCGCCCTTGAACACCTTGTGGGTCACCTCGAAGCTCGAACGCTTGAAGCTCTCGATCCGGCTTTCGATCGCGATCCAGTCGCCGTGGGTGGAGGCGATGTGGAACTTCGCCCTGGTATCGACCATGGGGATGCCGACCAGGCCATATTTGTGGATGATGTCCTGCTTCGAGAAGCCGGCGGCCTCGAACATGATCGAGGTCGAATCGTCGAACATCGCGAAGTAGCGCGGATAGTAAACGATGTTGGCGGGGTCGCAGTCGCCCCACTGAATCTGCACATCGCGCCGGTGGACGAACATGGCTTACGGAACCCCTATCGAGCAGCGAGGACGGTGAGCCCCCTCTCCCATCGGGAGAGGTGAAGAAGGACACGCGGCGAGACGCAATTCCATGCGCAAGAGACCTACTTCGGCGCCATGCGGAGCGCGGCATCGAGCCGCACCACTTCACCATTGAGGTAGGGGTTGTCGATCATGTGCAGCGCCAGCGAGGCGAACTCTTCCGGCTGGCCGAGCCGGTGCGGGAACGGGATCGCGGCGGCGAGCGAGTCCTGCGCCTCCTGCGGCAGGCCGCCCAGCAGCGGCGTCAGGAACAGGCCCGGCGCGATGGTCAGCACGCGGATGCCGAACTGCGCCAGCTCACGCGCGATCGGCAGCGTCATCGCGACGATGCCGCCCTTCGACGCCGAATAGGCCGACTGGCCGATCTGGCCGTCATAGGCCGCCACCGACGCGGTGGAAATCACGACGCCGCGCTCACCTGAAGACAGCGGCTCCAGCTTGGCCATTTCGGCGGCCGCCAGCCGCAGCATGTTGAAGGACCCGATCAGGTTGACCTTGATCACCCGATCGAAATCGGAAAGCGCCATCGGACCGTCGCGGCCGACCACCCGTTTGGCCACGCCGATGCCGGCGCAATTGACCAGAATGCGTGCCGGGCCGTGTGCTTTGGAGGCCGCGCCGATGGCGGCTTCGGCCGAGGCCGCGTCCGAAACGTCGCAGGCCACCGCGACGCCGCCAATTTCGGCGGCAAGGGTTTCGGCCAGCGTGGCGTTGAGGTCGCATACCGCAACCTTCGCGCCCCCTGCAGCCAGCCGGCGCGCGGTGGCAGCCCCAAGTCCCGAGGCTCCTCCGGTGACGATGGCGGCCTGATCTTTCAACTGCATGGTCTTCTCCCTGGAAAGATTGTTCTTCGTGTCCGGCTACAGCGTGATGACGTGGGCCGGCGGCGTCGGCGAATAGAGCAGGTCGATCAGCCCGCTGCGGTGATCCAGCACCGCACGCTGGTTGATCGAGCCCTTGTCGGTGACTTCGCCGCGGTCGATCGACAGCGGCGTATCGAGCAGGACCGCGCGCGTGACCCGGGTCGACGACCCCGTCGCGGTTCCCAGAAACCTGGTCAACCGCTCGCGAAACGCTTCGCGGATCAGCGGATCGGAAGCGGTGCCGGCAAGGTCGTCCACCGGCAGCGTCGGATTGATGAGGCGGCAGCCGTCGAGGTCGAGGATCACCAGCGCCGAGATCTCGTCGCGGTTGATGCCGGCGATCACGACGTCGCGCACCATCGGGGCACAGGCCGCAACAAGCCGCGCGCGCAGCGGCCCGACGCTGACCCAGGTGCCGCTGGCGAGCTTGAAATCCTCGGCAATGCGGCCGTCGAAATCGAAACCCTTGTTGAAATCATCGGGGTCGACCGGCTTCAGCGCATCGCCGAACTTGTAGAAGCCTTCCTCGTCGAACGCCGCCGCCGTCAATTCCGGCTGCCGCCAATAGCCCGGCGTGACGTTGGGGCCCCTGGCGCGAACCTCGAGCTTGCCGTTGTTCGGGATCAGTTTGGCGTCGTTGCCGGAAACCGGAAGCCCGACATGGCCGGAACGGCTGGTGGCGGGTCTTACCGACATGAAGAACGGCGCGGTCTCGGTGGCGCCGAGGCCGGTCAGGACAGGCACGCGGTAGCCGGTTTCAGCCACCGCGAGTTCATCGAGGCCGTTCCAGACGAAGGGCGACAGCGCCGCACCCGAGAAGAACATCGCATGCAGGCGGTGAAAGAATTTGGCGCGTAGCGCCTTGTCGTCACGCAGATAGGGCAGCAGCGATTCATAGCCCTTCGGCACGTTGAAATAGACCGTCGGCGAAATCTCGCGAAGATTGCGTACGGTTTCCTCGATGCCGCCGGGCATCGGCTTGCCCTCGTCGAGATACATCGAGCCGCCGTTGAACAGCGTCAGCCCGATATTGTGGTTACCGCCAAAGGTATGGTTCCATGGCAGCCAGTCGACGATGACGGGCGGCTCGTCCTTCAGGAACGCCAGCGTCTCGCGCAGCATCACCTGGTTGGCGCAGATCATGCGCTGAGTGTTGATGACCGCCTTCGGATTGCCGGTCGAGCCCGAAGTCAGCAGGAACTTTGCAATGGTATCCGGACCGATGGCGTCATGCGCGGCATCGAGGCCGGGATGCTGCGGGGTCGCCAGCAACTCAGCGAGCATCGTCACCTGGCGGCCGGGGACGGCGTCGCGCGAAGCCACGATCTCGGTTCCATCGGGGACATTGGCTGCCAGCGCATTGGCAAATTTACCGGCGTCATCGGCAAACACCATACCGGGCGTCAACAGCTTCATCAGGTAAGCGAGCTTGCCGTAATCCTTCGACACCAGCGAATAGGCCGGCGACACCGGACAGAAGGGGATGCCGGCATAGAGCGCACCGAACGCGAGCAGCGCATGATCGACCGAATTGCCCGAGAGAATCACGATCGGCCTCTCGGCGGAGAGGCCGCGCGCCAGCAGCGCCGAGGCGATCTGCCGGGCCGCGACCAGCAAGCGCGCGTAGGTGATCTGCCGCCAGCCGCCGTCGGCATCGCGCTCCGCCATGAATACGCGATCGGGTTCTGCGTTGGCCCAATGGTGCAGGCGGTCGGTCAGGCGGACCGGATAGTCGCCGAGCGGCGTTTTCGGCCGCAGGTAAATGACGCCATCGTCGCGGCGCTCGATCGTTACCGCGGGATCGCCGAACGAGATCGGCCGCAGCGGCGCATCGCCGGCTCCAGTCGCAGTCGACATTTGAGGCTTGGCGCTCATGTCAGGCCGGTTTCACCTTTGCGGTCTTGCGGTCGAGGAAGTCACGGATCCGGCGCTTGGCCTCTTTATCGCTTTGCGCCACCGTCGCCATCAGCGATTCCATCAGTAGCCCGGTTTGCGGATTGGCTTCCGCAATCATCGGCAGCGCCTGCAGCACCGCGAAATTGGTCAGCGGCGCATTGGCGGCGACACGTTCGGCCAGTTCCATCGCCTTCGGCAGCGCGCCGCCCGCTTCGGTCAGATACTGCGTAAAACCGTAGGCCGAACCCTCGGTCGCCGAATAGACCCGCCCGGTCAGCATCATGTCGGTCATCCTGGCGACCCCGATCAGCCGCGGCAGCCGCACCGATCCGCCGCCGCCGACAAAAATGCCGCGCTGGCCCTCGGGCAGCGCGAAATAGGCCGAGGGCTCGGCGACCCGGATATGCGCCGCGCAGGCGAGCTCCAGCCCGCCGCCGATCACCGCCCCCTTGAGGGCGGCGATGACAGGCACGCGGCTGTACTGGATGCGGTCGAACACCCGGTGCCACATCTGCGAATGCCGCAGACCTTCGGTGGCGTCGTGCTCGGTCAGCTCCGACAGATCGAGGCCCGACGAGAAATGATCGCCGATGCCGTGGACCACCACCGCGCCGACGCCTTCAGGCAGGTCGGAGAAGCAATCCTGGATCGCGAGAATAATGCCATCGTTCAGCGCATTGCGCTTGGCCGGCCGGTTGAGACCCACGGTCATGACCGCGCCCACCGTCTCGATCTTGAGCAGCGCGGACCGCTCGGCGGTCGCGGCAGGTGCGGCGTTTCCCATGGGCGTTTTACGTCCTGTCCAGAATAGTTATGTTTTATAACGAATACGGGGGGAGTCAATCCTCCCCGTCGTCCCGGCGACCGCCGGGACGACGCGCGGGTTTCACAACACCTGATGGACGTCGATCACGACGCGGTCGGCGTGGCGGGCCGCGGAACCGACGAACAGGTTTTCCATCAGCCAGCGGTATTTTTCGCTGCCGGTCTCGAACCTCGGCACGGTGCGGAAATAGATCAATTTGGGATCGACCGGCTCGCCACGCTTCAGCTTCTGCAGCAATTCCACCGGGCCGAAGCGGATGCCCGTGTTCTCGACATAGACCACCGCGCCGTCGTCGGTCTCGAAGGCGTATTTCGCCTCCAGCTCGATCAGTTCGTTGGGCCGGATGATCTGAAAATCGGCGCCGAACGCGCAGATCTTGCCATTGACGCCTTCGCCGCGCACCTCACCGCCCAGGATCGGAATGATCCGGCGCACGCCGTGACCGATCTCGCCGGCCGATGTCACTTCACCGATACGGACGGTGAGCGTAAAGACATATTTGGTCGCAAGCTCCGGCGTCATGATAGCCCTTTTATTGGAGCATGATCTTATCGGAAAACCGGTACCCACTTTTCCGGATCATGCTCTACCCCATCATGCGTTGCGGCAACCAGAGCGCCAGGATCGGAAATGCGATCAGGATCACCAGCCGGATCACGTCGGTGAAGACGAACGGCGCCACGCCCCTGAAGATCGTGGCGAACGATGCGTCGGGAATCACGCTCTTGATGACGAAGACATTCATGCCCACCGGCGGCGTGATGAGGCCCAGTTCCACCGTCATCACGATGATGATGCCGAACCAGATCGGGTCGAAGCCGAGATGGACGACCACCGGGAAGACGATCGGAACGGTCAGGATGATCATGGCCATCGCGTCCATCAGGCAGCCCAGCGCCAGATACATCACCATGATGAGGGCGAGGACGCCGTAGGGCCCGAGGCCGAGGCCGGTGAGAAGCTCCGTGACCTTTTGCGGGGTCTGCGTCACCGTGAGAAAATAGCCGAAGATCAGCGCGCCGATCAGAATCGTGAAGACCGCGGCGGCGGTGCGGGTCGCCTGCAGCAGCGAATTGAGGATTTTCTCCTTGTCGAGTCGTCCGGTGAGCACGCCGATCAGGAATGCGCCGGTGGCGCCGACGCCGCCGGCCTCGGTCGGGGTGAAGCGCGGCAGGAAGGGCAGCCCGTAGAGGCCGCCGATGACGAAGACGAACAGCAGCACCGGCGCCCAGATATCCTTCAGGCCGGCGAAGCGCTCGCGCCATGAGGTTTGCGGGCCGGTCGGCAGAAAGCCCGGCCGAAGCCACCCGATCAGCGCAATGGTCAGCATGTACATGGCGATCGCGAGCAGGCCGGGAATGATGCCGGCCATGAACAGCTTGCCGATGTCCTGCTCGGTGATGATGCCGTAGACCGCCAGCACTGTCGACGGCGGCAGCATGGCGCCCAAGGTGCCGCCAGCCGCAATCACGCCGGTGGCGAAGGACTGCGGATAACCGAAGCGACGCATCTCCGGATAGGCGACGGCGGAAAACGTCGCGGCCGTCGCCACCGACGAACCGCAGATCGCGGCAAAGCCGCCGCAGGCTCCGACCGTCGCGATTCCCAGCCCGCCGCGCAAATGTCCGACGAAGCCGTTGGCGGCGTGGAACAGTTCGCGGCTCATCCCGGAATTGGTGACGAACGCCCCCATCAGCAGGAACATCGGAATCACGCCGAACGTATAGTCGGTCACCGTGCGCATCGAGGTCTGGCCGACCATTTTGAGCGCCGGGGAAAAGCCGACGAGGTAGCCGAAGCCGGTGACGCCGACGAGGCCCATCGCCATTCCCACCGGCACGCGCAGCAGCATCAGCGCGAACAGCGCGACAAATCCGAGGATGGCGACGGCGTCGGTGCTCATGCCGTCTACTCCACGGGCTTGATCTTGGGATCGTCGTGCATCAGCTCCGGACTGAATATCAGGCGCCAGGTGCGGATCGCGATCAGCAGCACCGCGGCGGCGTCGCCGGCCCACGCCACCGCGAAGAACGGCCAGGTCGGCATGCCCATGTCGAAGGTGAGAACATTATCCTTGTAGGTGCCATGCACCTTGTCGAACAGCGTCCAGGTCTGCACCGTCACCACGAACAGCAGAACCAGCGTGGCAAAGACGTCGATCATCCGCTGGTATTTCGGGCCCACATTGGCCCAGACCAGATCGACGGTGATGTGTCCGCCGCGATAGCTGGTCGCCGCGATCCCCCAGAAGATCAGAATACCGAGCATCATGCGCCCGATATCGAAGGAGTCCGGGATCGAATAGTTGAAGATGTTGCGCAGCAGCACGGCGATGAAAATGTTGGCGGCGACGATGCCGACAAACGCCGCCGCGATCCATTCGATCGTATCGATGAAACGATCCATCGAAGCGCGCTTCATGTCGGGAATTTCCTATCGCTTGATGTCATGTGCTGAATTGATGCGCCGCGCGGCTTCACTTCACCTCTCCCGCTTGCGGGGGAGGTCGGCGCGTAGCGCCGGGTGGGGGCAGCCGCAACGGCAGTATTTCGATCTGGCACCCCCACCCCGACCCTCCCCCGCAAGAGCGGGAGAGGGAGCGCACCGAGTGGTTTACTGTGCCAGCGCGTTGTTCTTGGTCAGCTCGGCGCGAAGCTCCTTCATCGCCGCATCCGGATCGCCGCCGGCCTTCTTGACATTGTCGGCCCAGGTCTTGACCAGCGGCTCGGACGCCTTCTTCCACAGCGCGGTCTGTTCCGGGGTCAACTTGTAGACTTCATGGCCGGGCAGCGCCTTGATCTTCTCGACACCGGAGTTTTCATAGGTGCCCCACGGTCCGCCGACGCGGCCGGCGGCCTCGGTGTTGCAGTTGTTGTCGATCGCCTTCTTCTGCATCGCGGACATCTGGTTGTATTTGTCCTTGTTCATCACGAAGGCAAAGGTGGTGACGTAGAGCGGCGCCTCGATGTGGTATTTCGTCACCTTGTCGATGCCGAACAGCAGCACCGATCCCCACGGGAAGGTGACGGCGTCGGCGACGCCGCGCTCGATGATGTCGCGGACTTCCGGCGCCGAGGACTGCACGTTGGTGCCGCCGAGCGAGGTCACGTAATTCGCCATGGTGGCGTGGGCGGGGCGGATCTTCATGCCCTTGATGTCGTCAGGCACCACGATTTTCTTGGTGCGCGAATGGAACGTGGAGGGCGAGTGGATGAAGCCGAGGCAGAACTTGACGTCCTTCATCTCCTTCTCGGCGTATTTCCGGTACCAGGCGTCGAGCGCCATCGAGCCGCCCTTGGCGTCCGACATCAGGAACGGCAGCTCGCCGGCACCGATGATCGGGAAGCGGCCGGGCTGATAGCCTGGATTGATGTAGGTGACGTCGGCGATGCCGTCGCGCGCCATGTCGTAATGATCGAAGGCCTTGCCGAGCTGCTGCGCCGGATAGACCTTGTATTTGATGGTGCCGCCGGATTCCTTTTCGACCGCCGAGCCCCAGTCTTCCAGCGCTTTCTGCAGCGGATGCGACGCCGGCACCCAGTGCGACAGCTTCAGTTCGAAGGTCTTTTCCTGCGCGAACGCGGGCGTCACGCTGGCAGCCAACAGCAACGCCAAAAACGCTTTTCTCATGGACGTTCTCTCCCTTTGAGCATGAAGTCGGGCTTCGAGGACCCGGTCTTGTTATTTAACATGTTATATAGTGTGCCCGGTTTTTCAAGCCGGACAATGCTGTCATAAACCTGGTTCGCCCATGGAACATCAATCCTGCGGGCTCTTGCACTGTGGCACAGCGGCATATCAGATTTCGCACCGGCGGCACTTTGCCAAAATTGTTATATGATATAATCATCATTGCAAGTCCGCCGCGGTCGTCGGCAGGTCAACCTACATTAGACCATGGGAGCAGGGTTTGCGGACAAAGGTCGTCATCATTGGCGCGGGCCCGGCGGGTTTGCTGCTTGGGCAATTGCTCCACGCCTACGGCATCGACAACGTCATCCTGGAGCGGCAGACGCCGGATTATGTGCTCGGCCGCATCCGCGCCGGCCTGCTCGAGGAAGGAACCGTTATCCTGCTCGGTGAAGCCGGCGCCGGCGCGCGCGCCCATCGCGAGGGCCTGGTCCATGACGGTCTCGAGCTCGCCTTCGGCGGCGAGCGCCACCGCATCGACCTGAAAGCCGCCACCGGCAAGACCATGATGATCTACGGCCAGACCGAAGTGACACTGGATTTGATGAACGCGCGCAAGGCGGCCGGCCTCACCACGGTCTATCAGGCCGCGGACGTCAAGCCTGATGACTTCGACACCGACCATCCAAGGGTGAGCTACGTCAAGGATGGCGTTACCCACGAGATCGCCTGCGATTTCATCGCCGGCTGCGACGGATTTCACGGCGTCAGCCGCGCCAGCGTCAAACCGTCTGCGATCCAGACCTTCGAGCGGATCTATCCGTTCGGCTGGCTCGGCATCCTGTCGGAAACGCCGCCGGTCAGCCACGAATTGATCTACACCAACCACGCCAGGGGCTTTTCGCTTTGCACCATGCGCTCGATGCGGCGCAGCCGCTATTACGTGCAATGCTCGCTCGACGACCATGTCGATCAATGGCCGGACGACAGGTTCTGGGATGAACTGAAGCGGCGGCTGGACCCGGAGGCATCAGACAAATTGATCACCGGGCCCTCGATCGAAAAAAGCATCGCGCCGTTGCGCAGCTTCGTTGCCGAGCCGATGCGGTTCGGGCGGATGTTCCTGGCCGGCGACGCCGCCCATATCGTGCCGCCGACCGGTGCCAAGGGGCTCAACCTCGCCGCCAGCGACGTGCGCTTTCTGTCGCATGCGTTGCGCGAGTTCTACGACGAGAAATCCTCCGCCGGGATCGACGCCTATTCCGCAAAGGCGCTGTCGCGGGTCTGGAAGGCGGTGCGGTTTTCGTGGTGGATGACCGCGATGATGCACAAATTTCCCGATCAGGGCGAATTCGGCGCACGGATTCAGGTGGCGGAACTGGATTACCTGGTGAGTTCGAAAGCGGCGACGGCGTCGATGGCGGAGAATTATGTGGGGCTGCCGTATTAGTTGGTTCGGCGTCGCGTGGTTGCCCTCACATCACCAAAGGTCGTCATCACCCGCGAAAGCGGGTGACCCAGTACGCCGCGGCTTCTCGGTTCAATCGATCGTCTCTGGAATACTGGATCACCCGCTTTCGCGGGTGACGACAATTGTGGTTGGTTTCGGCACCTGTGTGTCGTTTCAAACACCCGTCCAAATCCCGTTTAAAACTTTGTAGGCTGTGCATTTCGCGACGAAAGCTCGTTCAATGGCGGGATGGAGCACCGCATGACCAATACCGATATCCCCGACGGTTTCGAGCGCCAGTCCCGGCCCAGTCCGCTCACCGATCCGTGGGAGCCGATCTATTCGAAAGAGACCCCCGACGCGATCATCCTTGGGCTTCGACTGGCCACGCCGCATACCAACGCGCGCGGGTTCGCCCATGGCGGGCTGATCGCCGCGCTGACCGACAAGGCGATGGGACACAGCTGCGGTCGCAAGATGCGCGGCGCCTACTCGCTGGTGACCGTCAGCATGGCAATCGATTTCGTCAGCAGCGCCCAGATCGGGCAATGGCTCGCGGTCGAAACCGACGTCATCAAGACCGGCAGCACGCTCTGCTTCGCGCAGTGTTTCGTCAAAGCCGATGACGCCGTGATCGCGCGCGCCAATGCCACGTTCCGCGTGGTGCCGAGGAAAGAGTAAGGATCTCGTGTCCCGGACGCAGCGCAGCGCTTCACGCTGCGCTGCGTCCGGGGCACGGCGGCGCTACCTGCCAAACCGCCAGTCGCTGAGTTCGACCACGAGATCGATGAAACTGCGCACCTTGGCCGACAGCAGCCGCGAGGTCGGGTAGACGATGTGGATCGGCAGCGGCGGTTGCTCGAACTTGGCCAGCACGATTTTCAGCCGGCCAGCCTTGATGGCGTCGGCGGCCTGATAGGCCAGCACCCGGGTCAGGCCGCCGCCCTGCTCGGCATACTGGATCGCAGCATCGGCGCTGTTGGTCAGGAATCGCGGCGTGCAGGCGATTCGGATATCGCGGCCGGCTTCGACAAAGCGCCAGTCCGGCAATGCGGCCGTGGCGCCGAACTGAATGGTCGTGTGGGAGCCGATGGCCTCCGGGGTTTTGGGCTCGCCGCGCGCCTTCAAGTAGGCTGATGAGGCCACCACGATCCGCCGCATCTCGCCGACCTGGCGGGCGACCAGGCTGGAATCGGCGAGGTGACCGATCCGGATGGCCAAGTCGACGCCGTCTTCCACCAGGTTGATCATGCGGTCCGACAGCAGCAGCTCGCCTGTCACCTCGGGATAGCGCATCAGATACGCCGACATCACAGGGCTGACGTGCAGCCGCCCGAACCCGACAGGCGCCGAGACCGTCAGCCGTCCGCTGGGCCGGGTGCGTTCGCCCTCGACCGAGCCTTCGGCTTCCTCGACATCGGCGAGGATGGGTCGGATGCGCTCGAGATAGCGCGCGCCGATATCGGTCAGCGTCACCGACCGGGTGGTCCGCTGCAACAGCCGGGCGCCGAGACGATCCTCCAGCGCCGCGATCAGCCGCGTCACCCCCGAGGGCGACAGCCCCAGTTTGCGCGCCGCCGGGGCGAACCCCCGGAGGTCGGCCACGGCGACAAAGGCCTGCATGGCGTCGATGCGATCCATGGCATTATTTCATATATTGCAATTATGAAGTGTCAAGGTAGATAATTGTTTCCAAAGCAGATGGAGACCAAGTTACGGCCATGGCGAGCAGGCGCTCGCTCTCGACTGACCAAAGGATCAATCACCATGTCCCGCCTCCCCACCCCCGCCTCTATCGAAGCATCCCCGACCGCCTCGCAACCCCTGCTCCAGGCCGTCAAGAAGCAGCTTGGAGTAGTGCCCAACCTGTTCCGCCTGATCGGCAACAGCCCGGCCGCGCTCGAAGGGTATCTCGGGCTGAACGGCGCCCTCGCCAAGGGGGCGCTCGAAGCCCCCACCCGCGAGCGCATCGCGCTCGCCGTTGCCGAGATCAACGGTTGCGACTACTGCCTTTCCGCGCACTCCTATCTCGGCAAGAACCTCGCGAAGCTCTCGGATGCCGAAATCGCGGCCAATCGCGGCGGCAGCTCGGGCGATCAAAAGGCCGACGCGGCGGTTCGATTCGCCGTGAAACTCGTCAACGCCCGCGGTCACGTTTCGGACGCGGACGTCAGGACCGTCAGGGACGCCGGTTATACCGATGCGCAGGTGATTGAGATCGTGCTGCATGTCGCGCTGAACACCCTGACCAATTACGTCAACGAGGTTGCAGACACCGTGATCGATTTCCCGGTGGTCAACGCAAGGGCCGCCTGAAGCCACGGAAGCGGCGCGTTCCGTTCAGCGAATGCGCCGCACACCCGCTGCAGGCAGAGTTCAAAGGAGGCTTCAATGTCAGACACCCAGATCTATTCCAGCGACGTGGCATTCACGCCTGCCGTCAAAACCATTCAGACGCGCAAGGGATCGCGCGAGGCCTATGCCCATGTCGAGCAGCGCGGCGGCTGGCGCACCGAGATCGACGAGGACCTCGCCGCGCGCCTGACCGAAACCAACAGCCTGTATTTCGCCACCAGTACCGCGGACGGCCAGCCCTACATCCAGCATCGCGGCGGCCCGAAGGGGTTTGTCAAAATCCTGGACAATAACACGCTGGCGTTTGCCGATTACAGCGGCAACCGACAATACGTCACGCAAGGCAACCTGTCGGAAAATCGCAAGGCCTACATCTTCATCATGGATTATGCGCATCGCCGCCGCGTCAAGCTCTGGGGCGAGGCGCGCGTGGTGGACGACGATCCGGCGTTGATGAGTTCGCTGATGCCAAAGGGTTACAAAGCGCGCCCGGAACAAGTCATCGTATTCAGGATTTCGGCGTGGGACACCAATTGCCCGCAGCACATCCCGCAGAAATTCGACGCCGCCGACGTCGCGGCGGCGCTGGCCGCGCGCGATGGCCGGATCGCGGAACTGGAAGCGGAACTGGCGGCATTGAAGGGTGAGCGGCTCGCTTGAAGCTATCGTCGTCCATGCGAACGCAGGGACCCATAACCACCGTCGCTCGGTGTTACACTATGTAGTCGAAAAGCACCTTCA
>NZ_JAURXB010000056.1 GCF_030654605.1 Bradyrhizobium sp.
GGTAACTCCGTGAGCGGTCTTCAGGACGTGTTGACGAGCGGTGTCGAAGCGTACGGCGAAATCGTGTGGTCCTGGCGCCGCAAGGCTGGCGCCAAGCTTGCGAACCCGTTCGCAGGCGACGGTGGCAACAGAGCGTAGCTCACCGGGGAGAGTACGTATAAGCCGTAAAGCCATTGCGCAGGGAATGTCGGATGTTCTCCGCTGCCCTGTATGCTCGTGTGCAGCTTTTTTTGCACGACTTCGCACACGAGATCGCGGGTGCAGCGCGCATCCGGCATTCCCTGCTCCCTCCTTCTCGAGGGACAATGATATGCAAACCTCGGGCAAATCGTGCCGCGGGATCGTTGTGCCATGTCCGAAGTTCGTCGTCCCCGCGAACGCGGGGACCCATAACCACCGCAGCTTCTTGAAGCAGAAGGCGTCAGATACCGTGAGTGAACGTACGGCCGCGGCGTATGGGTCCCCGCGTTCGCGGGGACGACGCGTATGGCGGTGGACGCCGCTACCCCAGCAACACCGCGTCCGCGCCGTTGACCGCCTCGGCGCCGTCCATCACCGTGCGTTCCAGCGAGCCGGCCTGAACCGTGATGTTCTCGGCAAAGAACCGCGCCAGCGTCACATAGCGCGCGGGATCGCCGGCGCCTTCGCCGAGATCGCGGGCGGCCAGCGCCTCGCCGGCCAGCATGCAGCCGCCGAGCGTCGAGCCGAACAGCCGCAGATACGGCGTGGCGCCCGCCAGTGCCTCGTTCGGCGCCGAGGTGACGCGCTCCAGCAGCCACTTGCTGGTGCGCTCCAGCGAACCCAGCGCGTCGCGCAATTTCGCGCCCGTGGTGCCGAACGCCGGATCGTTGGAGGCTTCGACCTTCTTCACGATGCCGGAGAGTTCGTCGAGCAGGGCCCAGACCGCCGCGCCGCCATTGGCGGCCAGTTTGCGCGTGACGAGATCGATCGACTGGATGCCGTTGGTGCCTTCATAGATCGCGGTGATGCGGGCATCGCGGTAATGCTGGGCGGCGCCGGTCTCCTCGATGAATCCCATGCCGCCATGGATCTGGACGCCGAGCGACGACACCTCGTTGCCGATGTCGGTGGAAAACGCTTTTGCAATGGGCGTCAGCAGCGCGCCGCGGGTGGCGGCGTCAGCGCGCACCTTGGCGTCGGTGGCGCGCGTGGCGACATCCATCGCGACAGCGGTGGCGTAGCAGATGGTGCGCGCGGCGGCAGTCAGCGCGCGCATCTGCATCAGCATCCGCTTGACGTCGGGATGCACGAGGATGGGGTCCATCCCATCGCCCTTCTTGCCGATGGCGCGGCCCTGGCGGCGCTCCTGCGCGAACGCCAGCGCCTGCTGATAGGCGCGGTCGGCGATCCCGACGCCTTCGAGACCGACGCCGAGCCGGGCCTGGTTCATCATCGTGAACATGCAGTGCATGCCGCGGTTTTCCTCGCCGATCAGGTAGCCGATGGCGCCGCCGTGATCGCCCATCGTCATGGTGCAGGTCGGCGAGGCATGCATGCCGAGCTTGTGCTCGACGCCGGAGGGATGGATGTCGTTGCGCTCGCCGAGCGAGCCATCGGCATTGACCATGAATTTCGGAATCAGGAACAGCGAAATCCCCCTGGTGCCCGCGGGGGCATCGGGCAATCGGGCCAGCACGAAATGCACGATGTTGTCGGTCATGTCGTGATCGCCATAGGTGATGAAGATCTTGGTACCCCTGATCCGGTAGGTGCCGTCGGGCGCGCGCTCGGCGCGGCTGCGCAGCGCGCCGACGTCGGAACCCGCCTGCGGCTCGGTGAGTTGCATGGTGCCGGTCCATTCGCCCGACACCATCTTTTCGAGATAGATTTTTTTCAGCTCGTCGCTGCCATGGGCGTCGAGCGCCTCGATCGCGCTCAGCGTCAGCAGCGGGCAGAGCCCGAAGGCGATGTTCGACGCGCTCCAGATCTCGGTGCAGGCGGCGTTGATCGCCAGCGGCAGGCCCTGGCCGCCGAACGCTTCCGGACCCGACACCGCGTTCCAGCCGGCCGCGATCCAGCGCTGGTACGCATCGGGCCAGCCGGGGGCGGTGATGACCTTGTCGTCCTCGAGCCTGATGCCGTGTTCGTCACCGACCCGGTTGAGCGGCGCCAGCACGTCCGAGGCGAACTTTCCGGCTTCCTCCAGCACGGCGGCGGCGATGTCGCCGTCGAAATCGCCGTAATGGCCGGCTTTCACCGCGGCCTGCAGGCCTGCGCCGTGATTGAGGGCCAGCAGCATGTCGTTAACAGGCGCGCGGTAGGTCATGGCAGCGTCTCGCTTTGGGACGGGAACGGAGGGCTGCCGTCTTCCCACGAAACCCCGGTTCTCTCAACTCATACGTGGCGAGACCGGATGGGTTGCAAAGGGCGCGACCGCGCCATTTGGGCCGAAGTTCACCCGGTTCACCTGACGGATTCCTCCATATACCGGGCAAAGCAGGCCGGCTCGGGTCCGGGCCGAAATTCGGCGGATAGGCGGTTGAAATGGCTCAACTCCCTCTATAGACCGGCGTTGCCAGAGGAATGCACGGCGAGCCCCGTCCCGCCGCCTTCCAGACCGGTTTTTGGGGCGTCGCCAAGTGGTAAGGCAGGGGATTTTGATTCCCCCATGCGGAGGTTCGAATCCTCCCGCCCCAGCCAGCTGTGCCCAGGGAGACGGCGGCTGGAGATGGGTTTCAATCCAAAGTACGTGGCCGGTCGCCCGTTTTCCCGGTGGCTCATCTGCGAGCTTCAACTTAGAGTGTCAGCCGCAGCCTATGTCGCGGCGGCTGCCTTTAGCGTAACGCTTTGTCTTGGAAGCAAGAAATTACCGGGCGGAACTGGATTTTGAGCAGCTTTTACGAACGGCCGATTCTGAACTCGCCGTATCGGGCGCCGGAATTGCATCATCCGCTCGACGACAACGGTCAGCCGCTCGAAGGCGCGCCGCGGTCCGGTCGCCGGCCGTCCCGCCTGATCGTGCCGGTTCCGGCATCGAGGAAGAAGGCGCCGACGCCGCTGATGAAGCGGAGCTGGACGATATCTACGAAACCGAACGGCGACTGCTCTACGTCGCCTGCACCCGGGCGCGCGAACACCTGCTACTGACGGGGGTTGCGCCGGGCTCCGAATATCTGGGTGACTTCGATGCAAAATCGAACTGAGCAAGCGGGCTTTCGCGTTTTGGCAGGGCTGGTTGAACGCGCCGAGCCGTACCTGTAGCTTGGAGAAGGTCAGAGGACCCAGGCATGCTGGACAAAATCAGGACATCGGCCGAAGCCGAGGCAAAATCATGGATCGCTGACTTCAGCCGTTCGCTGGCGGGCGGCGACGCGGCGGCGCTGGGTGCGCTGTTTGTGCCTGACAGCCACTGGCGGAACCTGTGCGGCATTTCCTTCGATATCGCGACCGTCAGCGGCGCCGGCAAACTGGCCGATCAATTATGCCGGCGTGCGCGCGCAGTGGCCGCCGCCGGTTTTGAGGTCGACACCGAATTGCTCATGCCGCGCCGCGCCGTGGTCGCGGGGCAGGAAGTGATCGAGGCGATTTTCCGGTTCGATACCGCTGATGGCCCTGCCGTCGGCGTTGTCAGGCTGCTGCCTTCGCCCGGTGCGCCACCAAAGGCCTGGACGCTGTCGACGGTGCTCGACATCGAGAAGATCGGCGCGGCCAAGTCGGGCAATATCGAGCCCACCTCGCACAACCGCGATTTCGCCAAACAGAACTGGCTCGAAGAACGCCAGGCCGAAATCGCCTTCGAAGGGCGCGAGCCCGATGTTCTGGTGGTCGGCGGCGGACATGCCGGGATCTCCGCCGCGGTCGAGCTGAAGCGGCTGGGCCTCGATACGCTCGTCATCGACAGGCAGCAACGCGTCGGCGACAACTGGCGGCTGCGCTATCACGGCCTCAAGCTGCATAACAAGACGCCGGTCAATCACCTGCGCTACATGCCGTTCCCGCCGAACTGGCCGGACTACATCCCCAAGGACAAGATCGCCAACTGGCTCGAAGCCTATGTCGAGAGCATGGAGGTCAACTTCTGGACCGGCACCGCGTTCGAGGGCGCCGAATATAACGAGTCGGCGCAGAGCTGGATGGCGCGGATCCGGCGCGGCGACGGCAGCGTTCGCATGCTGCGCCCGAAACACATCGTGATGGCGACCAGCGTCAGCGGCACGCCCAACATCCCGAAGATCGCCACCATCGAAAATTTCGCCGGCAAGGTGCTGCATTCCAGCGGGTTTGCCGCCGGCGCGCAGTGGCGCGGCAAATCCGTCGTCGTGATGGGGACCGGCACCAGCGCGCATGACATTTGCCAGGAGCTGCAGGCCAACGGCGCCGACGTCACCATGGTCCAGCGCAGCCCGACCCTGGTCGTCAATGTCGACCCGAGCGCGCAGCTCTACGACAAGACCTATCTCGGCGACGGGCCGCCGGTCGAAATCAGGGACCTCCTGAATGCCTCGGTGCCGCTCGAAGTGGTCAAGGCATCGCACAAGCTTATCACCAAAGAGGTCCGCGAACTCGACGCGCCGCTGTTGGCGCGGCTGGAGCAGGCAGGCTTTCGGCTCGAATTCGGCGAAGACGGCACCGGCTGGCCGCTGAAATTTCGCACCCGCGGCGGCGGCTATTATTTCAATGTCGGCTGCTCCGAGCTGATCGCCGACGGCAAGATCCGGCTGATCCAGGCTGATGACATCAGGCAGTTCGTCAGCGATGGATTGCTGCTTGGCGACGGCTCGAAATTAACGGCGGACCTCGTGGTGCTGGCGACCGGTTACAAAGGCCAGGATCACATCGTGGGCTCGCTGTTCGGCCCGGAAGTCGCCGCGCGCGTCGGACCGATCTGGGGGTTCGATGCCGACAGCCAGGAACTGCGCAACATGTGGACTCGCACCAGGCAGCCCGGGCTGTGGTTCACCGGCGGCTCGTTCTCGCAATGCCGGATCTATTCGCGCTTCATCGCGCTCCAGATCGATGCGATCGAGGAAGGGCGTCTGGAGAAGGCATTATAACGTTGGCGGCAAGCTGGGACCGGTTCGCGGGATCTCACTTCGCCCGCTTGCGGTGGGGTCAGTGCGCTACGAGTTTGCGGCGAACCCTCGCCACCACAGGCCGCCAATCCAGTAGCAGCCGGCCGGCCCAGCCGCAGAGGACCGTCAGCATGAAAACGGTCCCCACCTGCCAGACCAGCACCATCAGGCTTGCGTCCTGACCGTGGAAGAGACGAAGACCGAAGTTGCCGAGTCCGGCCGCCGCCAGACCTCCCAGCGCCGCCGAAGCATGCGGCCAAAGGGGTGCTCCCTTTCGCAGCATGAGCGCCATCGCCAAGGCCGGCAGCGTCCCGACCAGTGCAATGGCCGGAATGCAGAGGAAGTCCGAGGTGAAGTCTTGAAGGGCGCCTCCGCGCAACCACGCCTCGACACACCCTTCGCCGACACTCGTCAGCCAAACCGATAGCGGCACCAGTGGAAGCAACAGAAATCGGCGGTCGTATCCGGGAACGATCGATTGAAAGGCGGCAACGGCGGCGCCGATTGCCGTGCAAAGCGCGGCAATCTGTTCGACGAGATAACGAAAATCCGTGAACTTGATGGCCAGGTCATCGCGCGGAACCATCATCATGACGATGACGGCGACATACGGGACGGCCATCGCAAACCATAGAGCAGTCCGGACCCAGGGCGATGGAAGCCGCTGAACCGGATCCGCATGCTCGGTCAAACTCGCAATCAGTCTGTCGGTGTCCATGGCCATCACTCTTTGTTGAGAGCCTTCCGCAGGTTCAAGACCGCCCGATGAATCGAAACCTTCAGCGCTCCTATCGTGGTTCCGCTTGCCGCTGCCGCCTCCTTGAGTGACATTTCGCGCAGCTTCAGCATTTCGATAGCCTTCCTCTGACCTTCGGGCAGGCTCTTGATCGCGATCGTCAACTCTTCCGGGTCGCGATATTCCTCGTTCTCTATATTCGCCCAATCATCGGCAAAGGTTACGGGCAGTTCGTCCATCTGGACCTCATTCGATTTTCCCCGGTAGAACCGTCGCGCGCTGTCGATCAGCCTGTTATGGGCGATGGTGGACAGCCAAGGCATGAATGGACGGTTTGGATCGTACGTCGCGCGTACCGCGTGGATCGACAAGAGTATCTCCTGAACCTGGTCCTCGACTTCCTCAGTCGTGAAAAACTGTCGCCGCCTTCGCACGATCAGGCGCAATTTGGGTGTGATTTCCCTCAGAAGACGTTCGTAGGCGCGCATATCGCCGGCCTGTGCGGCCTGCATGAGCGATTCCAGGGCTGGCGAATTCGAATCCCGC
Organism: Bradyrhizobium sp.; assembly: GCF_030654605.1. Lineage (GTDB taxonomy): Bacteria > Pseudomonadota > Alphaproteobacteria > Rhizobiales > Xanthobacteraceae > Bradyrhizobium. The sequence goes on from NZ_JAURXB010000056.1 coordinate 6,316, forward strand.
TTCATCTCGGCGTAACAACTCCGGGTATCGCGAAAGATCAAGTTGTTCCACGTCAGCGGGTACTCGGGTATCGCCGTCCTATTTTTGCAGGCGCGCGTAACTTCCGCCGGCTCCGCAACGAAACTCTCTGGCCGACCGTCCAGACATCCCTCGGAGATACATCGAACATGTCATTGAATTCCCTAAAGACACTGATCGCAATAGCCTTCCTCGCCGGGTCATCGCTGACAGCCCAGGCCGGACAACCGTTCGATACGAAGGCGTTCCAGCAAGCGCAAGCGGCCGGAAAGCCCATCCTCGTCGATGTGACCGCGCCCTGGTGTCCGACGTGCAAGGTGCAACGACCGATCGTCCAGGAAATCGAAAAATCGACGCCGAACCTGATTGTCTATGAGGTGGATTTCGATAGCGCGAAGGACGTCCTGAAGCGCTTTCGGGTCCAAAGTCAGAGCACCCTCATCGTATTCAAGGGTGCCAACGAAGTTGGCAGGTCAACGGGAGACACCAATCCCGCCAGCATCAAGGCCCTCGTCTCGAAAGGCTTGTGAGGGTGTCCGAACTCGGCAATCTGGCGCTCAGCTATGCCGCGGGCGGGTTATCGACCCTCTCGCCATGCGTGCTTCCATTGCTGCCGATCGTCCTCTTCGGGGTGCTTGAAAAGCACGCCTGGGGACCGGTTGCCCTGGCTGCCGGCCTTGCGACCTCGTTCGCCTTGCTTGGCACCCTGATCGCCTCGGTCGGTTTCAATATCGGTCTCGACCCCGCGACGCTCAGATCCGCCATTGCGGTGCTGATGCTGGCCATGGGCGTGGTGCTGCTCGTTCCCGCCCTGCAGGGAAGACTGGCGGCTCTCGCGGCCCCCGTCGCAACCGGCGGCCAGACATTGCTCGATCGCATTCAGCCGTCCGGACTTGGAGGACAATTCGTACTCGGTGGCTTGCTGGGCGCGATCTGGTCGCCCTGTTCAGGCCCGACGCTGGGAGCCGCGATCGGACTTGCGGCCCAGGGCGACACGGTGGTCAAGGCGGCCGCCGTGATGGCGGTGTTCGGACTCGGAGCGGCTACGCCCATCCTGGCGCTCGCCTATGGTTCCAGGCAGGCAATCTTCGCCCGGCGGGATCTGCTGGCCAGGACGTCGCGCATCGCCAAACCGGTCATGGGCGCGGCATTTGCGTTCGTCGGCGTCTTCGTGCTCACCGGCCTCGACAAGATCGTCGAAACGTCGCTGACCAATGCCATGCCGGACTGGCTGACGACTTTGACCACTCGTCTATGAATCGATCCTGAACGTGCCGCCACAAGGGGGAAGCCATGAAGTCGATCGTATTCCTGCTCGTCGCTATGCCCGCGCAAATTGCTTCACATTTCCTCTGGATCGGGCCGCTGGTGATGCGGCTGGTCGTCGGTTACGTATTCATGCTTACCGGCTGGGCCAAGCTCAACAATCTTCCCCAGATGATTCAGAACTTTTCCGAATGGGGAATCCTGTTTCCGGAGGTTCTCACTCCGTTCGTCTCCGGCGTGGAGTGCATCGGCGGCGCCATGCTGATCCTTGGATTGTTCACCCGGATTCCAGCAGCCATGCTGACCATTGTCATGCTCGTCGCGATCAAATCGGCGAAATGGGAGGCCGTGGATTCTCTCGAAACGCTGCTGGGATTCGAGGAGGCCACCTACCTTGCTGCCTTCCTCTGGCTTGCGATCGCGGGGCCCGGGGCGGCTTCCCTCGACCGGCTGCTGCTGCGGATGACCGGTCAGGAAGACGAACGGCGCATCGTCGCCTGACCGCATCGGCAGGAAAAATTTTCCGGGCAGGCGTAACTATCCGGCCCGCTCGTTCGAAACTTGTCTCAGGCAACCGACGAGGGATCGATCAAGGCGTCGCGTACCGACGATGTTGCTCAGGGGATCCTTGAAGGCCGGACCAGTCCGCTCGGCTCGATGGTGTCCCCGTTTCAATGCCAACTCAAGTCTGGAGGAAAACATCATGAAGCTCAGCTCGAAGTCCGGTGCCGCTATCGCTGCGGTCGCCGCCACCATGTTCCTGGCGGGCGTCACCATGTCGACCGCGACTTACGCGGCCGGCGAAGGCAAATGCATTGGCGCCAACGCCTGTAAGGGCCAAAGCGCCTGCAAGGGCGGCCAATCGCCTGCCAAGGGTGCGAATGCCTGCAAGGGGCAGGGGTTCGCAGAGATGACCAAGGATAAATGCGCCGCTGCAAAGGGCAAGTTCGTAGCTGGCTGACGGTTCGGCGGCATGGTTGAAGGGCCCGGCTTCGGCCGGGCCCCAAGATCATCGTCGATTGTGGAATCCCGGACTCATGACAGAATACGGTCGGCGTCCATCGCCGGCGGGTCACCAGCGGAGGCCCAATGAACATTGCAGCCAAATCGTCGCCGTCGATGACGGATCACCGGATGGATACGGGCAAGCCGGCGTTCCTCGGTTTTGGCCTCGGGCTGCGCGCCCAGCATTATGACGAGATTCTCGGCGGAAACCCGGCGATCGACTGGTTCGAGGTCATCAGCGAGAACTACATGCTGCCGGGTGGCCAGCCGCTCCGGATGCTGGATAGGATTCGCGAGCGCTATCCGGTCGTGATGCACGGCGTGTCGCTGTCGATCGCTTCGACCGCGCCGCCCGATTTCGAGTATCTGCGGGGCCTGCGCGATCTCGCGCGCCGGGTCGAACCGAAATGGATATCGGACCACCTGTGCTGGACCGGCGTGCATGGCAAGAACCTGCACGATCTGTTGCCGATACCCTACACCAGCGAAGCACTCGATCACGTCGTCAGCCGTGTCCAGCTGGTTCAGGATTATCTGGGCCGTGCCATCGTGCTCGAGAATGTTTCGACCTACGTGCAATTCAGCAATTCCGAAATGACGGAATGGGAGTTTCTGAGCGAGCTTTCCCGCCGCTCCGGGTGCTGGCTGCTGTTCGACGTCAACAACGTCTATGTCAGCGCTTTCAACCACGGTTACGATCCGCACAGCTTCCTCGACGGTATTCCGGCGGACCGGGTGGTTCAGTTTCACATGGCCGGCCACAGCCATATGGGCACCCACATCATCGATACCCACGATCATCCGGTGTGCGAGGATGTCTGGGATCTCTACGCTGCGGCGTTGAAGCGCTTCGGCCGGGTCTCGACCATGATCGAGCGCGACGACAACATCCCGCCGCTCGACGAACTCATGGCCGAAGTCAACCGGACCCGGGAGATAGCCGGGAAGGTCCTGGCGCCGGGCAGGAAGACGGGATGAGCGACTTAGCGCGGCAACAGAGTGAATTTCAGCGCGGCATACTGACCGGCGACGATTCGGTTCTTGCTGGAATTCTCGACAGCCCGCGGGAAAAGCGTGACGTGCTGTTTGGCGTCTACAGGCATGCTTATGGTTCACGGCTGGTCGAGGCCGTCAGAAACGACCACGAACTGCTGCACATCTATCTCGGCGACGAGATGTTCGATGAGATGGCATATGCCTATGTTGCGGCAAATCCCTCTCGGCATCCAAATCTGCGCTGGTTTCCGCGAGCCCTGCCGGCGTTTCTGAAAGAGGCGGCGCCCTACAGCAAATATCCCATCCTGTCCGATCTTGCCGCGCTCGAGAGGGCTCTCAACGATGCCTTCGACGCACAGGATGCACCGGCGCTTGCCGTCGCCGATATGGCCGGCTTTGCTCCGGAGGTCTGGCACGATCTCAAATTCATGGCCCACCCCAGCGCCATCAGGCTCGACCTGGCGACCAATGGATCCGCAGTCTGGCGGGCGCTCAAGAACGACGAAACCCCGCCGGATGCGGTCGATCTGGCAGAGCCATGCCGCCTCCTGATCTGGCGCCAGGACGTGGTACCGTTGTTCCGCGAGCTTTCTGCCGAGGAAGCGATGATGTGGGACGAGGCGGCGGGCGGAATTCCGTTCGGCGTGCTTTGCTCGATGTTGGCCACCCATGACGATCCTGAGGGCGCGGCGGCCAGAGGTGCCGGCTATCTGCATGGCTGGATAACGGGTGGACTCCTGACAGGAGTTTCCGGCGGGAGGTGAGAGCCCGGCGCATCGGCGATCGACAGCCTGATCCTCAGAACGGGTTGGTGACGATGCCGCCGTCGACGCGCAAGGCGGCGCCATTGGTCGCGCTGGAAGCCTTGGAGCAGACGTAGCAGATCAGGTTGGCCACTTCTTCCGGTGTGGCATAGCGCTGCAGCAGCGACGCCGGCCGGCGCTCGGTGAAGGTCTTGGCGGCGAGTTCGTCGGCCGTCGTGCCGAGACCCTTGGCTCGTGCGGCAAGCCGGACCGGCGCCATCTCGACCCAGGTCGGGCCGGGCAATACCGAATTGACGGTGATGTTGGTGGCCTTGGTCTGTTCGGCGGCGCCGCGCGCGATGGTCAGCTGGGCGGCTTTCGAGAAGCCGTAATGCACCATCTCCTTCGGAATGAAGATCGCGGATTCGCTGGACACGAACACGACGCGGCCCCAATCCTTGGCTTCGAGCATGCGCTTCAGATAGTGCCGGGTCAGCCGCACCCCGCTCATGACGTTGACTTCGAACATTCTGGTCCAGTCGTCGTCCTCGATGTCGAAAAAGGCCTTGGGCTCGTAGATGCCGAGATTGTTGACGAGAATGTCGACTTGCGGAAATTGCGCCACCAGCCCGGCGCAGCCCTCGGCTCGGCCGAGATCGAACACCGCCGCATGCGTCCTGGCGGCCGGTACGGCCTGCTTGACCTTCGCGATCGCATCAGTGACCGAGGCGGTTTCGCGGCCGTTGACGATGACTTCCGCGCCCATTTGCGCCAGCCCGGTCGCGGTGGCAAGCCCGATGCCGCGGGTCGAGCCGGTGACCAGCGCGAGCTTTCCGGTGAGATCGATGTTCATTCAGTATTCCTTTTGGGACGACGAAACCGGACGGCAGCATGGAGGCGCCGTTCGCTGAAGGCAACAGCCGGAACGGAGTCGTCTGTCAGGTCGTGCCATGCGTCGGCATGGCGATACTATTCCAGCTGCTTCCAGTTCTCCGCGATGAAACCGCGGGCGTCGACCTCGGTAGATTGCCGGGCAATACGCGCCTTTCGGCCAGCGCATTTCCATTCATAGATTGTGGCGTGGCCGGTCGCGCTCATCGGAACGTCCGGCGAATCCGGGTTCTGCCTGCAAAACCGTTCCGCCCCGTCCGAACTTCGGCTGACGTCGGCTTTTTCGCACACCAGGTTCGCGCCGTAGCTGCAGAGCCAGACCGCTCCGCTGGCGCAGCGCATCGAAGTGGTGGCCTGAACGTAGGAGTCCGGCGTCTCTGCCGCGAGTTCGAACATCCGCCGCGCGTTTGGTATCAAATTGCCAGGCATGGGTTGGACGCGGTCATCGTTGCCGACCCTGGCGCAATGGGCGCGCAGGTCCTGTGCGGAAGCCGGCGTGCACAACGGTGTCGCTCCGGCCACGGCTGCCAGCAAGACTCCGGCAAAAATCGAACGAACTTCCGCTACTTCGATCATCATGGCAGGCTCTCTCACGTTCAACCCTGGAATTGTCCACCGACCGGGCAGGCATGGCGTTGATCTCGGACAATGCGGTCTTGATCAGGATCAAGGGCGATGGTTCTGCCGGCGCTAGAAATCACGCATGCAAGGCGACGAGCCTCTGAAACGCAAACCGACCATCCGCTCGCGGAGACTGCCGATCGGGGTTACGATGGCTGCCGCGCTGCTGGCGCTGGCTTGGCCCGCGGCGGCGCGGACCGGTACCGGTGAGGTGCGGCATCCCTCCGTGCAAGCCAATGCGATGCGATTGGCGCAAGCCGGCTCGGCACACGAGATCGTGGTGCTGCCCAACAAGCCGCCGCAGCGGTCGAGCGAGCGCGATCCGTCCTCCCGGGCGCTGATCGAGACCTGGCTCGGTGGCTACGGCTGGAACAAGGACAAGCGCTTTGATCTGGAGCGCTACGAGATCGTGAACCGGCGCGTGGTGTGGGGTGAGTTGGGCCGGGCGCTGCTGCAATTCCGCGTCGCGCCGGTCGACGGCGATGCGATGGCGCTGGCGGCGAAACGCTGCCCCGGCCGCAACCGGCCGATCGAGATGCAGATCTATTTCCAGTGGAGCCCGGACAACAAATTGTGGACCGCGCTCGCGAACCGCGGCGATCCCGGTTTCGAACCCTGCTCGAATGACGACTTGTGGACCAACGAGCAACTCGAGTTGATCGTCAATCCGCCTCCGCTGCCGGCGCCGCCCAGGATCGCGCAAAAGGATGTCGTAACCCCGCCATCCGGCTCGCCGGAGCGCAGGGCGATCCTCGATGGCCTGCGTCCGGTTTTTGAAAAGGCATTCGGCAAACCGGTCGAGTTCAAAGTCAGCAGCCTGCGCGTCGCCGCCGGCTTCGCCTGGGTGGTGGTGCATCCGCAGCGCCCGAACGGTGTTCCCATTGCCAAGGCGGAATGGGATCGGGCCATCGGGCCCTGCGAACAGAATCTGGCCAGTGTCGTCGCGCAATTCTGGATGCGCAAACGTCACGACGGCTGGCGGGTGGGTTGGGGCAACGGCTTCTGCGCCAGCGATTCCATTTCCGAACTGGGCTATTTGATCGGCGCGCCGCCGCAACTCGTCGACCTCAAGGAATGGCCGGGCACCGACTTCATGCCGGTCGAAGACCCGCAATATTTCGAGCTGTGGAAGCCATGACTGACTGCTGGCCCCGTCGGGGCCAACGGCTTCGGCCGTGTCGGCGAGGGTGCGCGGGCTCAACACCTTGACCTAGGACAAGGCGGCGTATTGGCCACGATCTAGTTTTGCTCCTGTCATTTCAGGGCCGGAGGATCACGGCGTGTCACTATCGATTTCTTCACGTTGGCTGCGCTGGCTGCTCATCACCGTCGCGGTACTGGCCGCAGCGTTCGTACTTCTGGTCATCGATCCCTCGGGCGCATTGCTGTTCCGCGTCGTCGGGTTGATCGGCATGGCGCTTTTCGCGCTGTCGATTGTCACCATGCTGCTGACCTTCCGCAAGGCACGAAAACTGTCGCCGTGGTCGCTGGCGATCGGTGCGATCGTCAGCGTGCTCTGCACCTGGATCTTCTTCGCGCTGGCCGGCGCTCCGCTGTCCGCTGCGGCGATTCTGCTCGCCGTCGCTGCCGGTGCGATGGTCGGGATCGGCTGGTCGCTGACCAACCTGCTGTTCATCGACGGCGAAGCGATACGGGCGCGCGGCAACATCTGGTTTCTGGCAGTCTGGGCGTTGTCCCTGCTGATGACGCAGGCCGCGACGCTGGCGGGCGGGCAGACACCCTACGCCGTGGCGCTGGTTTCGTTTCTCGGCATGGGCCTCGCCGTCGGCAACAGCCTCGGGCTGCTGGCGCGATATGCCCGCGCCCGCCGGCTGCTGCGCGCAGCTATTCCGGCCTCGGGAGAACGGCGATGAGCGCGTTCTGCACGGGGTGCGGAGCCCAACTGGCGGCCGACCAGAAGTTCTGCACCAAATGCGGCGCCGCCGTGCTCGAGTCGAACCCGCCGGCAGCCGCTGTGGAGGCAAAGCAGGCTGCCCCGGCCACGCCGTCGGCGCCGCCGGTGTCGGACTTCGGCAAGTCGCGCGCCATCCTTGTCGCGGCTCTCGTGGTCGGCGGTGCAATTCTCGCAGCCGTGCTGATCATGATTGGACCGCAATCCCCGCCATCGCCGCCGAAGTCGTCGACCGCCGCTGCGCCGCCTAAGGCCGTGCCGCCCGCTACTCCACCCGCCACCGTGGCCACGCCGCCGGCGGGCTCCGCCACGATGGCGATCAAGGCGAGCCGGTGGGAAGGCTATACCAACACCCGCTATGGCGTGATGATCGACTATCCCGCCGACCTGTTCGCGATCCAGCCGCCGCCGCCCGACAATGCCGGGCGGAACTTCACGGCTGAAAAGGCCGGCGCCCGCTTTCATATCTACAGCCACGCCAATGCCCTCAGTTTCTCGGTCGAGGAATTGCAGGCCGAGGACGTGCTGGACATCGGCGATGCCGAGGCCGTGAAACAGGATGGCGCGGACTGGTACCAGGTCATGGCCAACAAAGAGGCCGACACCATCGTGCGCCGGGTGGTGCTGAGCGAGGGCGGGACGATGATCCATCGGCTCGAAATCGCCTATCCGAAAACGGCAGCCGGAGCTTTCGAGCCGATCGCCGCGCGCATCATCAAGAGTTTCCGCGTCGATCCCGCGATTCCCGAAAAGGCCGCGAACGCGGCCGGTTCGCCGCTATCGCCCGTGGCAACGAAGCCCGAGACGAAGCAGGCCGCATCGAAACAACCCGAAGCGAAGGCGCCGGAAGCGAAGACACCCGATGCGGGCAAGCCCTTGTGGCGGCGCTTCGATTCCATCGGGATGGGCATGCGCCTTCCCGGCTATGGCGGCAAGGCCGGCGTATCGGCGGAAGTGCCGGCGAAATGGGCGTGGTCCTCCTCGGCCAACTCGGCCATGCCCGAGCCGAACGTGATCGACTTCCAGGGACTGGAGGCCGACGGCGAGGACGTCCTCCATGTCACCTTCCGCGCCGAGCGCCGCGCCGCCAAAGCGACGCTGGCGAGCGAGGCCAAGATCATCAAGACCAGGCTCTCCGAAGGCGCCGACAACTACCGCCTGCTCAGCGAGCGCACTACGCAGATCGCGTTGCGGCCGGCCATCGTGTTCTCGATGCAGTTTTCCGGCTCGGATTCGCCGGATCTTCTGCGCGAGGACGTCGCCATCATCGACGCCGGCCAGGTCTTCTACTTCGTCACCTTCGGCGCGCCGCAAGCCCGTTACGCCGCCAGCAGCAACATCTTTACTCATGTGCTCGAGACCATCGGCTTCGCGGAGTGAACGCGATGGGCTGGAGAAGGGGATTTTTTCTGCTGCTGGCGCTGCTCGCCGGAAGCTTTCGGATCGAAACGGCTGCTGCACTGGACTACGGCTACAAACCGATTCCGCCCGAATTTGCGCCGCCCGGTTTTGTACTCGAGCAGGACATGAACCGGGACAAGCCCAGCCATTACGTCAAGCCCTACCCCGAGAGTCTTCGTCGAAGCAAGAGCGACAACTCGATCGATGTTGCGATCTTTCCGTCAGTTCTTGAGTTCGATCATTGGGCACAATCCGGGATCCAATCCAGCACCGAGCAATGCATCGAACTCGCCAAGAGACATGAGCGATACAAATGCAATGTGTTCAGGCAGGGCAACATCGTTATTCTCCTGAAGGTGCATAGTACTGATAACGATCGCTATAATCGGTTTGAATATTCAATTGTCGAAGGCCGAATTCACTCTGACATTTACCTGAACGGGCACCCGGTTAGGGATTGGGGGGTCGGCCGGCCGAGGCCGGTGATCGTGCAGCCGTTGCCGACGGACGCCGAGCTCCTCGCGGTTGCCCTGCAATGGCATGCGGCGGTGCGCAATTACTATCAATCGCTGGGCTACGGCATCAGCAACGTGGAAAAACAATCCGGCGGGCGCCGCGATTCATCCCGCTCCGGCCAACCGGACGCGAGCCGGACAGATCCCAATCAATCCGCTGACTCCGGCCAGCAGCCGGTCGACTTCAATGATATCTGGTCGGCGGTCGAGACCAGCGGCGCCATCGCCATCACCGGTAGCCTCGCAGCCCTTGCGTCGCTGCTGATGCTGCGGACGGCGGGCGTCAGTCGTCGCGACGCGTTCGATGCCGGGAGCGGCCTGCTGCGCGGGCATGTGCCGGAGGATCCCTTCGATGCGTGGAAGCGCAAGTACGAGGCGCTGGGCTGGAAGTATAGTGAGAAGGGTGGGGTGGCGACGTTCGATCCGGTCGACGGCGCGCGCAACGAGGGCGGCGAGATCTATTCGGCGGAGCGCGGCGGTTTTGTGCGGCCGGTCAGCGAGACGCCGCCTGCCCCGCCTCCGCTGCCGCGCGACGGCGACGTCAACGCGCGCGGCGAGGTGTGGAGCGACTACTCGCACGGCTTCGTCGGCCGCAACACCTATGAGCAGGACAAGGCCAATCAGGCCTGGCTCGCCGACAGGGCGAAGTCGGACCTTACCGACATGCAGCGGCCGGATGAGGATGTCGTCGAACTCCAGCGCAAGATCGCCGCAACCCGTCAGAAAGGCGCGGAAATGCGCACCTACTTCAAGGCGCGCGACGAACTGCTGGGCGCGCTCGGCGACCAGCACGGCCGCGAGGGCGTCGATGCGCTTCTCGACGAATCCCGCTCCGGCCTGTTCGACGAACTCAGCGACCGGCTGCTGACGACGCCCGCCGACAAGGACTACCGCAAGGGTCTTGAGAAGCTGATCCCGCTCGCCGACGTGATCGGCAACCAGATGCGCGAGGGCTACACCCCGACCTATACCTACAAGGACGCCGCGCAGGACACGCTGCTGCAGACCGGCGCGGCGGCGCTCGATGCGATCCTGACCAAGGGCTGGGCCAGTTCGGCGGTCGGCAGCTCGCTCGCGATGCGCGACGCGGCCCGTGCCGGTGGCGGCGTTCTCGACATCGCGACAGCGGGGGTCAAGGCAGCGGTGACCGACGTCCTGTTCGGCAAGGTGATCCATTACGGCGCCGGCTATGCCGGCGAGGCCTGGCGGGCCGGCAAGAAGGCGGTCGCCGGTGCTGCCGATGGCGCGACGGATCTACTGGCGCAAGCGAGCCGACGCTCGCAGGTCGCCGCCGACCTGGTCGAGAAGATGCGCAAGAATCTCGGCACGCTGGACCAGGGCGTCCATGTCGACGGTTCCGGCCGGATGCGCGCCTCGCTGACCGACGTGCTGGAGGTGCAGAAGAACCCGCATCAGGTGCGGGCGCTCAAGCAAAGCGGATCGGCATCGACCCAGGAGGCCTTCAACAACACGCTGCGCAACGAAGTCTACAAGCCGCACGACCAGCTGCTGCTGGAGCGGCTGCGCAAGACGAGTCCCGAGCTCGCCGACAAGAAGCTTGTCGTCCACGACTTCCGCACCCCGGGCAAGACGGCCAATCCGATCAACACCGACCGCGACTTCCGGGTGCTGATGCAGGACAGCAAGGGCAAGTGGGTCGAGGTGCCCAAGACGAAGTGGGAGCAGCATTCCAACGACGCCTTCGCCGAGCTGACCTTCTTCGACAAGACAAAATGC